>CAZIYV010000112.1:0-11485 GCA_964543575.1 uncultured Pelotomaculum sp.
AATACAGTCCACAAGACAGCTGGTCCTCACCTCACGTCAATTCTGGCGGCGGGCAGGATAGTTTATAAAAGCAAAGTAAGAGCAGGGTGGTGTTCAAATGGATAATTTAAAACCTCAAGATATAACAAGGCCGTCGTCCGACCAGTTGATCAGCCTGGATAAATTTATGCCTTTACCGGCGCCCTATGACAAGCCGGGCCTGGAGCCCGAACTGAAACCGGTAAAGGCCGCCTGGAAAGAGACCTACTGTACCACTGTAGACGGCATTGTCGGCAACGACAGGCTTACCCGTCCCAGGTCAAAGGAAGAAGAGCAAGAGTTTATTAAAAAGTTTTTAAGTGGACTGGATAAGTTATTTTCAAAAGAAACCAACCGCGGCTTTTTGACTCCTTTTCTTCTTGCTTGCGAGTATTGCGCCAAGTGCGACGCTTGCTCGGAAGCATGCCACATTTTTAAGGCCAGTGGTGAGAAGGAGGTGTACCGGCCTCTTTTCCGCTCCGAGGCGCTGCGTAAACTATATAAAAGATATAAAAAAGGAGGCAGCCTGGCAGCACAGTTCACAGGCGGGAATATCGACATTAATGTGGAAGCCGTGCTGCGCCTGGGTGAGCTGGCCTACCGCTGTAACCTCTGCCGGCGCTGCGCCCAGACCTGCCCCCTGGGCCTGGATAACGCCCTGATCACCAGGGAGATCAGGGCTCTTTTCAGTATGGAGATGGGTATAGCCCCGACCCTCCTGCATGAGAGAGGTACCTTGCTGCAGTTGAAAACCGGTTCAAGCACCGGCATGAACAGAGGAGCTTTTTTGGATACGATAGAGTTTATTGAAGAGGATATCCTGGACCGGACCGGCAAACAGTACAAAATACCCATTAATAAGAAAGGCGCGGATATCCTGTTGATCCACAACGCCGGTGAGTTTTTATCCTGGCCGGATAATCCGGCCGCTTTCGCCATCCTTTTTGAGGAGGCCGGCCTGAACTGGACTATGAGCAGCGAACTGGCCGGCTACGACTCCGTTAATTACGGTATCTGGTATGATGACGCTCAGACGGCAAAAATTGCCCTCGCCCAGCGCAAGGCAGCCCGTGAATTGAGTGTAAGGAGAATAGTGATCGGTGAGTGCGGCCACGCCCACCGGGCCGCGGCCGTGTCGTCTGACCGGCTGGTGACCGGAGAAGACAATATTCCCCGTGAAAGCAGCTTCCCCATCCTTTGGGACATCGTCAGGAGCGGCGCGGTCAAGTTTGACCCACTGCGCAACAACTTCCCGGTTACCCTGCACGACCCGTGCAATATTGTCCGTTCTATGGGTGTGGTAATGCCTCAGCGCCACATCCTCAAAGCTCTCTGCCCTCAATTCAGGGAAATGACGCCCCACGGGGTAAAAAACTACTGCTGCGGCGGCGGCGGCGGCTTTGCCGTTATGAGAAGCATGAACTTTTCAGAATGGGAAATGAAGGTTGCCGCCCGGATGAAGTTCAAACAAATCCTGGACGCCTTCCAGGATACGATCCATGATCCCGGCATACCCAAATATGTCTGTGCCCCTTGCTCCAATTGCAAGGGAGCCATCCGTGATATGCTGGATTACTACCAGGGCACGGCCAAGTTCAATGTACAGTATGCCGGTATCGTGGAACTGATGGTTAATGCCATGGTTATATTTGACCGGCCGTATTTTGAGTGGCTGGAAAAGGTTTGAGCAAGACAAAAAAGAATATATAATAACGAAAAATTATAGAGTTAAAGGAAAGTAACTACCCTGAAAATATCTTTATGGGTTGCCTAAAATATGTAGGTGCGACTTTAGTCGCACAAAAGTTACATTGGCCCCAAACTAGTTCGGCGCTAACATGCCGTGTTCGATTGAAATCGAACCTACATCGCTGATTTGCTCAACAGCGCATGTTCGTCTGCGTAAAATCTGAGCCCGAAAGGAAGTAAGATAAATGATTTTTGTGCCGGAAGCTGCTCCAACGCTGCAGGTCAAGGGCTTCGCGCACTGGTTTGTCTTTTGCCGGGAAGCGCTGCTGGTGCGCCTGCATAGTGGTGAGGCCGCCATTCCGTTCAGTCCTGAAGGGCCTGTGCCTGAGCCTGATATTGTACGGAAAGTCTACTTGGGCCGGTTGGATGGACGACCATGCTACGCCGCGGAGGTGCTGCATGACCAGTGCGTTTTACCCGGCATGGATTTCCTGGGCCTGAGGAAGCTGTCCGGCCTGATGGAGGAAGGGCTCTACCAGGTTGCGGGCCGGGCCATTCAGCTTCTCCACTGGGACCGCACCTACCAGTACTGCGGCCGGTGCGGCGAGCGAACCGAAATAAAGGCGGATGAGTATGCCCGGTGCTGCCCATCTTGCGGCCTGGTCAGCTATCCCCGTATCTCCCCGGCTGTGATTGGCGTCATCACCAGAGGTGAGCAAATCCTGCTGGCCCGGCGGCCTGGCTTAAAGTTTTACGGCGTTCTCGCGGGGTTTGTGGAGCCCGGTGAAACACTTGAGGAATGCCTGCGCCGGGAGGTCCGTGAGGAAGTGAGTGTTGAGATCAAAAATATCAATTATTTTGGCAGCCAGTCCTGGCCTTTCCCCCATTCCCTGATGATCGCCTTTACTGCCGAGTACGCCGGAGGGGAGATCTGCGTCGACGGAGTGGAAACCGAAGACGCCGGGTGGTACACGGCAGAGAACCTGCCCGCATCGCCGGACCCATCCAGCATCGCATACAGGTTGATCAACTGGTTTGTTGACCAATCCCGGTAAGAAGGTTCTCAACAGAGACAAAAAAAATGAGTCAGGAGAGTCAATGGACGGTCCTCTGACTCATTTTTGTTTTTTGGGTGTACCGGGTACCTAAGTTATTAAGTTATTTACTTGGCAGTATTAAAAGTGACAAATCAGCTTCCTTTTCATATTATAAATCAGATGTTCTTAAGTGTTAGCCATGGCTAACTCATTATTTTTGTCCCATGTTAGTGGCAGCTAACTTTCCGCAAATAATCTAAAAGCTAAGGAGGTCCTATAAGAGTGCCTTATGCAAACATAACCATACCTCTGTCAAAAATGCCGGTTGGCTCATCATGCCAGATTGCTTCCTTGAATATAGAAGGTTTGACGCGTCGACGTATGCTTGATTTGGGGATGGTGCCGGGAACCTTAATTGAATGCGTTCGCAGAAGTCCTTTGGGTGATCCGGCGGCTTACCGGGTACGGGGAAGCCTGATTGCCTTACGCAATGAGAATGCTGATAAAGTAGATGTTTACCCTCTTAAAGGAAAGTAAAGGAATGGAGAATAAGCAGTATGCCGTTAACATGTCAAACGCACGGGAAAATCCTAAAAGAGAGTTTCGGTATCGATGCCGTTGAAGGACAGTTTATCGTGGCTTTGGCCGGGAATCCAAACGTGGGAAAGAGTACGGTGTTTAACGCTTTAACCGGTCTCCGCCAGCATACGGGAAACTGGCCGGGCAAAACGGTCAACAACGCTCAGGGGAGTTTCAGCCACCGCGATAAGCACTATTTACTGGTAGACCTGCCTGGCACTTATTCCCTGATGGCTAATTCAGTTGAAGAAGAGATAGCCCGGGATTTTATCTGCTTCGGGCAACCAGATGCCACTGTTGTCGTGGTAGATGCCACCTCACTGGAAAGAAATCTTAATCTAACTCTGCAGATTATGGAAATATATACTAAGGTGGTCGTATGTGTCAATCTAATCGATGAAGCTCAGAAAAAAAACATCTCCCTGGATCTTGAAGCATTGGGGAAGAAACTGGGCCTGCCCGTGGTAGGTACCGCCGCCCGTACCGGTAAAGGCCTCAAGGACCTGCGCGAGGCGATATTCAATATAACTACAAAGGTCAGCCCGACCCGGCCGATGCAAGTAGCATACTCCCGTGAAGTGGAAGAAATTCTAGCAATGCTCACTCCAAAAATCAGGGAATTAATCGGTGATACTTTTAATGCCCGCTGGATTGCGCTCCGCCTGTTGGATGGTGATAAGGCGTTTATCAATAAGATCTCCCGGCACCTCGGCCCAGGCGCAGGTTTAATTCCGTTCAGGGGGACTGCGGAATGAGCGCACACACTTTGCCGGAAATCTATTCTGAAGTAGAAAGAACCTACCATTCCCGCAGGCGCGCTCTCAGTGACCAGATTGTGGCGGATATTTACTCCAACGCTGAACAGCTTGTCCGCCAGGTGGTGGTAGAAAATCCCTCCTCCCGGCGTGATTGGGATATGAAATTGGATGACATCCTAACTTCCCGCTGGCTGGGATATCCGATCATGATTATTTTGTTAAGCCTGGTTTTCTGGATCACTGTGCAGGGAGCCAACATCCCGTCTGAAATGATTGCCACGGTTCTCTTCGCTCTGGAAGAACGTATGAGCGCCTGGTTCCTGGCGCTGGGGGCGCCGGGCTGGCTGCACGGAGTTATAGTGTTGGGAATGTACAAAACCATGGCCTGGGTGGTATCGGTGATGTTGCCGCCAATGGCCATATTTTTTCCGATGTTTACTCTCCTGGAGGATTTAGGGTACCTGCCCCGGGTGTCATTCAACCTGGACAGTCTGTTTAGAAGAGCAAAAGCTTGTGGGAAGCAGGCTTTGACCATGTGTATGGGTTTTGGCTGCAACGCCGCCGGGGTGATCTCCTGCCGCATCATCGATTCTCCCAGGGAGAGGCTGATAGCGCTATTAACCAATAACTTTGTCCCCTGCAACGGACGTTTTCCCACCATGATCATTGTGGCCACCATTTTCATTGGCGGCGCTGCGGGCTCAGTCTATGAAACAGCTGCCGCCGCCGCGGTGATTACCTGTCTGGTTTTGCTGGGCATCGGTGTAACCTTCCTTACCTCCCGGATCTTATCAGCCACCATCCTCAAAGGGGAATCCTCATCACTGATCCTGGAACTGCCGCCGTACCGCAGGCCTCAGGTTGGGGCGGTGGTTTATCGCTCGCTGATTGACCGTACCCTGTTCGTACTCATGAGGGCTGTGGTAATAGCCGCGCCGGCCGGGGCGATAACCTGGATTTTAGGCAACGTTTATATTGGTGAACTGAGCGTCATAGGGCGCCTGGCCGGCTGGCTGAACCCGCTTGGTCACGCTGTCGGTCTCGACGGCTTTATTCTACTGGCCTTTATCCTGGGGCTGCCGGCCAACGAGATTGTACTGCCGGTTCTGCTTATGAGTTACTTGTCAGCGGGGCATCTGCTTGAGTTCGGGAGCCTTGAAGAACTGCGGAAACTTCTCTTGGCAAACGGTTGGACCTGGCTGACCGCCGTCAATATGATGCTGTTTTCACTGCTGCACTGGCCTTGTGCCACTACTTTGCTCACAGCTTATAAGGAAACGGGAAGTAAGAAATGGACCTTTCTGGCTTTTATCATTCCAACGGTAATCGCCTTCGCGGTTTGTTTTCTGGTTGCCTGGTCGGCGCGTCTGCTGGGTTTAAGCTAAAGCGGCGAGAGCTTGAATATTATCAGTCTGGTTTGAAAGAGGAGATCGTATGAGCAGCTCTGAAGAGATGTTTTATACTGTGCGCGGCTATGCCCTGCACCGCCAGGACAATGTTTTAACCCCCAGCATGGAGGACTATCTGGAGATGACCTGCCGCCTGGCTAAAAATGAACAATTTGTCAGGATGGGCGATCTGTCCAGGGCGCTGAATGTTCAGCCCCCCTCAGCGAATAAAATGGTGCAGAAGCTGTCGGAGCTGGGCTATTTGAATTATGAAAAATACGGCCTGATCAAGCTTACCAGCCAGGGGCAGGAACTGGGCGGTTACCTTATTAAGAGGCACGAGATTATCGAGCAGTTTTTTAAGCTCATTGGTGTTACTGAGGATCTACTGGAGCAAACGGAAAAAATAGAGCATAATATCAGTGAGAAAACATTGAAACAATTAACACTCCTGGTAGAATTTCTGCAATCAAATCAGCAGTACACCCGGTTATTCAACCGGTACCCAACCGCCGGTCTTCATCCTATGATCAAAAATTCTGTATAAACCTGGAGATGTTTAAGCTTCTTTCCCAAAAGGATAAGGGATAAGCAAAAAAAATTTCCTTAAGAGGCATCAGCTATGGATACTCCTGAACTGTATGTGGTAACCGGGTCTTTAGGATACACCGGGAGATACATAACACGCCGGCTCCTTTCCAGGGGGATAAGAGTGAAAACGCAAGGGAGTTCTGGAAAAGGCGATTATCCATTCAACGATGTCTCATGCCATCATCAGGCCGACCGTTATCTTTGGAAAAGAAGATATTCTTATAAACAATATCGCCTGGTTACTAAGGAGGTTTCCGGTGTTTGCAGTTCCAGGCTCGGGTAACTATAAACTCCAACCGGTATTTGTGGAAGACATGGCTGATTTGGTGTTCAGCGCGGCGGAAATGAATGAGAACATTGTTATTGACGCAGTAGGCCCGGAAACATATACGTTTAATGAACTGGTGTGTCTCATCCGTGAAAAAGTGGGGAGCAGGGCTATGCTCATACATATTAAGCCTGGTTTGGCGCTATTCCTTGCCAGGCTTCTGGGCAATGTCGTTAAGGATGTAATTCTAACCCGGGATGAAGTTGATGGTTTAATGTCCGATTATCTTATTTCTTCGAGCACTCCAAAAGGCAGGACTCTTCTTAGTGACTGGCTCGATCAAAACGCTGCTACAGTAGGCACGGATTATGCTTCCGAACTTAACCGCCACTACCGCAAACCCAAATGTAATATATGAGATACCTTGAGACAAGGGGACGGTACCTTGAGACAAGGGGACGGTTCTCTTGTCTCGCCTCTCACCGCCATCCCAACCCGCCTTTTTACTATCAAAAATGAGTGTTTTAAGGTATTGACAGACTATATATAACATGTGTACTATAACAAGTAATGGTATTGTGTAACAAATTTTACATAAGAAGTTGATAATATGTCCCTGCAGCACGCGATCCTTGGCATTCTATCTTACAGGCCTACAACCGGATACGACTTAAAGCAAATCATAGACAAGAATATCAGCTACATCTGGTCTGCTAAATTAAGCCAGATATACCGCGACCTGGGTTCTCTTGAACGAAAAGGATACGTGACAACACGTATAGAAAAACAAGAAAGCAGGCCAGATAAAAAGATATACAGTGTTACTGAAGAAGGGGAAAAGGCTTTACAGGAATGGATGATCAGGTTCCCGCAAGAACTCTTACCGCCTATCCGGGATGAGTTTTGTATTCGTGTTTTATTTGGTTCCAGGCTGCCGGTGGAAGAACTCAAGTTTCAGATGAAAAGATTTATCAAAGAAATACAGGCCAGGCTCGAGGTTTATCAGGGCATGGCCAAGGCAATTGACAAATACGCCGAGGATATGGGGCTCCCCGGCGAAAAATTTTTCTGGCGTCTTACTTTGAAAAGGGGCTTTATCTGCGAAGAGGCTGAGATGCGCTGGGCCAGGGAATGTCTGTTGGAACTTGAAAAAAACAAGTGAGGGGTGTCTCTTAAATGAAGCACAAGTGGAAATTCTGGCTGGCGCCCCTGGTGCTGATTTTGGCCCTGGGACTGTGGAAGGGCGGTGATTTCCTGAAACAAAAAAAAGATACTTCCCCTCAGGAGAGCGCCCAGACAGTAGCAGTGCAAGATGTGGGAAAGGTTAAAAAAGAAGAAAACGTGGCTCTTACCGGCAGTTTGGAGGCTTTAAACGAGGCCTTTATCAGTCCTAAGGTACCCGGCCGGGTAAGCCGGGTGCTGGTGGAAAACGGCGCCTTCGTGGCGGTAGGACAGCCGCTGGTTTTACTTGAAGACACCGAATATAGCAACGCCCTGGCTATTGCCCGGGCCACGCTGAAAAAAGCGGAGGCTAACCTGGCCTCGGTCAGGGTAAATTACGAGCGGTTCAGGGAATTGTACCAGGGGAAAGTAATCTCTGAAAAAGATTTCGAAGACGCCCAAACCGGGCTGATGTTAGCCGAGGCTGACGCCGACGCCGCCGCCGCGGCGGTTGCCAACGCCGAAGAGGCTTTGCGCGGCGCCACTGTCGTTTCCCCTCTAAATGGTGTGGTTGCCAACAGAAATGTCACCCCGGGCCAGGTGGTTTCGGCAGGCTTTACCCTGATGGCAGTGGAGGATATTTCCTCTATTTACGCGCTGGTGAATATAGAGCAAAAGGATCTGGGCAAGATTAAGCCGGGCCTCCCGGCAACAGTTACCGTAGAAGCATTCAGCGGCCGCATATTTAACGGAGTGGTGGAAATCATCAACCCTGCCGCCAATAAGGATGCACGGGTTTTTGAAACAAAAATTAAAGTGGAAAACCAGGAAGGGCTTCTCAAACCGGGTATGTTCTCAAGCGTGCAAATTAAGTCCGGTGAAGGCGGAGAGGTGCTGGCCGTGCCTCAGAACTCACTGGTCAGTATACAGGGGATGTTTTTCGCTTTTGTCACAGAAGGTGACCGGGTAAAACGCCAGCAGGTGGAAATTGGCCAGGTAATTGACCAGTTGGTGGAGATAAAGTCCGGCCTTGCGGCTGGTCAAAAGATAGTTGTTACCAACGTCAACAAGCTCAAAGACCAGGACAAAATCATTATCTCCGATTAAAACCTAACAACCGACAACCGAATTTGTAGGTGCGACTTCAGTCGCACATCTTGAAAAGACCAATAATATTCCACGTCTCACGTCTCACGTCCCACGACCAAATTGTAATACGTACAGGAGAAAAACGAATGTTTCTCACCAACCTGAGCCTGAAACGACCGGTTTTTATCACAGTCACTATCCTGGCGCTGGTAGCCCTGGGCATCATCAGCTATGTCGGCCTTAACATCAATGATTTTCCTGAAGTGGAATTCCCCTATGTGGTTGCCACCATAGTTCAGCCGGGAGCCTCTCCGGAACAGATCGAGACAAAAATTTCACAAAAGATGGAGGAGGCTGTCGGCCAGATCTCCGGGGTTAAGCACATATACACCACAGCGCGTGAGGGTGTCAGCACCACGGTGGCCGAGTTTACCCTGGAAACCAAGCCGGAGGTGGCTGCCCAGGACGTGCGGGATAAGATTGGCACGATCCGGGGGGATCTGCCTCAGGATATCGAGGAGCCCGTCATCTCCAGGATTGACCCGATGGCCATGCCTATTGTTTACCTTGCTTTAACCGGCGACCTTTCCCAGCGGGAAATGAGTGTATTGGTCAATGACAAGGTCAAGAAACGTCTCCAAACCATCAACGGTGTGGGTAACATAAGTGTTTACGGTTCTGAGGAAAGGGAAATTCAGATTAACCTCAGCAAGGAAAAGCTGGCTGCTTACGGGCTGACTACCTCTGAGGTGCTGTACAGCCTGAGCAGCGAAAATATCGACGTGCCTGGCGGCAAGCTTGGCAGCGGCGGACATGAAATGACCCTGCGCACGACCGGCAATGTCGAACGGGTGGAGGATTTCGCCTCACTGCCGGTAGCCCGCCGCGGCGGGGTCCAGCTTTACGTCCGGGATATTGCCGAAGTGACGGACGGGGTCAAGGAAAGGGAGAGCTTTGCCCGTTACCAGGGACGGCCCGCTGTTGCTTTGGATGTAGTCAAACAATCGGGCACCAATACAGTGGCGGTAGCCGACACAATAAAGTTAGCTGTCGCCGATCTGCAAAAGGAACTGCCGCCCGGTGTCAACCTGGAAATCGTCAGCGATAACTCCGTATATATCAGGGACGCTGTCAACGACGTGGTGAAAACCATTATTGAAGGGAGCCTGCTGGCGGTAGCCATGGTTTTCCTTTTCTTGCGGGATTGGCGCAGCACCCTGATCAGTTCCCTGTCCATACCCACCTCTATTATCGCAACTTTTTTTGCCATGAAATTAATGGGTTTTTCAATAAACTTCATGTCCCTGATGGCGCTTTCCCTGTCGGTTGGCCTGCTTATAGACGATGCTATAGTGGTTATCGAGAATATCGTAAGGCACATGAAGCTTGGCAAGACACCACAGGCGGCAGCCAGGGAGGCGACCGCAGAAATCGGCCTGGCGGTAACATCCACCACCTTCACCGTGGTGGCGGTGTTCTTACCGGTGGCGATGATGACCGGTGTTGTGGGCCAGTTCTTTAAACAGTTCGGGCTGACGGTAGTTTTCAGCGTTATGGTGTCCCTGCTGGTGTCTTTTACCCTGGTGCCCCTGCTGGCGTCCCGCAGTTTAAAGGCGGAGGAGGTTTTGCCGCGTGGGCCGCTGGGCGGGTTCCTGGCCTGGTTTAACCGTGGCTTTGGACACGTCAACGATTGGTATGGCGGCTTTATCGCGCTGGTATTGAGAAACCGCTTTAAAACCCTGGGGCTGGCTTTCCTGCTGTTTTTCGGCAGCCTGGCGGCGACCCCGCTGATGGGCTCGACATTCATTCCTTACGGGGATACGGGCGAGTTAAGCGTGTCAGCCGAGCTGGACGCGGGCTTGAGCCTGAACATGGCCGGCGGGATGGCCGTCACACTGGAGAATGTTATTCGCGAATACCCGGAAGTGGTGAAAGTATACTCTTCTACAACCCAGGACAGGGTGAATATTTTTGTTAAAGCCGTGGATAAAAATCACCGTGAGCGAACTATCAGTGAAATTGCCGCGGACATGAGGCAGAAGCTGGGTAGTATTCCAGGCGTACAGGTATCAGTGAACATGGCGGGCGGCATTGGATCGGGATCGGAAAAGCAGGTACAGTTTCGCCTGCTGGGGGACGACTTAAATGTTTTACAGGAATATGCTGAAAAGGCCCAGCGGATCATGGAAAGCGTCCCCGGCACGGTTGATGTGAGCAGCACCTTCAAGCCTGGCAAGCCGGAGGGAAAAGTCCAGATCAAGCGCGACGAGGCAACGGACCTGGGGATCAGCACCGCCCAGGTGGCGGATACCCTGCGCACCCTGTTCAACGGGGTGGTGGTCAGCCAGTTTGAAGAGGGTGAGGACCGCTTTGACGTGCGGGTGCGCCTGGCGGAAGACCAGCGCAAAAATATGGGGGATTTGAGCAATATCTACCTGCAGAGCCGCAACGCCCCGGCCGGGGGCGGCCCCAACCCGATGGTTGCCTTAAGTCAGGTGACTGAGCAGGTTTTCAGTACCACTCCCAGTGAAATCAGACGTTTTGACCGGATCAAGGAGATCGTCCTGTCGGCTAACCTGGAGGGGGTTTCACTGGGTGAATTTAATAAGGATTTTCAAAAGAGAATTGACCAGGAACTGCCGATGCCTGAGGGCTACCGTATTTATGCCGGCGGCGACAGTGAAATGATGGGTGATACCTTTAGTTCCATGTTTTTAGCTATAATCACAGGAGTATTGTTTATATTTTTCATCCTGGCCTCTCAGTTTGAAAGCTATATTGACCCCTTCTCAATCATGCTGTCCATACCGATGGCTGTCATCGGGGCGATTTTTGGCCTGCTGGCGGTAGGCAGTGACCTGAGTCTGATGTCGATGATCGGCATCATCATGCTTATGGGCTTGGTGT
>CAZIYV010000113.1:0-11418 GCA_964543575.1 uncultured Pelotomaculum sp.
AGGTTATTAGTTTGACGATAGGAAGTCTGGTTTTAGACAACAGCGGAACTAAATCCAATATGGACGCCGCCCCTGTTATTAGAAACGGGTATACCTATTTACCGGCAAGGTACGTAGCCGAAGCCTTTGGTTATCAGGTAGGATGGGATCAAAATAGCCGGAGTGTTCTGGTGGGGCTTCCCGGCAACTTGCCGGAGTCCAAATTTGTTGTTCCGGAAGGCAGATATACCATATCAACCGAGAACTACACTGAAGACAATGAGAAAGTCGGAACAGATATAAAATATCCTGTTTTTACAAATATGGGTGACAAGGGTATTGAAAACAATGTTAATGAAATAATCAGGGAAAGGGTTGACAGTTACAAAACGTTTTATCACCAGGATGATGAAAACTATAAGGAAAACATATTCGTAACATATGAAATAACAAAAAAAGCAGAGGATGTATTGAGCTTGTATTTTGTAATTTCATTATATACAGAAGGGGCGGCACATCCTAATAACTTATTGGATGGAGTGACAGTAGACCTGAAAACCGGAAAGGAACTGGATTTAAAGGATTTATTTAAAGAAGACATTAATTACACGCAGATATTGAATCAAATACTGCAGCAAAAAATAGAGGAACTTGATTATGAACTTTTTGAAGAATTCAAAGGAATAGAAGAAGAACAGGGTTTTTATATGACCGATAGTGGTTTGGTAATATACTATCAGGAATATGTATATACACCTCATGCTGTGGGACCACTGAGGCTTGAGATATCTTTTGATCAGATAATTGCCTATTCTGCCACTGATACATGGTAAATCAAACCATATGAAAACCCCTCCGGGGGTTTTTATTTTAGTAAATGTTTATTTAGATTCACTATAATCTCTGGATTAAATAGATGTAGGCAGGTAGCCGGCTCTGCTTTTTTATCTCCAAGAATTTTGGCAACAGCTCGCGCTTTTTAGGACTGTCCTTTAATGGTGATAGGTATACAGCACCTTTACTATGTGAAGGGACGGGTGCATTTCGCAGGAGTTCGGCAAGGGATTGATAGTGATCGGGCGAAAGCTGTTCTCCTAAAAGGAAATTGGCTGTTATTTCAATGTTTGCATAGTTAGAATTGATATCGAGCATCTTCTGGAAAGCATCGCGAATCTTTGAGGGGTCCAAAGGTTTATGAATGGATGCCAGGGTTGGCGCGTCGACAGATTCGAGCCCGATGTTGATATAGGTATAAAACGGCAGGTGGTTAAGCTTTTCGAATAACTCGTTACCTGACTTGAGCAGTGAATCCACACTGCCGAACAGGAATAGCTTGGGAGTCTTTGAGCGTGAATTCCCAAAGCCAAAGGCCTCAATGGATTCCGAAGCGGCCATGTAGATCAATTCATCCCCGGCTGCAAGCGCATCATGATTTCCTAAAAACAAGGCATTGTAATTCTCAAGATTGCGGCCGTAAAAGATCTTTAGTTGTTGAATCTGCTCGAGGATATCGGTTTTGGAACGGGTCTGAAATTGTTGTGCCGATTTAACGCAGCAGAATTTGCAGTGATAAAGACATCCATCTGCAATCATAAGCGGGATAATCTCATAATCGACATGTCGCGTATCAGGCGGGAGAACCGAAACCCGTCCGCCTATGATCGAAAACAATTTCTTCGCTTTCTCGTACAAAACGTTTTCATCATTATCTAGGACGAGGTCGATAAAATCCCTTACTGTGGAAGACAGCCCGTCTTTTCGCGCCCCGAAAAGGTTGCCATACAATTGAGACAATGCTGCCAGGGCATTCATGGCATTGGGGTTTGAAAAATAACTTATTTCCCAAACGGAATTGCTAGGGTATGGCAGACAGGGCAAATAGTATTCGCCCATCCAGGCGATAATACCCTTGTCGCTGCTGTCATCGCCGACCGAATAATACACCCAGTCATTGCCATCGGTCCGTTTCAGCTGTTCAGCCAGATGCGGCCAGCTTTTTAAGTTAAGGCCTCGGATGAACTTAATTTCCCCATTTAAATTGAACAAGAATTCGTATTCGGACGTTTTTATCACTGAGCATTTACCATATCGCATGGGGAAACTCGCTTTTATGATATCTTGGGGAAATTGCTTATCAATGGTGATTGCTAAATTATTTAGATAGACAGATTCCATACTTTTGCCTCGATTTCATTATAATCCCTTACCTGCAGTCCTTTTAAATCCAACCGCCCGGCATCATAGGCTTTGGTGCAGAGGGATAGGAATTTCCTTTGATTTGGGCAATTATAGCAATGTTATGTTATAGATGTCAATTGCATATGTGATGAAAAACATGTGTCTAGAGTATGTTTGGTCGCTGTGGATTTAATCCGGCACAGACCATCTCCACCATCATAAAGCGATAAGGCGTTGCATTAGCAACGCCTCTTTATTGCTATAGTTTAGGAAATATAAGGCTTCACAAGCATTCATTCTTGTGCTGGTGTGCTTTTACAAAACGTTAAGTATAACGTTTGACTGTATTGTTTTGGTTGTTATATAATTCGAATAATGCTGTTTATCAAAGTGAGGTCATCCAATGTTTCATTACCTGGTTGAACAGCTGACCTATATAGCCGTCACCTTAACGGAAACTCTCGGTTACTGGGGCATCTTTATAGGCATGACCATAGAAAGCGCCTGTATCCCGCTGCCCAGCGAGGCGATCATGCTGTTTAGCGGCTTTATGGCAGCGGTAGGATTGTTGAACTTCTGGGGTGTCGTAGCGGCTGGGGTCTTGGGAAACCTTACGGGCTCGCTCCTCACCTACTGGTTCGGCGTCAGCGGTGGCCGCGCGCTTCTGCTGAAATACGGCAGGTACGTCCTGATCAATGCGGAACACTTGGAAAAGGCGGAGCGCTGGTTTTACCGCTATGGGGACTGGACGGTTTTCTTTGCCCGTAACCTGCCGGTTATCCGAACTTTTATCTCCCTGCCGGCGGGCATAGCCAGGATGAAATTTGCCAAATTTTTTATCTATACCCTGGTAGGTTGTATCCCCTGGAATATAGCTTTAACTTACCTGGGATTTAAGCTGGGAAAGAACTGGCATTTGATCGAGCCTTATTTCCGTCCGGTAAGCTATGCTATACTTGCAGCCCTTTTTGCAGGTGCAGTCTGGTTCATTTATAGGAATCTCCGTAACCGCAAAAGAGCCGTGCAATAATTAGAGTAAGGGCCTGAACCAGGTTGAATTGTAATTCAACCTGGCGGAGCCGTTCAGTAACCAGAGAATCATGTTTTTGTTTATCAATATTGTGATATAATATTGATAAACAATTAATCGTGAGGTGAGCGATATGCCAGTAATTCGTCCTGTTTCCGATTTGCGGAACAAGACCCCCGAAATTGAGGAAATCTGCATCAAAGAGCAAAAGCCGGTTTTTATTACCAAGAACGGCAACGGTCACTTGGTCATCATGAGCCAGCAGCTTTTTGAGGAACAGCAAGCCCTGTTAGACCTTTATGATAAGCTGGACGAGGCCGAAGAACAAAGCCGCGCCGGAAAACGCCGCCTGTTCCGCGAGGTTATGGCAGACATAAGGAGCCGTATCCATGCCAAAGCATCTAATTAATATCACTGAGGCGGCAGAGCAGGATCTGGCCGAAATTGTTGAATATATTTCAAACGACAACCCCGCTGCAGCGCTTAAGCTGGCTGAAAACATCGAGCAGAGCATTTTACAGCTTGAGGATTTCCCGCTGATCGGCGTTACACCGAAAAACCGAAGATTAACCCGGAAAGGATATCGTATTTTGGTAGTCGATAGTTACTTGGTTTTTTACGTCCTGGTAGACGACAATGATACGGTGGAAATCCGGCGCATTATAAGCGGAAAAATAGACTATAAGTTCTTACTTTAGTGGGTTATCCAGGACATAACCGAGTGTTTTTTACAGGCATGCCCGCACCTTCCCGCTCTTTTTCATTAAGGGTATCTACTATTCCTTGAAGTTGTATTTCACCTTCTACAACATCTGCATTTAGTGCATAACCACGTAAATCTTTATCTTCTTCAAGTAATGCCCTGACGCGCTGACGTAATTCATTGTCGTGATTTTTATTAACCATGGTTTTCTCCTTTCACGTACAGAGTCTTATTTAGTGTTTCCTTAAGTTCGCAGAGAATACAGTTCCAAAAGCAATAATAAGCCGGCATAAAGAAGCTGTACAATGAACTCACCCGATCGGGTGATTTTATTGTACAGCGCTTTTCTCCTGGCAATATTTAGCTGTAAAAGTTTAAGGCACGATTTTACCCCAAAAAAAATTTAGGTCTTTAAATGAAGGTTAAATACAACGGAATAACAAGCGTAATGCTCTCTAAATACCTTCCACATACTTTTTATTGGAGAAATTTAAATATACCTGTACACTTACAAACTTATAATTTTTTTGATATAATTTTCTTTTGACAAGCGTTAATTTATCAAAGAAGATAAATAACTTGTTCTATATTGTAAAGCGGGAGGATAAATATGCCACAACGTAGTGACATCAACAAGATCCTAATTATTGGTTCAGGCCCGATTGTGATTGGACAGGCTTGTGAATTTGACTATTCCGGTACCCAGGCCTGCAAAGCCCTGCGAAAACTGGGGTACCAGATTGTTCTGGTCAATTCCAATCCAGCCACGATTATGACGGACCCGGGCATCGCAGATGTAACCTACATAGAACCGCTGAATCTAAAAAGTCTGTCTGACATCATCGCTAAAGAACGGCCCGACGCGCTGCTGCCGAATTTAGGCGGTCAGTCTGCTCTAAACTTAAGTTCGGAACTGCATAAGGCCGGCGTTTTGGAAAAGTATGGAGTGAAAGTAATCGGTGTGCAGGTTGACGCTATTGAACGTGGCGAAGACCGCATCGCCTTCAAAGAAACAATGAACCGGCTGGGTATAGAAATGCCCCGCAGTAAACCGGCCTACAGTGTGGAGGAAGCTGAGAATATCGCCCAGGAACTCGGTTATCCGGTAGTTATCCGTCCCGCCTACACCATGGGCGGCACCGGCGGCGGCCTGGTCTATAACGTTGAAGAGTTAAGAACAGTCGCCAATCGGGGTATCGCCGCCAGTCTGGTTGGACAAATCCTGGTAGAGGAATCAGTACTGGGTTGGGAAGAACTGGAGCTGGAAGTTGTCCGGGACGCCAAGAACCAGATGATTACTGTTTGTTTCATTGAAAACATTGATGCCATGGGTGTGCATACCGGCGATTCTTTTTGTTCGGCCCCGATGCTGACAATCAGCCCTGAGCTGCAGCAGCGGCTGCAAAAACACTCCTATGACGTGGTGGAAGCCATCGAAGTCATTGGCGGAACCAATGTTCAGTTCGCCCACGATCCTAAAACCGGCCGGGTGGTTATCATTGAAATCAACCCCCGCACTTCCCGTTCCTCCGCTTTAGCTTCCAAAGCCACCGGCTTTCCTATCGCCTTGATTTCGGCCATGCTGGCGGCCGGATTGACCTTGGACGAGATTCCGTACTGGCGTGATGGCACTCTGGATAAATACACCCCTTCCGGTGATTATGTGGTGATAAAGTTTGCCCGCTGGGCTTTTGAAAAGTTCCCCGGTTCCCTGGACAAACTGGGGACGCAGATGAGGGCTGTCGGCGAAGTGATGAGCATCGGCAAAAACTATAAAGAAGCCTTTCAGAAATCTATTCGCTCCCTGGAAATTAATCGTTACGGATTAGGTTTTGCCAAAGATTTCAACCGCCGCACCCTGGAAGAATTGTTGGCGATGCTGGCAGAGCCATCGAGTGAACGCCAGTTTATTATGTATGAGGCTTTGCGCAAAGGCGCGGATATCGAGCACCTACACCGGTTGACCCATATCAAACCCTGGTTTATTCAGCAAATGAAGGAACTTGTTTTGCTGGAAGAAGAAATTCTAAAGTATAAGCAGCGGCAATTGCCGGACGAACTGCTGATCCGGGCTAAGAAGGACGGTTTTGCCGATCGTTATTTAGCGCTGCTTTTAAATCAACCGGAATCAGATATTCGCCAGCGCAGGACCGCTTTGGGGATTGTGGAAGGATGGGAGGCCGTCCCGGTCAGCGGCGTCGAAAACGCATCCTACTATTTCTCCACTTACAACGCCCCGGACCAGACTACATCCAGCGACCGGCAGAAAGTGATGATCCTTGGCGGAGGCCCGAACCGGATCGGCCAGGGCATTGAATTTGACTACTGCTGCGTGCATGCGGCTTTCGCCCTGCGCGATCTGGGCTATGAGACGATTATTGTCAACTGCAACCCGGAAACTGTTTCGACCGACTATGACACATCGGACAAGCTGTACTTTGAACCGCTGACAGTGGAAGATGTACTGAGCATCTACGAAAAGGAAAAGCCGCTGGGGGTCATTGTTCAGTTCGGAGGCCAGACCCCCCTGAATATCGCCGCTGAACTGGCTCAAGCCGGGGTGAAAATTCTCGGCACAACACCTGAAACAATCGACCTGGCCGAAGACCGCGACCGGTTCCGTCAGATTATGGAGAAACTTGATATCCCCATGCCGGAATCCGGGATGGCGGTGAATATTGAGGAAGCTCTGTCCATCGCCAACAGAATTGGCTATCCTTTGATGGTCCGTCCTTCATATGTTTTGGGCGGCCGTGGGATGGAAGTTGTTTACGATGAGGAAATGCTCCGCCAGTACCTGGCTGCCGCAGTCGGGGTTACGCCGGAAAGACCGATCCTGATCGATAGATTCCTTAAAAACGCTATTGAAGCGGAAGCAGACGCCATCGCCGATGGGACTGACGCTTTTGTGCCGGCGGTAATGGAGCACATAGAACTGGCAGGCATCCACTCCGGAGACTCAGCCTGCGTGATTCCGCCGATCAGTATTGAAGCCAGGCATATTGAAACCATTGTGGAATATACTAAGAAGATTGCCAGCGAACTGAACGTGGTTGGTCTGATGAATATGCAGTACGCTATTGCCGATAACCGGGTTTATGTTCTGGAAGCCAATCCGCGGGCCTCGCGGACGGTTCCCCTGGTGTCAAAAGTCTGTAATGTATCAATGGCCCGGATTGCCACAGAAATAATGCTGGCGGCCCAAACCGGTCAAAAACCCTCTGTCAACAGACTGGTTTCAAAAAGAATCCCACATTTCGGGGTAAAAGAGGCGGTCTTCCCGTTTAATATGTTCCAGGAAGTAGACCCGGTACTGGGCCCGGAAATGCGTTCCACCGGTGAAGTATTGGGGATTGCTGACTCGTTTGGCCTGGCCTATTATAAGGCTCAGGAAGCTACCCAGACCACCCTCCCCACATCCGGTACAGTCCTGCTCAGCGTACCCGATCAGGACAAGCCGGCCGTGCTGGAAGCGGCCAGGGAATTCGCCAAACTGGGTTTTAGTATTAAAGCGACGGGAGGAACCCACAAATTCCTGAAAGAAAATGGGATCATCTCCGAAGAGATTAAAAAGTTGTTTGAAGGACGTCCCAATATAGTCGATGGCATTACCAATAATGAGATCAACCTGGTGATCAACACCCCGTCCGGAAAACGCAGCCAACATGATGACTCTTATATCCGCAAGACGGCGATCAAGTATAAAGTACCGTACATCACCACCCTGGCGGCAGCCCTGGCCAGCGCCAAAGGTATCGCGGCGTATAAAGAAAATAATGTTCGGAAAGCCGGTATGAAATCTTTGCAGGAATACCATGCGGATATTACCGAGAAGAACTGAGGAGAAGATGGGGCTCCGAAGTCTCTAGCGCTACCTTCGTTGCTCTCAGATAGAGGAATGTTGACACAAAATACAAAAAAAGCTAGTGTCAGACAGACAACTCGCTTTTTTGATGCCCATTTTGTTCCTGCCGGTTAGTTTTAAACTAAAACCAGCTCTCTATATTTGTTAGGCACAAAATAATCTCCTTTGGATGCTGGGGAAGGGTTTACGCAAAGCTAATTTCTATCTAAGCAACCGGCAGCAATACTGTGACTGTGGTGCCCCTTGCGGGTTCAGTCTGGATTTTAATATGGCCGCCATGATTATCAATGATTTTTTTACTGATAAACAGGCCCAGGCCGGTACCACTTTCTTTGGTTGTAAAAAACGGGTCAAACATATTGGCCAAAGTCTGCTGGTCCATGCCTGTTCCCGTGTCTCTGATCACTACCCGCACGATTCCTTGCTGTTCGTCACTTGAGACACGGAGGAAAACCTCCCCCCCGTCAGGGAGGGAGTCAAAAGCATTCCTGGTGATGTTCAAAAAAGCTTGTTTTAACTGCCCGCCATCCGCATTGACCAGCGGCATGCCTTCCGATGTCTCCAGGTTAATTATCAGATTGCGAATAACCGCTTCACATTCCACAAGCGAGGCTACTTCTTTTATTAATCGATTGATGGAACACTGTGCGCGTTTGCAATAACCCGGCCTGGCCAACAGCAAAAAATCTGAAACAAACCTGTTAATATGTTTCAGTTCAGCCAACATAATGTTATAGTATTCTTCCTGGGGAGTTCCCTCTAAATGCTGTTGTAATAATTGCATAAAACCACCAACAGTCGTAAGCGGGTTTCTGATTTCGTGGATCATTTCTGTGGCCAGTTGCCCTAATATGGCCAACTTTTCCACTTTTACAATGGTATTTTCCAATTCTTGCTGCCGTCTCTCAGGTGTGAACATGGCCATAGCGCCCACCGTGGCGCCGCCCTTGTTCCTGATAGCATAAATGTTTGCCGTGAAATCGGAAGAGGCGTTAACAGGAATCACAGACTCGGGTTTCAGGTTTTTAAATTCCTTGCCTGTGGCAAGTGTCTGCAGCAGCTTGTTGTAGCTGGATTTCTGACCGTTTAATAGTTTGAGGAATGACTTTCCCAATACGTGATCATCTTTTAAACCGGTCAGTTTAGATAGTGAACGGTTGAATATTCGAACACGGCCTTCCCGGTCAATAGCTATTATTCCTACAGGCAGGTGATCTACAGCCAGGCGTGACCAGTCATCCCAAAATTCTATCATAAAGGATACCTCCCTATCAGCACAGGTTCTCACCGTCAGGCTATATAAAGGTTGTTAAGTGTTTTTTTCGCAATGTTCCTGAAAGTAGCTGGTGATCAAGTCGGCGCTGCGCAGTCGGTAAATAGTCACCTTGCTGGTCCCGCCTATTTCCAGGATGCCGAGAGCGCTGAGAGCTTGTAGAGCCAGTTCCAACTGTTGGCAGGGACGGTGCAGGCGGAGGGCTAAACCGCTTGCCGTGTCCCGTGTATACGGGTTTGCTTGAAAAAAGGCAAGCAGCTCAATCCGGATAACCGTTTGCAGTACTGAATCCAAATCTTCATTAATTATTTCCGCCACGGGGCTCCTCCTCCCACAGGTTCTTTGGAAGGGGCATTGTGAGGAACTCACAGTAATTACCCTCTACTGACTGACAGCACATCTCTTCACAGATAATCTCTTTATCGAGCAGAACGCTGAAGTAAGCCGCGAATATTCCTCTGAGCAGGTCACAGGTAACCTGGGGGGAGCGGTAAAAACTGCCGTACTCATTGGCGACAGATACCTGGAATGAATCATAACAGCGGATCCTGGCCCTGCCCTGGGCCTGGTTAAAGGAAACCAGTTCCACATTACCCAGCCCGTCATTCTTGATCACTTCTAGAAGCAACTGCAGGCACTCTTCGGTGTCGGGGTAAAGAATCCTGGTTTTACGGGCGAGGTTCAAAGCTGACCGAAAGCCGGCATCATAAAGGACGTGTTTTAAAGCATGGGGAGCGTGCTCTTTTATCGACATGAACAGGGATGCGTATGTTTCCTGCGGGAGAAGGATTGCCCTCCGTCCGGCAACCTTCAGTAAATGTCCTTCCCGGGTAACGATTTCCTCCTTGGGACGGGTGGCTGGAAACAGCATGCCGCGGCAAACTCCACGCTCATCTGTCTCCATCGATGTGGAGTAATCTTTACCAAGCACGTGGCGCAAGACCGCCTGAAATGAACTGAGGCGGGCACAGTAAAGAGGCAAACCTTCCTCCGGCGCCCTCATGCAGTAGTCCCGGTAGACACAGTTGCTGCGCTCAACTTGTACCAGCAAGCTATCCCCACAATCTTCCAACCGGTAATCCCCGGCCTCTAAAAAACCCTCTTGGTCCATGAAGTTGAGAAAAGTCCGGCAGGCCTTTGCAGGCTCTTTTGAGTCAAACTGTATCTCATTCAGTCGTTCGTCCAGGACATATTGCGCCGTACTCATCATAAACTGCTCCAACCAGTGACTGCCGCTGAAAGGAAGCTGTTTCATAGTCTTGCACATGCTCAATTGCATAAAGTTGATTAATTTTCTGGAGAATTCGCTTGCTTTCATTCGCTTACCCCCATTTCAGCAGACACCAGAATACCGTATACGGGACTAATAGTAAAAGCGTGCCGGGAGGATACGAACTGCTGGCTTTTCACCTTACCGATTTGCATCATACGCATGGGGTTGTACCTGGAACCGCTGAAATTCATTTTAAGAATAAAATTATAAAGGTGACCGCTTATGGTCATCAGCTTGGCATCCAGAACACCGTTCACAAATATATCCATGGCCAGTATCCCGCTTTTCCGGAGCCGCTTGATCCGGGTACGGTGAAAATCCAGGATATCGGCAGTGTCTATTGAGGTGAAAAGGGTGCTCAAACTGTCCACCACCAGCCTCACTCTACTGCCGTTACAGCCGCGTAGGATCTCCGTTTCCAGGGCAAAATACTTGTCCAGGTTCCTGAGGTCGGAAAGAGCGTATTTTTCAACAGTATCTCCTTCTTCATAGGCGTCTATAAAAATCAGCCTGCCCGCCTCTTCATAGGCCAGGGTCCCGACTTTAAAACTTAAAAGGTGCTCGCGCATCGCTATTGGAGGTTCATCGCAGGCCACATAGACGCAGGTGTCACCACAGCGCAGCCCTTCCTTGATAAATTCTCCCGCAAGCACGGTTTTACCTATACCGGATTCCCCTTCCACCATGATCTGGGAACCGTACATCAAACCTTTTTCCAGATTCCGGTCTAAACCTTCAACTCCAAAATAGGCTCTACGCATAGCCCTACCCTCCTAACCGGGGGAATACCTGTACACCTGAAGTGTTAATTTCGAGTAAATGATTGCCCATGGCATGGTTGACACCCCGCATCTTGTAGATTTCCAACTGCCTGACCCTGCGGTTTTTAAGCAGTACCGACTTGAGTAAGATGGTACCCTGGACTACCGAGTGGATTACTTCCACTTTTCCGCTGTCAGCCAGTTCCCAGGCAGGGCTGATTAATAGAGTGGTACAATTGAGACTGTTTAGATAGGTGACCAAACAATAGAATTTTTCATGAAGGACGGCGGCATTATCTATGCGGGAGAAAAACCCGTAAATTGAATCAATAACCAGACGGCGCGCTCCAAATGTT
>CAZIYV010000114.1:0-11383 GCA_964543575.1 uncultured Pelotomaculum sp.
GGGTAGCCCGGCAGGTTCCCCCTGGGGTCAGCGAATCCCCTGCCCGCCTGTTCCGGACTTCCCCCCTTCAATTCCTCTTCATAAATTAACTCGAGGCCTGTTTTGCCTACCATATCATCATACCGGTAAATTTTACGCGAGCTTTTAGTTAAGTTAAGATATTCCTCACTGGAAGATATTCTGCCCAGGTAGCCCAGTGTTTGGGGCGCCAGCGTCCGTTCCCCGTACCGGAATTGAACAGCTAAAACCATTACACCGGACCAGTTTTTCTGCCTGATGGCGGCTTTCTGAGCGGGAGTTACACTGTATGGCAGAAAACAGGCGCTCCCTTTAAGGCAGCTATCTATCACTGAACGGTCAACGCTCAATATTTCCGCTAAACCACTGGCCGTTTCAGGCTTGTCCGCGACAGCCACAGGGAAAACAATAACCCTGTCTTCTTTTCTTGCACCGGTTAGAGGGACTGAGTTGCGATCAAGTATCTCACCCCTCGGCGCGTGCTCCAGGGCTACCCAGCGGCTGTCCTGATCCAGCGCCAGGACTGCGTAAAGGTCACCGTCCCGGAGTTGTATTTGCCAAAGTGGGAATAACAAGCCCAACAGACATAGTCCGAAAATAAAAAAAATTTGGACCAGCCTCTTCTGCCTCAAAACGTCCACACAGAACCTTCCTTTTCACATATTGATACAGATGGCATTTATTTCTATCTTCGCCCAAATATTAAATATTTAAACAAAAGAAACCAGGCTCTTGACTTGTTGTCACCAGCCTGGTCCATAATTTGAGAACTAATACAGCAGATTCAAGCCTGCATTCACACCGGTTATATCGTTAATTCTTCCATCTGGTCCAGCAGCCGGGTAAAAAGGTCCAGTCCTTCCTGTACCGGCTGAGGAGTTGCCATATCCACTCCGGCATATTTTAACAGATTGAGGGGATAGTCACTGCCTCCCTTTTTAAGAAAGCCGAGGTAGCGGTCAACCGCCGGCGCACCCTCCTCAAGTATCCTGCTGGTGATAGCCGTGGCCGCAGAAAATCCGGTGGCATATTTGTAAACGTAAAATGCCGAGTAAAAATGTGGGATGCGCGCCCATTCCAGGTCGATCTCCTCATCCACCACCATCTCCGGCCCGTAGTAATCAACATTGAGCCGGTGGTAGATCTGGCAGAGAAGTTCAGGGGTCAGGGCCTGCCCCGCTTCAATTTTTTCGTGCACAATTTTTTCAAACTCGGCAAACATGGCCTGCCGGAACACGGTGCCTCGGAACTGCTCCAGGTAGTGGTTTAGCAGATAGATTTTTTTGCCCGGGTCGGTTACCGTCTTCAGCAAATACTCCATGAGCAGGGACTCGTTGACCGTGGAGGCCACCTCGGCTGTGAAGATAGTGTAATGGGCATAAATGTATGGCTGCTCGCGATGGGCGTAATAGGAATGCATGGCATGCCCCATCTCATGCGCTAAAGTGAAAAGGTTGCTTAGATTATCCTGATGGTTCAGCAGAATATATGGGTGTACACCGTAGGGGCCCCAGGAATAAGCCCCGCTGGTTTTGCCCTTGTTTTCAAAGATGTCCGCCCAACCCCCGGTAAACCCCCCCGCCATGGTTTCAACATAGGCATCACCCAAAGGGGCGACCCCTTCTTTTACCAGCTTAACAGCTTCAGCGAAGGGAATTTCCCATTTGATATCCTTTACCATAGGAGTGTACAAATCATACATATGCAGTTCATCCAGCCCCAGCAACTTCTTGCGCAGGGACATATAGCGGTGCATGGCAGCCAGGTTCCGGCGCACCGTTTGGATAAGGTTGTCATAAACCTCCGGGAGGATGTTGTCTGCAAAGAGGGAGGCCTGCAAAGCTGAAGGAAATTTACGCACACGGGCATAGAATACATCTTTTTTCACACTGGAACCAAGGGTAGCGGACAGTGTATTCTTTAATTTCCGGTAGGTGCTGTAGAGAGAAGTGAACGCCTCCCGGCGTACCCGGCGGTCTGTGCTTTCCATAAACTGATTGTACCGCCCGTGGGTGATTTCCAGCTCTTTCCCTTCCTCGTCCTTGATGGAGGGGAAGGTCATGTCCGCATTGTTGATCATTTTGAAAATACTGGCCGGAGCCTCGGCTACTTCCCCTACTCCAGCGATAATCCGCTCCTCGGCGGCGGACAGGATGTGGTCTTTCTGACGCAGCAGTTCATCCAGGGCGAAACCGTAAAGTTCCAGGCCCGGCTCTTCCTGCCGGAAGCGCTCCATGGTCTCTGTAGGAAGGGCCAGGATTTCGGGCACAATGAAGGAGAGCGCCGTCTGCACCAGGGTATGTAAACTCGCCGCCCGGTCGGTTAACGCCTGGTAGATGGGGTTGGCATTATCCTCGTCCCGGCGCATACGGGCATAGGTATATACTTTCTCGTTGAGTTCCTGCAGCTGGTATTCCAACCTCAGGGTTTCCAGTAAAGACCGCGCCGACTGCCCCAGCTTGCCCCGGTAGGCGCCGGCCTCATCAATTAGCTTTTTGACCTGTTGAAAATCCTGTTCCCAAAGCTCATCACTGGCATAGATATCTTCCAGCCGCCACTTGTATTTGTCCGGAATCTCTTTTCGGGTAGGCAGACTCCCTTTACTTTGTACCATCTGAGACCTCCTGTTCAAATGTTAAATATAACAGCATTTATATTATGTACGTGTTTCCCTTAAAATCTTGCCTATTAAATTTTTCTTAATATAGCGTACTCCGGCACAGCCCGGTCAAAAGGCACCCGCACCTTTTGCTGGGGATGAGGCGCCGCTTCCACGGAGTTGCCTTCTTCATCAATTATTTTAGTTATCTTTTGGCTAAAGTTAGCCCCCCTGGGAACCAGTATTTCCATTTCATCCCCAACGGTGAAACGGTTGCGCTGCTCTACCAGCGCCATACCCGACGCACTGTCGAAATCTTTAACCAACCCCACAAAAGCACGGCTCCGCTTGTAAATCTCCCCCTCATAATGCTGGCCGGACCCGCCGGGACTGCCGAACAAAAACCCGGTAGTGTAACTGCGGTGGCTGACCTTGCTGATTTCCTGCCGCCAGGAAGGGGTGCAAAGATAGTTTTCCGGATCAGCCAGAAAAGCGTCCAGCGCCTCACGGTAGACCTTTACAACACCTGCCACGTAGTTGACACTCTTCATTCGCCCTTCGATTTTAAAGCTGTTGATACCCGCCTTAACCATTTCAGGGAGATGTTCAATCAGGCAGAGGTCCCGGGAACCCAGGATATAGCTGCCCCGCCCATCTTCTTCTATGAGAAGATACTCGCCGGGCCTTTTTTCTTCAACCAGGGCGTACCGCCAGCGGCAGGACTGGGCGCAGTCACCCCGGTTGGCGTCACGTCCTGTAAAGTAGTTGCTTAAAAGACACCGTCCGGAATAGGAAATACACATCGCGCCGTGCACGAAGATCTCCAGTTCCAGTTTCACCTTTTCCCGGATTTGCTTGATCTCAGCTAAAGACAACTCGCGGGCCAAAACTATTCTGTCCACCCCGAAATCTTCCCAGAAACGGGCTGCGGCCCAGTTGGTTGTATTGGCCTGTGTACTGAGGTGTATAGACAGATCGGGGTGCAGGCGCCTGATCAGGTCAAGCATGCCCGGATCGGAAACAATCACCGCATCAGCTCCGGCTTCGCGAATTGTATCCAGATAAGAGGGTAAGCCCTCCAAATCCCGGTTGTGCGCAAATATGTTGACAGTAACATAAACTCGCACACCTTTCTCGTGGGCAAAGCGCACACCCTCCACCAATTCTTCTTTGCTGAAATTTCCCGCTCCCGCCCTCAGGCCAAAATGCCGTCCACCCAGGTAGACGGCATCAGCGCCGTAAAGAACGGCTACTTTTAACTTTTCCAGATCACCGGCGGGGGCCAAAAGTTCAATCTTCATTCTCATACAGCTCCTGATTGGCTTCGTGTTCAGCCAGGGTAGTGGCAAACGCGTGTGAACCATCCGGTTTGGCCACGTAATAAAGGTATTCCGTATGTGCCGGATGGACCGCAGCCATAAGAGACGTCTTGCCCGGCATAGCAATTGGTCCCGGCGGCAGGCCCATGATCCGGTACGTGTTATAAGGTGAATCAATTTCCAGATCTTTATAGTACAGTTTGGGTTTATTAGTCCCCAGGGCGTACTCGACAGTCGCGCATAATTGCAGCTGCATCTGCATGTTCAGCCGGTTATAAATAACTCCAGCTATTAAAGGTCTTTCTTCATCGATCCTGGCCTCACGTTCTATCAAAGAGGCCACGGTTACCGCCTCGTGCAGGGAAACCTGTCCGGCGGTTGCCTGGGTCTGGTAATCCAGATCCTTCATTTCTTTTTCAAAACGCTGCAGCATCATATCTATAATTGATTTTTCGCTGCTTCCTCTCGCAACCTGGTAGGTATCGGGGAAAAGATATCCTTCCAGGCGTTTGTCCCCTTTCGGCAGCCCCTGGATAAAATCATAAGGGAAATCTTCATTGGCAACTGCCGCAAAAAAACTTTCCCTGTCGGCAAGCCCCTTGGAAACTAAAAGATCGGCAATCTGAACAGTGTTAAAACCTTCAGGCACAGTAAAAGCCTGTGCCACCAACCGCCCGTCCACCAGTTCTTTTAGCACCTCGGGTGTGGAAAGGCTGTTGCTGATTCTGTATTCTCCCGCCTTGATCAGGCTGTCCATACCCGTCCATCTGGCGTAAAGGCTGAACATTAAAGGACTTCGCACCAGCTCGCTTTGTTTTAAAATTTGTCCCACCTGGTTTGCAGTCGCCTTCACTGGGACAGCGACCACCACATCCCTGCCCTTGCTTTTGGAAGAAACCGGTGAGAGGATGATGAAAACGTACAGCAATATAAAACAACAGATACTAAAAAATATTGTGAGATAGTACCTGTAGCGTTTCAGGAGCAATAACAATCTTTTCCCTTTTATACTTTCTACTGCGCTATTAAGATACGAACGCATAACACCCCACCTGCCGCATTACATATTATAACACCGTTCCTCATATTGACACAAGAAAATGGGAACACGCCTATAATCCGTAAAAGCAATCCTGTCAATTTGTTGCACGACATCCGACACGTATTAAGACAGCGTCGGCAAACAAAAAGAGGAGCAGTTAAAAAGAATGCCCCTCCTGCTTTTATTCAATTAATCGTCTTATCCTGGAACCTTAACCGGTGAATTGTTTACAGGAAGATTAGTATTGGCACTACCGGAAGTATTCACTCCCGGAACAGTCTGGTTAGTCGTGCCGCCTGTGGTCACCCCGCCCGCCGGTTGGCCTGGTGTCTTCTGGCCACCCTGGGAGGCAGGTTTGGAAGGAGCGATTTTGGGAGCTGGCTCAAGTGTACCCACAGCAATTACCTTGTTTTTGGGGCTGTAGTCGCTATAAGGTAATGCTTCTCTCTTTTCCTGTACTCCATTAAATGACACTACCCGCTCGGCATAGGCCTTAAAACCGCTGGCGCCCTCCTGTTTGACAACCTGCTCACCCTTGGGCAGGTTCGGGTCGGTTTCGTAAACCACCTGGGGTCCAATTTCCTCGGTAACCCAGGAATAAACCCGCACATCTCTTTTTAAGGAGGTGTCGCCATATATTTTAAAGGTGATTTGACCGCCCGCGACAATTGATTTGATATACAGGTAATTACTCGTATCATTACGAAACCTTAGATCCAGGGCATTATCCACCACAGTCGCGTCACGTCCAATAGGAACGTAACTGACTGGCAGCGAGTGGCAGGTGCGCTCCACAATCTCCAGGTTTGCCAGCAGCACACTGTTGTAAAGGGTCGTTGAGACCTGGCACACACCCCCGCCGATCCCGTCCACAAGTTCATTATTGACAATAACCGGCGCGATTTTATAACCGGCTTCTGAACTGCGGGGACCCACGATTTCGTTAAAAGAAACAACCTGCCCGGGCATCACCAGCACATCATCAAAGGCCTTCGCCGCGACACTGATGTTATACGACCGGCTGACCATGCCGGCATTGAACCAGGTGGTGTAGCTGCCTAAAAGACCGTTTACACCCATGGACTCAAGAGCGGCCGTGGTCCGCAAAGGGGCTACAGGCACCAGCGTCAGTTCCACCTCTGGTTTTACCCCTTCCAGAAGCACAGACGCAATATCCTTCTTTAGCGCTTCCAGATCCACACCGGTTCCGTCTTTACCAGGAACCACAGTTACTCTGTCCGAGGAGTCAATATTAAATGAGGCTTCCCCCGGCTCAACTGTTATTTCACGGGTCAAATCCTTAACCCGCCCGGCCAGCTTTTCCTGATCAAAATCAAAAATAGGCTGCAGGGGGCGTCCTGTCCTGCCAATCTGTTTCCTGTCCTGCCAGCGCTGGATCAATGATCCCTGCCTTCCCGCGTTAAGAGCCTCCGTCATGATGGATTCCAGGTTTAAATCAAAGCCAACCTCATTAAGAAGCAGCGGCCAACTCCGGCCCTGGTAATTTAAAACAACTCTCGTCGCCCGGATGGTTTGCTCCAGCTCAGCCAGCCTGGTTATACCTTCCTGCCTGTTCAGCCCACCCAATTCGGTCCCCATTATTTCAACCCCGGGTAAAACTTTTTCAGCGTACGTGGTAAAAAACCCCGAGCTGAATAAGACCAGAGGCACGACAATAATAATAGCTATTACGAATATTTTTATGATCCGGGAAGCTTTAGCAGACATAAAAAGCACCTCTTAAGCAGTAAAAAAAGCCGGATAGTAGGGAATCCCACAACCAGCTTAAGTTTAGTAAAACTTATTCAACCTCTTCCTCGGCCATCATTTCCTCCCAGGCGTCTGAAACTTTTTCCCATTCCTCATCATCTTCTATGTCTACCAGTAGTTCATTTCCTTCTTCGTCTTGAGTAAATTTAAGAATAATTGCTTCATTGCTTTCCTCATCCACCGGGAGCAGTATAGCATATTCAGAACCGTCGACCTCTATGATATCGATGACAGTAAAGTCATGCTCCTCTCCTTCTTCATCCACCAGGGTAACAACCTCTTCGGCTTCGGTCAAGACATTCACCTCTTTAAAGTTTATTGAACAATTCTATCTAAAAAAAACTATCCTGTCAAGATTTCTCTCTTCACCATTTAATTTCGTTTATCAACCCACATTTTTACTCCTCAACACCCCCGCCATCTGTCCTCTTTCCACTCAGTGCATCGAGATAATTCTGCAAGATCAAAGCCGCCGCTATTTTATCAATCACCTGCCGGCGTTTAGACCTGCGCAGGTCTGCTTTAATCAGCATTTTCTCCGCCGCTACAGTAGTCAGCCTCTCATCCCACATTTCCACAGGCAGGCCAAGAGATTTCTCCAGCCGGCGGGCAAATTCGCGTGCTTTTTCCGCACGAGGACCAGTGCTCCCATCCATATTCCGAGGAAGTCCCACCACAATTTTTTCTACCTTATTTTCAAGCGCTAATTCTTTAATTCTTTTTATGTTCTCAGCCACCCCGCCGCCGCTAATAATCACAGCCAGGCCCTGCGCGGTCCATCCCATCTCGTCGCTAAGAGCAACACCTATTTTCTTGTCTCCTAAATCGATTCCTAAAATCCGCATGGTCAAATCACCTTTATACAGAAATCGGGGCAGACAGAGCCACAATACCCACAAAGCACACATAGATTTTCATCTGCCGACGCCTTGCCTCCGGTTAGACCTAAGGCGCCCGACGGGCACTTCTGAATACACTGACCGCAACCGCTGCACCAGTCCTCAATATGAAGGCGCCTTGGTTGGCGCCTGACAGTCGACTTGATCAAATCAGAAACCTTTTGTCCACTAAAAAACCGGGTGTTATACTCCACTTCCTGGACTGTGCTCATCCCAACAGCAATGGAGTTTATTTCTGGTATGGACAGTACATAATTCAGGGCTTCTTCCGCGTTTCCAAGCAAATTCCCGCCGCCCAATGCTTTCATAGCGTAAATTCCTTTGCCGGCGGCGGCGGCAACCCTTATGGCCGCGAACATATCCTCTTTTGTCCCGCCCCTTATACCGATTCCGGTCATATTAATCAAGGGGTGAACCACATCTATTTCAGGAACAGCGGCAGCTGCCATTACTCCTTCCACATGGTGGGTGGAGATGCCAAAGGCTCTGATCACACCTCTTTTTCTTGCCTCTAAAAGATACTCAACCGCTTCCCAGTGCCCTTTAACTGTCAAAATCGATTCTTGCTCATGGAGCATAAAAATATCTATATAATCCCTGTCAAGCCCCGCGAGCGCTTTTTTTACGCTTTGTTTCATACCTTGATAGGTGTAAGCGTAGCATTTCGAACATATGACAACATCCTTGCTCAGACCACGGATGGCCTCACGTATATATGGATAAGTGAGATATAGTTCTGCCGTGTCAATAAAATTTACGCCTGCCTCCAGGGCGGTGCGAATCACCCGTGCCCCTTCTTTTAAAGGTAGCCTGGCCTGGAGCGGTCCGATGGTAAGTGCGCCGAAACAAAGACGGGATACCGCGATTCCGGTCTTCCCAAGAATCCTGTATTGCAACTAACTCCATCCCCCAGCTAAAGCTGCTCTATGTTCTCTTGCTTTAAATAATTCTTAACCAGTTCTTCCAGTAATTCATCCCGTTCCAGACGGCGGATCAGGCTGCGGGCATTGCCGTGACTGGTGATGTACGCCGGGTCTCCGGACAAAAGATACCCCACCAGCTGGTTGATCGGGTTGTACCCCTTTTCTGTTAACGCCGCGTAAACCTGATGTAATATATCCCTGGCCAGATTAACATCCTCAGCCTGAACCTTAAACATCATTGTTTTTTCTGACACATCCGAAGACATCCGTATACCCCCTTTTCATTTGTATACTTCTCCAATACTATTGCATTTCCTTCGTTGTTAAAAAGAGCCTTAAAAAAGTTTCCCTGAAATAGAGATTGAGAGGGCAGCTTAAGTAATATATAATGTATTAGTAAATCTCAGGGAAAGGTGCTTTTCAATATGAAATATCGCAAGGCCAAAATTACCGATGTTGAACCCATACATGCTCTAATAACCTATTACGCCGAAAAGGGGTTAATGCTGGCCAGGCCTCGCACCATGCTTTATGAAAGCCTGCGAGAATTTACTGTAGCGGAGGAGCAGGGCCAGGTTGTCGGCGCCGGCTCACTGCATATCATCTGGGAAGACCTGGCGGAAATCAGGGCGCTGGCTGTGGCGCCTGGCTACGCTAAAATGGGCATAGGACACAGCCTGGTTAATATGTTTATCGAGGAAGCATGCGAACTGGCCATACCCCGTGTTTTTGCCCTTACCTACCAGCAGGGATTTTTCGCCAAATGCGGCTTTCAGGTAGTTGCCAAGGAATCCCTGCCCCAAAAAGTCTGGAAGGAATGTGTTAATTGCCCCAAGTTCCCGAATTGCGAGGAAATCGCCATGATTACGGATACCCCAAGCCACTGCCGCTGATAGTCCAAAATCCTTATTATTAAACCCGGTCGGTCAATTTGCCGACCGGGTTTATATTAATCTGTTTTAATCTGACTTTCCACCACCCGGTATGCCTGGTTAAGCGCCTCAGGCAGAAGGGAAACATCCTTGCCTCCGGCTTGAGCCATCTCCGGCCGCCCACCGCCGCTGCCGCCTACTAACGCCGCAACTTCCTTCACCAGTTTTCCGGCATGCAAACCGCGACCCAGCAAATCTTTGGTAACAGCGGACACCAGGTTCACTTTTTCTCCTGCCGAACTGCCCAATATAATTACCCCGGAGCCAATTTTGTCCCTCAGGAGGTCAACCATACCCCGCAGGCTGTCCATGTCAGGAGCGGCAACCAGTCCCGCCAAGACGTTAATCCCCTTGATCTGTTTGACACGATCAACCAGGTCCTGCACCTGGTATCTGGCCACCCTGGCCTGAAGTGTCTCATTCTCGTCTTCCAGCTCTTTGTTATTCTGAATCAGGCTTTCCACCCGGCGGACAACCTCATGCGGCGCCGACTTGACCAGTCTGGCTATCTCGGCCAGCTGTTCTTCTTTTGCATTTACATAACGCAGGGCGCCGGCGCCGGTAACCGCCTCGATGCGGCGCAGCCCCGCTCCGACGCTGCTTTCCGCCACCAGTTTGAAAAGGCCCACCTCGGCCGTATTGCGCAGGTGAGTACCGCCGCAAAGCTCAAGGCTGAAATTACCCATTTTGACAACCCTGACTCTTTCTCCGTACTTTTCGCCAAAAAGAGCGGCTGCTCCCATCGTCCTGGCCTCGGCTATGGTGGTTTCAAAAATGTTTACAGGCAAACCGTCAAGCACCGCCTTGTTCACCAGTTCCTCTATTTTCCCCAGTTCCAACTGATCTATCGCGGTGTAATGCGTAAAATCAAAGCGCAGTCGCTCCGGGCCTACCAGTGAACCGGCCTGGTTGACATGATCTCCCAGTACTTCCTTCAGTGCTTTGTGCAGGAGGTGCGTGGCAGAGTGATTGCGGCAGGTGGAGGTCCGCCTGGACCGGTCCGCCTGAACCAGCACATGGTCATGTTCTTTAAGAATCCCGTTTATCACCTTGCCCCGGTGAACATAAAGATTTTCTACGGGCTTGGTCACCTCGTAAATTTCCACGGCAAGATCCGTCGCGGTTACCTTGCCCCAGTCACTAACCTGTCCACCCGACTCGGCATAACAAGGGGTGACATCCAGGATAAACTCCACTTCTTCCCCGGCCGAGGCTGACTTTATTCTTTCCCCACCGCGAAAGATTCCCTGGACACTTGCTTTGGCCTCCAGGTTATCGTAACCAACAAAATTTGTCTCTCCTGTTTCTTCACGTATCACTTTAAACAGAGTGTTAAGTTCAGATATGTATTCAGTTTCCTGCCTGGCGCTCCTGGCTCGCTGCCGCTGGTCCTCCATAGCTGCGGTAAAAGCCTGGGTATCAACTGAAAGACCTTGTTCCGCGACCATTTCCTGGGTAAGCTCAAGAGGAAAACCGTAGGTATCGTATAGTTTAAAAGCGTCTATACCGGAGATCATAGTACTGCCGCCTGACTTTGCTTCATCCATCAGCTTGTTTAACATTTCAGTGCCCTGGGACAGGGTCTCTCCGAAACGCTCCTCCTCGGTGCGGATCACTCTGAGCACATGGTTCTGCCGCTCAGCCAACTCCGGGTATGCCTTGCCCATCTGGCGCACCACTGCCCCGGCAACCTTGTACAAGAAGAGGTCCTGTATGCCCAGCAGACGGCCAAAACGGACGGCCCGCCTGAGCAGGCGCCGGATCACATAGCCCCTGCCTTCGTTAGACGGCAGCGCCCCGTCGGTAATGGCGAAGGTAATCGCCCTACAGTGATCGGCAATAACCTTCAGGGCTACGTCTATTTTGTCTTCAAAGCCATAT
>CAZIYV010000115.1:0-11182 GCA_964543575.1 uncultured Pelotomaculum sp.
CTACTCCTATGTTGTTTAAAGACGCGGTCAGCTCAGGAGTTAACAGGGTACCGTTGGTAGAGGTGCTCGGCCTGATGCCTTTACTCCGGGCATTAGACGCAAGTGTCAGGAGATGTCCTCTTAAAAGTGGTTCTCCACCGGAAAAGTGAAGTACCGGCGACTTGAATTCCGCCAAGTCGTCTATAAACCTCAAAGCTTCGTCTGTGCTGAGCTCGCCTTCATATTTTTTAGCTTCTGAACTTGAGTAACAGTGAATACATTTGAGGTTGCAGGTACGGGTGCTGTTCCAAACTACCACCGGGCCGTGACCCTGCACCGCTCCGTGCACCTGACCTCTTGATCCCTGGCTGTAACGCAGTGAGTCCCCGTAATTCTCGCTATCACATAAAAGCTTGGTAACGCTGATCAATTCATCACACCCCCGCAAGATTTTTGCTGTTTGACACTGCTTTCTGTTTTTATCTTGTGAACTGATTTTATCAGCCTGCCACGTGTTGAGGCTGCCTAAAATACTCCAGAATCGCCGCAACCAGTCCTTCAATCGTATATTCCCTTGCAACCACATCCACTCTTAAGCCCAGATCTCTGGCGGTGTCAGCGGTAATCGGTCCGATACAGGCCACTGTTACACCCGCAAGCAAAGTTTTAAGCTCAGAGTAATTGAGCATCTTCACAAAATTTTGTACGGTTGAGGAACTTGTAAAAGTAACCGCATGAATTTCCCCATTTAAAAGCTTTCTTATTATTTCAGCGCTGTCGCCCCCGCCCATGACAGTACGGTAAGCAGTGACATCAGTCACCAGAGCTCCCATTCCGGTCAAAGCCTCCGCCAGCACTTTCCTGGCGATATCAGCACGGGGCAGGAGAACCCTTTCTCCGGCATTTACTTTACCCTTCAGTCCCGCTATAATTTCTTCAGCGCGGTACTCTCCGGGCACGTAATCAACAAGCAGGCCGTAATTCTCCAGCGCCTCCCTGGTTTTCGGACCTATGGCGCAAATCCTGGCCCCCGCAAGTTCACGAATATCCTGTTGGCGGCGGCGCATTCTATAAAAGAAATAAGCCACACCGTTTACACTGGTGAAGATCACCCACTTAAAGGCTGACAGCTCATCTATAGCCTGATCCAGGGGCTTATAATCTTCCGGCTCAGCCACACCTATGGTAGGGAACTCCAATGGCTCGCCGCCCAGGTCCTCAACAGCTTCAGACAAGGCACTGGCCTGCTCGCGGGAGCGGGTTACCAGCACCCTTTTGCCAAATAGAGGCTTTTTCTCATACCAGCCAAGTTTTTCACGCAGAGAAACCACCTCTCCCACAATGATTACAGCGGGATTAGTGAAACCTGCCCTGTTAGCCTTTTCACCTATATTCCCCAGCGTACCGGTAAGTGTTTGTTGTTCCGGCCTGGTGCCCCACCTGACCAAAGCCGCCGGCGTCAGCGGTGATCTGCCGTTATCTATCAGGCGCTTGGTAATATTGGGCAGGTTGGACATGCCCATAAGAAACACCAGGGTTCCCACCCCGGTGGCTATTTTCTCCCACTGGATGCTGGAATCATCTTTCAACGGGTCTTCATTGCCTGTTATGATGGCCAGGGTCGATGTAAAATCGCGGTGTGTCACCGGGATACCCGCATAAGCTGGCGCGGCTATAGCCGATGTGACACCTGGGACTATCTCAAAGGGAATGCCTGCCTCTGACAGCACCTCAGCTTCCTCACCACCACGCCCGAAAACAAAAGGGTCTCCTCCTTTAAGCCGGGCTATGGTTTTCCCCTGGCAAGCTTTTTCAACCAGCAGCTGATTTATTTCGTCCTGCTTTAAAGTGTGACGGTCAGGAGATTTACCAACATAAATAAGTTCGGTTCCCGGTCTGGCAAAGGCGAGCAGGCGATCGCCAGCCAGGCGGTCATATACGATTGTATCCGAATTTTTAATACACTCCAGACCTTTTACCGTAATCAGCTTCGGATCGCCGGGACCCGCGCCTATCAAGTAAACTACACCTTTTTTATTCATGCAACTATTCCCCTCGCATTTTGCGCAATATTTCACCTGCGCCTGAACAAACCAATCTTTCCGCCAGGCTGTCGCCTATTTTTGAAGCCTCTGCGGCGTCCCCTTCAAGGTAGGAGCGGACAAGCTGTTTTCCGTCAAGCGCCGCCACAACCCCATCCAGGCGTAAACAATTATTCTTGATCGTAGCAAGAGCGCCAATAGGTACCTGGCAGCCTCCTTCCAGCCTTTTCAAGAATGCTCTTTCAGCGCTTACAGCCTGACGTGATGGCAGGTGGTCGATCTTATTGACCAGTATCTGCACATCTTTATCACCGGTGCGTATTTCAATCCCAACCGAACCCTGCCCAACAGCAGGCAGGCAAATCTCAAAGGGGATGATTTGACTGATCCTGTCATCCAAACCCAAACGGTGTATCCCGGCGTATGCGAGAACCGTAGCGTCAAATTTTGCTTCATCCAACTTGCCGAGCCGGGTTTGCACATTGCCGCGCAGGTCAACCGTCTTAAAATCACCGCGGTAGTGAAGGAGTTGGGCGCAGCGTCTCAGGCTGCTGGTACCTATAACCGCCCCCGCGGGAAGATCCCAAAGCTTCTTTCCTTCCCGGGATATCAACACATCGCCTGGAAATTCCCTCTGGCATACGGCCCCGATAGAAAGCCCATCCGGCAATTCAGTGGGCAAGTCTTTCATGCTGTGCACGGCCATATCGATCTCGCCGCGCAGCAAGGCATATTCCAACTCTTTGGTAAAAAGGCCTTTATCGCCTATTTTTGCCAGGGCCACATCCAGGATGTTGTCTCCCTGGGTGCGTATACCAGCGATACGGTAGCTGAATTCAGGGTTGTTTTCTATCAGGCGTTCAACCACCCAACAGGCTTGCCACATGGCAAGCCTGCTTTCTCTCGTTCCTACAATAATTTCCCGCCTCATAACCATATCTCCTAGAAAATTCTATATGAATGTCATCTATTATAAAAATAATGTCTGGGCTTCTTTTACAATGGTGCAAATAAACTTTTTGTTAACACTTTTCCACTTTAAATGATTTTTCCTTCATGTCACATAATGTCAGCCTTTTAGGTTTTTGACCGGGTACTTCCAGATCAAATAAATTCTGCATAATCTCAGTATAAAGATGTCCCTCAACCGTGAGAGCATATTTTTTCAGTTGAGTCACAGGCATATGAAGAATCTGGTTTACAATAGAATTGGCAAGTGAACAAACGACTTTCTGGTCGTGCTCGGATAGCTCGCCAAGGCGGTTTAGAGCCCTGTGCAGTTCCTTCTGCTTTATTTCTTCGCCCCATTTTTTTAAGGCAGATATGGTTGGCACAACAAACTGCGTACCATGCCATCTCATAAATTCTTCCAGTTCTTCTTCAACAATCTTCTCAGCTTTGTTGGCGGCCCTTCTTCTCTCCGCCAGGTTTTGATCAACCACCGTCTTTAAATCGTCTATGTCATAAAGAGTAATACCCTCCAGGCTGCCCACTTCAGTTTCAATATCCCGCGGCACAGCGATATCAATCATAAAGATTTCTTTAACCCGCCTGTTCTTAACGATGCGCTCCATTTCCTCAAACCTGACCACGCAGTGGGAAGCCGCCGTGCAGCTGATCACTATATCGGAGGTTTCCATGTGCTTGTACAGCTCATTGAATTTGACTGCCCTGCCCCCGAATTGCGCCGCCAGCATCTCAGCCCGTTCAAATGAACGGTTTGACACAATAACTCCTGAAACACCACTATCCACCAGATGTTTGGCGGTTAACTCGCTCATTTGGCCGGCGCCTATGATCAACACGGAACGTCCCGCCAGGCTGCCCAGGTGCTGCCTGGCCAGTTCAACCGCAGCGTAACTGATGGAAACTGCGTTTTGGTCTATGCCTGTCTCATTGCGGACTCTCTTGCCCACGGTTAGAGCCAGCTGAAAAAGCGTATTCATTACCCGGTTTGTTGATTCATATTCCACCGCCTGCTGGTACGCTGTCCTCACCTGGCCCAGAATCTGGGTTTCTCCCAGCAGCATCGAGTCCAGCCCGGAGGCGACACGAAAAACATGGCGTATGGTGTCATAAAGGGTGTGACAGTAAGTAAAGTTTTTTATTTCACATATATCTACCCCGGACCAGCGGGAAAGAAAATCCCAGATAGCGTTCAGACCCTCGTCCATTTCCAGCGAAGCGGCATATATCTCAGTCCTGTTACAGGTTGACAGGATCACGCAACCTTCAATTACCGGATATGATTTTAAGCGTTTCAATGCAACTTTCAGAGTTTGCCCGGTAAAAGATAATTTTTCCCTGACCTCGACAGGGGCTGTCCTGTGGTTAAGACCCACTACCGCTATAAGCACTAAGTAACATCTCCTTTACCAAGTCCATACGACCTTCTTTTAACAGGCCGAGAACTCTTTCGTCAACAAGGCTTTCCAGGATCTCTTTTTTCTTTTCAGGGTCAGCGACATTTTGAATAATGTCCTTTCTGAAGCCGCTCAGCATGTCCAGGAATTCTCCATACTGCGCACCGTAGGTTCTTTCTAGTTCCTCCCTGATCTTCCTGGCCAGCAGCGGGCTTTTGCCCCCTGTAGATACGGCAATTTCAAGTGAACCCCGCCTGAATGTGGCCGGAACAAAAAAGTTGCCTTTAGCGGGGTCGTCAACAATATTGACTATAAGATTACGGGCCAAACAGTCGACCGCGACCTGCCTGTTAACATCCTCCCGGCCGCTGGCGCCGATAACGAGAAATACACCCGCCAAATCAGAGCTGCTGTAACAGCCCTCTCTATAAATAATTATGCCATCTTGGATCATAGACTCAAGCAGGGGCGTAACATCCGGGCTGACCAGATAAACAGAGGCGCCGCAATCCAGCAGTGTTTGCGCTTTTCGCTCAGCAACACTGCCCCCTCCTACAATCAGGCACCTTTTTTTGTTCAGATCCAGGGAAACAAGGTATCGTCCTGCCATATCATCGCCCTTGCTTTAATTAATTATAGAATAAAAAACAAGACTAGAACTTTCTTATACCCACAAAGTCCGCTGCCATACTGAGGGTTAGCCTGGTTGGGATATCTGGCAGCGCTTTTAATTCCGCCTTTGCTTTCATGATAAATTTCCTGGCAATTTCAAAAGAGTAATCGATAGCGCCGCAGTTCCTAACAATATCAAGCGCTTCCTTGACCTCATCTTCACTCTTATCGACCTTGCACACAAGTTCAATCAGCCTGCCTTGTTTTTCACAACAGGCCAGAGCATAAATCACAGGCAGGGTGATGATTCCCTGGCGCAGGTCACCACCGATGGGCTTGCCGAGCTGACTTTGCTCAGCCACCATGTCAAGAATATCGTCAGTAATCTGGAAGGCCATACCTATGTTATACCCGTAGCGGCGAAGCGGCATGTAGATCTGCCTGGGCGCTCCGCAGGCAACCGCACCGAGCTGCGCGCTGGCGGCTATAAGCAGGGCTGTCTTCCGTTTAATTCGGTAAAAATAATTTTTCAGGCTCTGGTGAATATCAAATGAAAAGGATATTTGCTGGATCTCACCCTCACACATTTTCACGCTTGTATCGGATAATACTTCAGAGATAATTGGAGTTTCTTTATATCCCGCGAGAAGCATCAATGATTTAGCAAAAAGGTAAGATCCGATATGGGTTGAAATGCTGTTGCCCCATAGCGCTTTAACAGTAGGAATACCCCTGCGGGTCATGGAGGCGTCCACCACATCATCGTGTACGAGTGAAGCCATGTGGATCAATTCCAGGGCAACTGCCAGGGGTAAAACCTTTTCTAATTCAAAATTATAAAATTTCGCGCTGAATAAGACCAGAGCCGGCCTGAGCCGTTTACCCCCTGCATTCAGGAGGTGAGTGGACGTCTCCGTCAGGATTTGGTACTTTGCCTGGACCACTTCCCTTAAGTCATTTTCAACTGCCCTTAGTTCATCTTTTATATCATGGAAAAGTTCCAACATATTACTATTTCACCTGCTTGTGCATTTAAGGGGAACCTTTATAAAACAAATGATAATTACGGTAAAGCAAGTGCATAAATATTTTAATAGAGTTTCGCTTACCTTGCGGGATATTCCTTTAAAGTATAATATAATTTTAAAAAAAAGCAAGAAAACAAAGTCATACGGCATTTCAACGACTGTTCCACGACTGTTGCGCATAATAGACTTTCTTGCCTGAAAGCAGGCGTTAGTGTTATAATATTTTTTACGCAGGTGTTTGTACGTTCTACGGGGGTGGATGGTGCCTGGTGGTGCCCCCAGTCTTCAAAACTGGTCGTTGGGCTGATGAGGTCCATGGTGGGTTCGATTCCCACACACTCCCGCCAAATTAATATTAAGGCTTCCGCAGATGGAGGTCTTTTTTTATCCTACACTTTTAAAATAATAAAAAAAGCCCTACTCCAGAATGTGAGAGCAGGGCTAATTCTATTAGTGTTACATTGCTTTTACCTTTTCAAACATATTGGCGGAACACTCACTGCAAACTATCTTCCCATGAAAACGTTGAACATTGTTTTTATTGCCACAGAAAACACAGGCAGGCTCGTACCTCTTTAGGATAACATTTTCACCATCAACTAGTATCTCAATAGAATCTTTTTTATCGATACCCATTGTACGCCGCAATTCAATGGGTATAACAATACGCCCAAGTTCATCAATCTTTCTAACTATACCTGTTGCTTTCAACCCTATACCCCCCTTCGACATATTTCTACAAAATTTACTATTATAATTTTACCAATAATTAATATTAGTGTAAATGATTATTTTAAGTTTTTACCATCCCAGCCTTCTTCTCCTATGAGCGGCACAAAAAATACCATGCCAATATTTTCACTGTAAATTTCCCCGGCCGCGTTTTTTTTAACCAGAAGTAATTTCTGGCAGCTTCTCGGACCCGAGGGAATTACCATGCGCCCCCCAGGCTTCAGCTGTTTGATCAAAGAGTCGGGAATACCCGGCGAGTCAGCTGTCACCATTATTCCATCAAAAGGCGCTTCCTCCGGCAATATAATACAAACCTATAAAACAACCATTAAATAATAAATTGGTAATATAAAGAATATAAATTTGAAGTTCCGGCTAAAATAAAATAAACTTAGTGGAGGTGAATTTATTGCCGAATATTAAATGTTCAGTATCGGAATGCAAATGGAATAACGCCGTAGAGTGCCACGCGCCTATGATCCAGGTGGATAGAAACGGCTCCGGTACGGCAGATACCTCTGACCAGACCAAATGCGAAACGTTTAAAATGAAGTCATAGTAAAGAAAGACTGGTTGAAAAACCAGTCTTTCTTTACTATGATTGATAGAAGCGAATGCATTATCCGGAGGAATATAATGATTGACCCTGTGGCTTTTCAAATAGGACCTGTTGTTATCCATTGGTACGGGATCATTATCGACGCAGCCTTTATCACCGGAACTTTACTGGCTTACCACCATGCTGTGAAAAGCGGTGTCAGCACAGACCACTTGCTTAATCTGATCATTTTAATAATTCCTTCGGCCCTGATCGGAGCAAGGTTGTATTATGTTATCTTCAACTATCAAGATTACCTTTACAGCCCTCTGGAAGCCCTGGCCATCTGGCACGGTGGTCTGGCCATTCACGGTGGACTGCTTGGCAGTATCCTGGCCGGTTATATTTATATAAAAAAACATAAGCTTGATTTTTGGCAGTATGCAGATGTTTTCGCACCCAGCGTAATACTGGGGCAAACGATGGGGCGCTGGGGCAACTTCATTAATCAGGAAGCTTATGGAGTTCCTGTCACCAGGGATTTCATCAGCCATTTTCCCATATTTATCCAGGATCAGATGTTCATACAGGGCCAATACCGCCATCCCACATTTTTGTATGAGTCCGCCTGGGACTTACTTGTTTTTTTCTTCCTGATTATTTTCTTCAGACGAAAACATTTCCACGGCCAAATCATGCTCTTTTATCTGGCTTTGTATTCTTTAGGAAGGTTTTTTATTGAAGGGTTGCGAACCGACAGTGAGATGCTGGGGCCAATCAGATTGGCCCAACTGGTAAGTCTGCTCCTGATTGCCCTGTCTGCTTTTATTTATTATAAAAAAGCTGCGGGGAAAAACCAGACATAATTTGAATTATCCTGCGCATACTTTAAAATGCTTATAACTATCTGGAACGAGGTGATCTTGTGCCACTTTTTGCGGGACTTTTTGAACACCGGGGCAATGAAATGCTGGTGCGCGAGCAGGCTTCTTTCTATATCCGAGAGGCGCAAAACGGCATGGTGGAGATGGGGAAACTATTGCAGCAGATTTCACAAGCCGGTCACCCAGATATTTCAGATGAGTGTACCCGTCTCCAGCAGATCGGTACACAAGTGGGTAAAGATCTTGAACAGGTGCAAATATCTCTCAAGTAATACCAGGACCAAATAGGCCTGGTTTTCTTTTTTTAGAGATTGACCCCGCTCTAATAGAGTATCTGTAACACCGCACTGCAACAAATCATATTATACAAAAAACTGTTTTAACAAGGAGGTAAATAACATGGCTTTTGGTACTGGCGGTGGTGCTGCGGGTGGCGTTTCTGGGGGCTTTTCCAGTGCTTTTTCAGGTCACTTCTCTTTCTTTTTCACCTTTTTCTTTTTCATTTTTATTGTCTTCTTCTTATTTGTATTCATCTAAGCAATAATTGCCAAAGGGCCGGTTTATTCAAGCCGGCCCCTTTTATTTTTGGGGAAAAATTTGTTATAGTACAGGAAAGAATATTTTATTTACCAAAAGGAGGTATCTGTTTTGTATAAAAGGATTTTAGTCCCGGTTGACGGATCAGAAAAAGCGGCAACGGCGGCTATACACGGTGCGGAACTTGCTTCAAAGCTCGGCTCGGAACTGCTCCTGTTCCATGTGGTGCCTTCGCTCCCCCCATATGTGGATCCGTCCCCTGACCGCCTTAGCAACATCCAGCAGGTGATCATCGACGAGTTTAGCAGGCACGGCCGTGAAATCCTGGATAAGGTTAAAGACGATCTTGAACCATACGGGCTAAATATTTTAACCGATATTGCCGTGGGGCACCCCGCTGAAGAGATAGTGAAGAAAGCGAAAGATATGGAATGCGACCTGGTGATTATGGGCAGCAGGGGATTAGGCGAAATTAAGGGCTATCTGCTGGGAAGCGTCAGCAACAGGGTAACCCGCCATGCTGCCTGCCCTGTCCTGGTAGTTAGATAATAAGTTACTATATTTTATCCTGGTAAAACACCTTTGAACTTTTTCGAGAACCGGGGGGAGAACTAACAGAGCCCCCCTCTTTAAGCTGATCATCTTCTGGAGGCTGCTCGCAGGGAGCGGTTACCGAATTGGAACGCAAGAGTGAGAAAAATTCATCCCCTGCATTTAGAATACCGATTTCGCAATTGTAAGGCAGGCCTGGCTGGATGTTTTCAAAATAATGGCTCTTTTTCAAAAGGTGAATATCGCAGGTTTGGCTAATACCGTCACCTTCGATATTCAGCCTGATTTGAATCCTCTTTTTTTCACTTAATGTGTTCTTTAAACCCGGCGACAATTCCCAATAGGCATATAGCACTCTGGGGCTCTGCACCAGTAAAAACAGCGCGTTTTCCTGATAGTCTGGCGGCAGGGATTTGGGGATATTATAGTCTTCCACAATTATCACTCCTCGTATAGACTATTTGACGCCGGCTTTGATTTTCCTCCTATAAGGTGTTAAATAATTCCATATAGAACAATATGTTGCTTTAAGGTGATTGCTCCAGGTACTTTACCGCGTTTAACGCGGCAACCTGCCCTTCGCCCACCGCCTTAGCCAGTTGGTAAGGCTTTCCGGTACAGTCACCGGCCGCGTAGAGACCCTTGATATTGGTCCCAAAACCCCAGTCGACCTGGATATGATTGTCTTTTACAATTAAACCGGGCACGAGACGATCCGGCAAATAAGTCTCCCTGTAAATGAAAACTCCATCCACCGCCAATATATTTCCATCAAGTTTAACTCCGGAAACAAAACCGTTGCCTGTAATCCCCTGTATTTCCTTAGCTTTTATGACTTCAACTTCCGGTTTTAAACCTTCAGTTGGCAGACCATTGCCGGGAATCATATAGACCCTGTTGCAAATCCCTGCTAAAAAATTGGCATCTTCAATTCCTTCCCCGGTATAAGCGACTACAGCCACAATCTTCCCACGGTACAGCGGGCCGTCGCAGGTTGCGCAGTATCCCAACCCCTTCCCGGCAAATTCTTTTTCCCCTTCTATTAATTTAAGAACAGTGACACCGGTAGCAAGGACAACAGCCCTGGCTTCAAATACCTTTTCACCGGCCAACACCGTAAATCCACCCAGACTGTTCTCCTGGACTGAAGTAACCCTGACCTGGTGCATAGGGATACCGGATTTACGCGTATGTTCCAAGAACTTATCCCGCAAATCCTGACCGTTTATTTCAGGCAGGCCCAGGTAGTTATTTACCAGTGTGGACTGCTGCAGTTTTGGGGCACATAGTTCTCCTCCCAAAAGAACGACAGACGCCCTTCTGATGCCGGCGTTTACAGCGGCGGAAAGCCCTGCCGGACCGCAGCCGATAATGGCTATATCCATTCTTTCCATCTCGGGAGCCTCCTCTTTTCCGACTATTTCAAATCATTGCGCACCGGATATTTATTTTACTTAACATTATTCCCGGCACGCTGATCTTCAAGCTGGAATAAAATGAAGAAAAGGGAGGGAGCGGCTATAAATATTTTAAAAATGAGGATGCAGCTTCAGGTTTTTCGTTGGCGGATAAAAAGATTGCTGAGCTCTCCTTTGTTTTACAACCTGAACTGGAAGATGATTTTAAGCAAAATTCTACAGAGGATTTAAAAAGCGCTGTGTTTTTTCACAGCGCCCGTCCTTTACGGTATCACCTTTTTCAGGGGGTACTCAATTATATCCTGCGCTCCCGCCTTCTTTAGAGCGGGAATGAGATCCCTCACCTGTTTTTCATCAAGGATCACCTCAACTGCGACCCAATCGCTGTGGACCAGTTGTGAAATCGTAGGCTGCTTCATGGCCGGTAAAACATCAAGGATTATATCCAGGTTATCCCCGGGAACATTCATTTTCAGGCCAACCTTAGACCTGGCTCT
>CAZIYV010000116.1:0-10998 GCA_964543575.1 uncultured Pelotomaculum sp.
CTTCGCCGCCTTGAGCTTGGCAATTTCATAATGGCTGACAACACAGTTAATCAAGCGTTTTGATTCCCCGGTGTAGGCCCCTTGTCCCTCAATGAAGGTTACCCCCCGGTCTACCTCCTTCATTCTCCGTTCCGCGATCTCCTGGCTCTTATCTGAAATGATCGTCACAGTTTTGTTGCGATTGAACCCTTCAATCACCGAATCGGTAACCCTGCTGCCTACCCACATACTGATAAAGGTGTAAAGGGCGATTTTTAAGTCGAAGAAAAACAGGGAGAGCGCCAGCACTGCGATATTGCAGTAAAAACTAGTAGCCCCAACGGAAATGTTTTTCTTTTTTTTCATAATTATAGCCGCTATGTCAGTACCGCCGGCAGATGCTCCTAACTTCAGGATCAACCCGCTGCCGACCCCGCCTACGATGCCGGAAAAGACCGAGGCCAGGAAGAGGTCGAGGTCCGGTACTGGAATATAAGGCGCCGAAAGTGGCAGCACTGCGATCAGCACTGCCATTCCAACCGCGCTGTAAAGTATTAATTTCCAGTCAAGCTCTTTTAAGCCCCACAGAAAGATGGGTATATTTAATAGAAATATGCCCAGGTAAACAGGAAACCCGTACAGGTAGTTTCCCATCAAAGCCAGGCCGGACACTCCTCCCGAAAGCAGTCCATAAGGTATGACAAAGGCGTTAAAGGCAACCGCTACCAGGGCTGCGCCGGTGGCTATACCCGCCAGCTTTTTAAACAGAATAAATGCTGTCTTTATTATCCCCACCAGATTTGTTCTGGTTTTGGTTTCTCTGATCACTTTATTCATTGGTCAATTAACCATCCAATTTAATATGTTAGTAAAAAAACAAAAACGGCTCCCACAAAGAGAGCAATTAATTTATTAAAGGTACACCATAATATTACTACCTTGGCAATTGATTATCAATATGTAAATGGCCTTGTCCCAATGTAAAAAAAGGTTACTGCTGCAGCGTGTTATTTTCCGGACCTGAACCTGGCTGAATTTCCGTTAAGGAATATATTGTTTCATCTCCGACACCGGCATTATCCCCGGCATAAAGCGGTGCGCTATAAGAGTTTCGCAGGATATCCTCCAACTCGCTGATCAAAGGCAGTCTCGGGTTAGTGGTTGTGGTTTGGTCTTCGAATGCCTTTTCCGCCAGTTGAGGTACCTTTGACATGAAGTTATTGCGTTCTATGCCCAGTCCGGCAAAGGAAGCCGGTATTCCAAGGGATCTGCTCAAGTCAGACACCGCTCCGATCAGGCTGCGAACACCCTCTTCCTTTGATGTGGCGGGAAGGCCCAGGTGGGCTGCAATCTGCCGGTATTTTTCCGGCGCAATGAAATGCTCATACTTTGGGAAAGAAACGAACTTGCTGGGTAAGCTTGCGTTGTACTCAATCACGTAAGGCAGCAGCACGGCATTGGCCCGCCCGTGGGTGATGCCGAACTCTCCCCCCACCTTGTGAGCTAAAGCATGGTTGATGCCCAAAAAGGCGTTGGTAAAGGCCATCCCGGCAATGGCAGAGGCGTTATGCATTTTTTCCCGCGCCACCGTGTCCTTCTCGCGCCAGGAACTGGGCAAATAATTGAACACCAGTTCAATAGCCTTTAAACAAAGGGCGTCAGTATAGTCCGAAGCCATCACCGAAACATAAGCCTCTATGCCGTGCGCCAGCACGTCCATACCTGTATCCGCCGCCAGGTCACGGGGCAGTGTTGCTACAAAGTCCGGGTCAATGATGGCCACATCCGGGGTCAGTTCGTAATCTGCCAGGGGGTATTTAATGTCCTTTCCACGGTCGGTGATAACTGCGAAGGCGGTTACCTCGGAACCGCTCCCGCTTGTGGTTGGGATGGCCACCAGACGTGCCTTGCGGCCCAGTTTCGGAAACTTATAGGTCCGCTTGCGAATATCAAGAAATTTAAGTTTTAAAAACTCGAAATCCACCTCAGGGTGTTCGTAAAAAAGCCACATACCCTTGGCGGCGTCTATGGCCGATCCACCACCCAGGGCTATGATGGTGTCAGGCTGGAAAAGGTTCATCAATTTGAGGCCTTTCATGACCAGAGCCAGGGAAGGGTCGGGCTCAATTTCGCTGAACACTTCGATTACAGGCCTGTGTTCCCTTTTAGCCAGGTGGTATTTTATTTTATCCAGGTAGCCCAGTCGAACCATTGACTTATCCGTTACAACCAGTGCCTTCTCTATCCCCGGCATCTTGGCAAGATACTGGATAGATCCTCTTTCAAAGTATATCCTTTCAGGCACCCTAAACCACTGCATATTAACCCGCCTTCTGGCCACCCTTTTGATATTAAGCAGGTTAACAGCGCTGACATTAGCTGTGGTGGCGTTTCTTCCGTAGGAACCGCAGCCCAGGGTAAGGGAAGGCATGTTTGTATTATACATATCACCTATGGCGCCATGGGTAGAAGGGGCATTTACTATAATGCGCCCGGCCATGACTCTGCGGGCAAATTCGTCTACCAGCTTTTCATCAGCCGAATGGATAACCGCCGAGTGGCCCATCCCTCCGTATTCCACCATTTGTTCGCAGAGTTCAATCCCTTCCCGCGAGTTGTTTGCCACATAGTAGGCTAAAATCGGGCTGAGCTTTTCCCTGGAAAGTGGAAATTCCGGCCCCACCTCATCCTGTCTGGCTATGAGCATTTTAGTCCCGTCCGGTACTGCAAAGCCGGCCATCCGGGCGATCGCATCAGCCGGCTGGCCCACTACTTCCGGGTTCAGGGAACAGGTCTTCTCACAGGCGGCGAACCGCTCCAACATTTTCACTTCACTCTTATTCAGGAAATAGCAGCCGTTCACAGCTAGAAGAGACTCTATTTCTTCGGCTATATCCCTGTCCACAATTAAACCCTGCTCGGAAGCACATATCATACCGTTGTCGAAAGTCTTGCTCAGAATCAGGTCCGTAACCGCCCTTTTCAAGTTCGCTGACTTCTCAATGTAACAGGGGACGTTGCCTGGTCCCACGCCCAGGGCTGGTTTACCGCTGCTGTAAGCTGACTGAACCATGCCCGATCCACCGGTGGCCAGGATCAGGGAGACGGACGGGTGGGCCATCAGCATCTTGGTTGCTTCTATTGAAGGGTTTTCAATCCAGCTGATACAGTTTTCCGGTGCCCCGGCCGCAACCGCTGCTGCGAGCATGGTATTAGCCGCGGCAGCGCTGCATCGCTGTGCCCCCGGGTGAAAGCTGAAGATAATGGGGTTTCTGGTTTTCATAGAGATCAGGGACTTGAACATGGTAGTAGAAGTAGGGTTGGTCACCGGCGTAATCCCGGCAATAACCCCAACCGGTTCAGCCACTTCTTCGTATTCCTCTTCGTCATTTACATTTATTACCCCTATGGTCTTGCTGTACTTGATACTGTGGTAAACATATTCCGTGGCAAAAATATTCTTCACAATTTTATCTTCATAAACTCCCCGGCCTGTTTCCTCAACAGCCATCCTGGCCAACTCCATGTGCCGCTCGAGCCCGGCCAGGGCCATAGCCTTGACTATCCTGTCTACATCTTCCTGGCCCAATTCCAAAAATGAATGCAGAGCACCCTGAGCCTTTGATACCAGCTCGTCGATAATTTCCCCGCTGTCATTTCGTGACTTATTTACTATACCTTGCTTCGGCAATATTTCATCCCCTGTCAAAAATCTATTTGTTTAGAAAGTATCTCCGTCATAACTGCTAATATTCTTGCTAGAATATTTTTTACCATGCTGTCCTATCCTTGAACACAAGAAAAGACCGGCTGCCCGGTCTTTTCCTTTATATTTGTCAGGGTCTCATTTTAAGGCCCTGGTTGTTTTTATATAACCTGTTACTTTTTGAGCGGAGGAACAGGCACCGAAATAGGCAAATCTTCAATTTCACCATTGAGTTGAAAATCCGGATCACGCTTTTCAGGATTGATTACCTCATCCTCTTCAGTGCTGCGCCACGAAAAGAAACAACGGTCGCACACATACATTTCCCAAGCGCCACTTCCATCGGGGGCTTCAGCAAATTTCGTTGCGGTACCTTTTAAACAACGCACACACTTCATGCTTTATCCTCCTTCATTAATCCCGATAATATTTCATGAATTTATTTACCTGTAGCCTTTTGGAGATCAGTAATTATTTTCTCATAAGCCTTTGACTTGGCAATCTGGTCAACTAGTTTCGTGTCCCGCAAAAGAACATCCGGAGCAGTCGGTTTGGTAGCGTCAATAATTAATTTATTACCCATACCGGGCGGTTCCGAAGTAGGATCAAGCGGCATTCCTGGTGTGTAGGGAATTACAATAACGTCTTTATCGGCACGCACCCTGGTAGACAATGACCAAATGACCTCAGTCAAGTTGAACGGGTCGATGTCCTCATCAACTAAGATAATGTTTTTACAGTAGGAAATACCGTGCGGTGTAGAAGCAAGGCGGAAAGCAACAGACTTGGCATAACCACCAAAACGGTTAGAGGTGGCAACAATAGCGGTTAAACCATGCTGATACATAGCATTGACTGAGACTACTTCGGGCATGGTTTCCTTCAACTGCTTGTAAAGCGGTACAGAAGTATTGAGCGCCTCCAGGTAATCACATTCATTCCAGGGCCGACCGATATAGAGGTTCTCAAAAATAGGATCTCTACGATGGGTTATAGCCTTCACCCTGATCCGGGACTGGCGGCGAATTCCTGAATAACTGCCTGGAAATTCTCCAAATGGTCCTTCCGGGTACCGCTCACGTGGGATAATCTCACCTTCAATCACGTACTCGGCATTTGACGGCACATCAAGATTACTTGTCAGAGCCTTGCAGAGTTCCATCGGTTCGCCGTTCAATGCTGCAGCGTACTTATACTCTGATTGATCGTAATTGATCGGTGTGCTGGCCATAAATGTGAGCAGCGGATCAACACCCAAAGCAAGAGCGATAGGCAATGGCTTATTCAATGCTTCCGCTTTAACCAAATGTCTGGCCAGATCATGGAAAGGTAAGGCCTGTATGCCAATGATGTCTTTACCCTGCACCTGTAACCTGTATGTGCCTACGTTTTCTGTATCTATGCTGTCCGGATCATCAAGGTCTTTTGTAATAACAGATGCTTTTGAAAAAAAGCAACCGCCGTCATTAGTGTTGATCCGGAATATCGGCAGTATCTCAGCAATGTTGATATTATCTTTAATTACAATTTCCTGACAAGGTGGCTTATCTACATAGCAAACTTCACCGGGATACCTGTCCCATTTATCGTTAAGATTAAAAAACTGCTCCCTAATCGTGGCATCTTTTTTCATACCCAACATTAAAGCATGGTTAGCCCAGGAACCATGGACGTTTAATACCAGACGCTTACCCTTGTAACCTTTAATATTATCCATCATCACTGCCGGGCCGTTCGGTAAATCGGTGGCTGCACGGCCAATTTCCCGAATAGCCGGTTCTGGCAATATTTCATCATGAATATGAACAAGTTGTCCTTCTTGTTCTAGTTTAGTCAAGAACTCACGCAAATCACGATACACCATTAATTCCCCCCTTGTTTCAGTTGCTGAGGAGAGACTTTGATTCCATTTTGTTCCTCTCCCTGAACCGGCTATTTTATGAATCAACTATGAATCTTATTTTAACGGGTTCCGTAAAGTATAGTCGGAGGGAAAAAGCACCGCGTTATCAAAATCTGTTTTATAAAAATCAACAGCTAAATTACTGTCCTCTACAAAAAGATGCCCCTTGACATGGATGCTTTTTGTTGCATCCATGTCAAAGGAAAAGAGAGGTAGAGTATTTAGTTGAGGGTACGCTTGTATAAATATTTAAAATTTAATATTTTATTTAAGCTTCATTTTTAAACTATTATAAATTTCCGGTGTGTCTATATCAAAAATCGCTGCCTCGTCCTGCACCGGGATACAATCCACTTTGTTCCCAAGCTTTTTTAATATCTGCCGCGCTCCTTCATCGCCCTCCAGCTGTTTTAGCTGGTCGCTCAAATCATAGCTGAATATTACCGGATGGCCGGGTTGGCCATTGCAGACCGGGCGAAGAACCATGCTGCGTCTTTTTTTAAACTCCCCGATTACCGTGTTTATCAATGACGCTGTGATAAAGGGCTGGTCAACCATAAAAACCAGGAAAGCGGAAGTATTAATATTCAACGACTTGACCCCCACAGCCAGAGAAGTGCCCTGGCCCTGTTCGTAGCGGGGGTTGATAACAGTTTTAACAGGCAAGTCTTTAATGGCGTCTTTTACCTTGTGTTCCAGATAACCTGTCACAACCAGCACCTCATCTACTGATGAGGCCAGTACATTTTCTGTAACAATCCGGGTCAAAGTCCTGTCTCCCAATTTAAGCAGTTGTTTAGGGCTGCCCATTCTGGCAGACATACCCGCGGCTAGAATGATTGCTGAAATCATGTTTTTCAGTCCACCCCACTGCAGCGGCACAAAAGTCCTTACAGCAAACTCCTGAAAAATTACTTAGCTTACAATTATGATATTGCTGTTGATTTATAATTCTCCGCAAAGGCTCTTGTGTCGCCGCAGACTTTAAATATATCCATAACGGGGGTTGCACCCACCGCTGAACCCAGTATGACTTTTTCGATTTTTTTACTCAGGAGCAACCTGGCCAACCGGTACGCCTCAGCCGTTTCCGTCAGGCAGTCCGACTTGTTGATAAACACCACAACCCTGGCGTCAGGAGGTGTGTCACGCAGCAGTTCTTCCGGATGAGTGATTAATCCAGCTATCAGCGCCACGTCTATTTCAGAACCTATCATCCGGCCGGTCCGCCTGGCAATGATCTCCGGACGGTGTACATATTTGCTGTCCAAAGTTTTGCCGATAATATCAGCTCCTACCACAACCACGAGTAAAGTTGTTTCCCCGGGAATGACCGGTTCATAATCTAAATGCCCCTTCAGGGAAAGGCCTCTGGAACCATCGGCTTCAACTAAAGTATAGTCTGCATAATACTGCAGCAAGCTCACCTGATCGGGGGTAATCCCTTTCACCTTATTATTATCCAACAGACCGGAACCTACCACTGGCTTCAAACCCGAACGGAGATACCCGGCGAGATCGTTTTCCGCCGCTTCTCCCTCTCCTAAAAGCACCAGAGGGAATTTGTCAGGCGCGGGCAAAAAGATTTTTGTGGTGGTGGTAATAATAACATTATATTGAACAGATATTTCCTCTGCCAGCCGGAACATAAGGGAGGTCTTACCGCCCCCACCTATAAAGGATATAACTTCACGTTCCTTTAGGCCTAGCGCGTCATTAATTTTCATAGTTACAAATTTCCTTTAAAAGGAATTTATTGTGATACTAAAAAGCTGAACACAGCTTCCAAAACTCCGCCACCGACAGACAGGGCTTTGTCGGAGATGGTATCATATTCAGTATCTTTTCTTGGGTCTATATCACCAATTTTAGTTCCCTGAGGTACCCTGGCCCCATCAATAATCATTCCTCTTATTACACCTGGTATTTGGGCCTTTACTTCAATATCCTCCACAAAGGCAACTACATCACCTTTTTCCACCAGATCCCCAATGGCACGGCACGGTTTTACAACTCCTTCTACCGGAGCCCTCAAAAGTCTTTCCACTGAAAAACCGTTCACAGCCCCTGGTTTGCCGGTATCGGCAATCGCGCCGCCTCTGTAAATAACACGGCCCAAACGGTGCCCCCTGCAGGTTTCAATAACCGCGTGGACATCCTGCCCGGCCACAAAACCCGGTCCCAGACCGATCACCAGAGGCGCTTCATCTATAGTCGTACCCAGGTTGCGCTTGGCCATCCTGGCATCGACCACTACCTGCGGGTAGAGTGTTTTCACAACTTCGGCTTCGGGATCTACCAGAACAGGTATGATCCTGTCATCAAACAGTTCGAGAGCATGATCTATTGTGAGAGCCTGGCTGGCTTTAATTCCTTCAACTGTTACCGTACCTTCGTGAACCGCCTCGGCAAAAGCCACTTTTCTTCTAACCACGAGCGGGTTGCTTATTTCAGTCATAATAACATCCAGTCCGCACTTGTAAAGGCGGTAAGCGACTCCTGTGGCCAGATCGCCTGCTCCCTTTATGATAACCATAGTACTAAGTTGACTCATGCTTTTTCACCACCATTAAAAGACTTTGCAAACATGATTGCCGGTTCAATGAACACTTCCATCGTCCCGCCGCAAGCCATGCCTTCGGCGGCAGCTATGTCCGCGGTCAGGGATACTTTGTGCATACCTGCCTTTCCATCATCTATGATATTGAGAGCCTGCAGGCGTACTTCTGACTCGCCGCAACCGCCGCCAATGGTTCCCAGGGTACGTCCGTCCCGGTAAATAAGCATCCTGGCGCCCGCTTTGCGGGGAGTGGAGCCCTTTGTTTTAACAATTGTGGCCAGTGCCGCGGGTGTTTTTTCAAAAGCGGCGCTGATGGCTTTGTGCAGCGCGTCTTTGTCAGCGACGGAAGGCAGCTCACAATCGTTCGGGTGCTCAGCTTTCTGAGCACGGCCTTCGACCAGGGAACCAGCGTTTCCTCCCCGTCGGTCCTTAATCATTTCCGCGGCAATGCACACCGCAATCTCAGCGGGAGTCTGCGCGCCGATATCCAGCCCTATGGGCATGCGCACCTTTTCAATTTTTTCCATATTGACACCGTCTTCGAGCAGCTGCTGGCGGATCATTTTAATCTTACGCCTGCTGCCGATCATGCCCAGGTAAGCGACTGGATATTTGATCACCTTGCGCAAACAGTCCAGGTCGTGCATATGCCCCCTGGTAACAATCACAACATTGCTGGCCGTCCCCAGCGTCAGGATATTTTCTATATCATCAAAACTGCAGCAGATACTTTTGTAGGCGCCTATAAACCGTTCCGGTGAGACAAAATCAGGTCTGTCATCAACTACTGTAACCTGGTAGCCCAGCAGATATCCGATATTTGCCAGCGGAACCGCTATATGACCTCCGCCCAGAATGATAAGTTCAGGCGGCGCCAAATACGGGTCAATCATTAAAGTCGCGCTCTGCTCCGGCTCAGCCGGGTTGACCAGTTTGGCTATTTTAAACAGCCCGTCAGACTGGTTGGTCCGGACTAATTCAACTGCTTGCTTTTCCAGCCAGGGCAGCTGCAGGCTTCCCTTTTGCTCCGTGCCCCCGGCTGTGAGCACGATTTTCGAACCAAGCAGGCTGTCGCCCAGGTTTTCCTGTCCTATGACGGTGACGATTGTTTTTCCTTGCTGCAGGTTAATTTCCATTTTTAATGCCCCTCCCGGAGACCGTCATATTTTATCTTATTATAAAGATTAAATACAACACCGACAACAATGCTTTTCTAATTTGAACCTTTGCCAAAGGTACAGTTGGGATACCTGCACTCGGGACAAGCTTTGCACAGCCCGCCGTGGGCCAGAGCCACGATGTCCCGCCTGGTTACCCGCTCACCCGCCAGCAGCCTGGGCAGCAATAAGTCAACTATGGTTATTTTGAAAAACATCCCGCAGGCCGGTACTCCCATGACAGGGATATCTCCCAGGTAGGCCAGCATAAACATCGCGCCGGGCAGGGCGGGAGCGCCGTATTTTATCACATTGGCCCCCGTGAATCGGATGGCTTTGGGTGTAACATCATCGGGATCGACCGACATGCCTCCTGTAACAATTATTATGTCCGCTCCGTCGTCAGCCATTTTATTGATCTTGGTGGCAATTACTTCCACGTCGTCAGGCGAGAAATCCACTCCCAGTAACAAAGAGCCATATTCTTCTACTTTCTCCTTGATCACCGGGCCAAAACCGTCACGAATGCGTTTCTTGTAAACCTCGTTGCCTGTTATAACCACACCGACTTTGTGGCTTAGAAACGGAAGTACTTTTACCACCCAGCCGGCCTGCCGGCAGATGTTTTCTGCAGTCAGGACAGTTTGCTCCGGTACCACCAAAGGGATCACCTTGGTCCCGGCCAGTAGGTCTCCTTTTTTTACGACTGTATTGTTAGGCAGGGTGGAAAGTATCACTTCCGGCAAATCGTTAACTGCTTCCAGGGCTGCTATGTTTATTTTCAGCAGTCTCCCATATTCCCCTTAAAGCTTTACACGGCTTTCCTTGGTACCAGTCCATGTCGTTCCTTCGCCCGCGACGGCATTCCCCAGCCGTACGCCAGCCTTATCCTCATGTACATCAGTTTGCTCAAGGTCTAAGATATAGATATTCTCTTTTCCCAACTTCAGCAGCTCCGGGATATCTTCTATCTTAATAATGTGCCCTTTTTTAAAAGACGCTCCCTTGGACTCTCCCTTAACGACTTTGGTGATATCGTGGCTGAGCACTTTGCCAACCGCTTCCTCCACTCTAATTGTCTGTATTCTCATTTGTTTGCACCCCTTGAAAATTACTTTTTCGTATAAGATAGAGTGTGACCGTCAACTACTGTTATTGCTTTCAGCAATTCCTAACAGAATAAATTTTTAAAAATAGGGCCTTTTCATCAATAAATTTGAACCCAGAAATGCAAAATAATACTATGAAAACTTAATTTACTCTAAAACTGCAATGATCCTGACATTCATACTCATATTTTAACTTCACTATTCCCTTGCCCGACCTGGGGCATTTAACCAAAGTATCTTTGTGGTGAGGACATCTAACCCAACCAGGGGCTTCTAAATTATAACCTTTGCATTTGGAGCAACGAACCCCATCCACTGTTGCCTCCAGTTCTGGACCATACCTTATTTCCTTGCAACTTGCGCAATAACAGTATCCCCAATCTTTGATTATATCAATATAATGTTCTAAATCATGTTCATGTTTCATAAATACACCTCCACTACATATCCTTCATATTGTTTAGTTTTACAGAAATCTAAAAATAGTACTATTCAGAAGGCAGGAGATAGTTATTCCCATTGTATAAATTTTATTGTGAATGATAGGAGAGAGAAGATTGCTCGTCCCCCTCCTATCTTGATCT
>CAZIYV010000117.1:0-10927 GCA_964543575.1 uncultured Pelotomaculum sp.
GGCTTTTTGTTTAATTGTACAGGAAACTCCATGGTTTGACCATAACACAATATTTTACAGACAAGCTGTCTGGGGCAAAAAAATAACCCCTGGCGGGGTTATTTTTAATATTTATGCTGCCTGGTTAGGAAGGTTCCTGGGTCAGTTTAAAACCACAGTTCCAGCAGAATTTAGCGCCTAAAGGCAGTTCTGTCTGACATTGGGGGCAAACGGGCGGTTTAGGATGCAACTTGGCAACCTGATCCAGCATTTCATCGATCTCTTCCTCAATGATCTTGGTGCTCTTGAGCAAACGATCTATTTCTTCCTCATGTCCTACCTCACCCTTGAACTGCAGGTAAACAAGATTGCCCAGGGCAGTGATGTTGTTCTCCGCTTCTTTTTCCAGTTTTGATATCTCAAACTTTAACTTGGTTGATTCTACTAGATCGCTAGATTTTTTACCGATTGTTTTAGCACCTTCGCCAATAGACTTGGCGCCTTCAGATACCTTCTTGAAAATATCCACTCTTTGCTCCCTCCTCCTCTTTTTCTATATTATATCAATAATTCCATTAATAATATATTAATATTATATTAATAATTCTATTTCTGAACTTGTTTAGCCCAGTCCATATACTCGTCTAATTCCCGGTTAACGGCGGCATCCGCTAGTTTGTTCTCCTCCCTGGGCACATGCTTGACAATGAGTTTAAGACCGGGTGTGATGGCTATGCTTTCCCAAACTCTTTCAGCTATTTCTCTCAAGGTAGGCTCTTTTATCTTATACTGGCGGTTATACTGACGCACTACCAGTTCACTGTCAGTTCGCACCTCAGCCTCCAATTCCTCGTGCTCGCCGGACAGATGAACAAGAGCGTTAACCGCTCCCTCCAGTGCGCTCCATTCAGCGAAATTATTGGTCAGCCCCGGCCCCAGGAATTTGCTTTTGGTAGCCAGCACCTTGCCTTCCCCGTCTGTTATAACCATAGCTGCCGCGGCGGGGCCCGGATTGCCACGGCTGCCCCCGTCTATGTTTACAAATATTTTCATTTTTTACACCTCGCACGGTTTCTCCAACCAGTTTTTCAATATGTGGTTTATATTCGCTAAAGCCAGGCTGTTGTCCTTCATAACACTTCATTGAACAATAAAAGGGTATTCAGAGTTGCAATTTTTAATACATCAGCATTTACTCTATCTATCTCACAGCTATTAAGAATTTTAAGAACCTATACGACAATAAAATAGAACAATAATTAGGGGAAATAATAATATCATGACCTGCCGTAATATTCAATAACAGGATTTTTTTCTTTTTCTGTCGAACAATAACTACCAGGTCATAAGATACCGGGGGAAGGTGTGGGCCATAAAAATCGACTTGGAAAATTACAAGGAACTTATTTATAGCCTGGAGGAGATCGTTTATCCGGGACGCCTGGAACGTTTATCTCAGGCCGCTTTAGACCATCATAAAAGGTTGTCTGAGATGGGGTTAAGCGCCGATCAGGTGATCACCACTCTTGTGGCCAGTATGGCCGGTGAGGCCTTCAGGGAAGCTGTGGCCTTAACTCTGGCCGTCGTGGCGATGTCCGACGGGTCCGACGGGGAACCGGAAAAACCACTCAACCCGAGGGACGTAATTAAGCGCATTAAATAGTGAAAAATACCTGGCCGCCACAAAAAATGTTCTGGAGCTGATATGTTGGGGAAAAGAATTATGCTGGTTGATGACAGCAACTTCGCGCGAAATATGCTTAAAGATATACTTACCAAACAGGGTTATGACATTGTTGGTGAGGCTAGAAACGGCCGTGAGGCGGTGGAACTATACGATCAAATCAAGCCGGATCTGGTCACCATGGACATCGCCATGCCGGAACTGGACGGGATTAACGCCTTAAATAAGATACTGGCGATAGACCCGTCAGCCAGAATTATTATCATAAGCTCCGCCAACAGCAGGGAGATTTTTAAACATGTGGTGCAAGACGGCGCCCTGGATTTTGTGGTGAAGCCTTTTACCAAAAATCGCCTGCTTAAAGCCATCGACAAAGCGCTTGCCAGGAGCATATAAATAAGGTAAAATATATTCTGCTTCGCAGAATGACAACTTGCCGATGTGGCTCAGGGGTAGAGCAGCGCACTCGTAATGCGCAGGTCGTCGGTTCGAATCCGACCATCGGCTCCAAAAAAGTGAGTAACGACAAGGGTTGCGAGGTTTAGTCCCTTGTCGTTTTTTTGTTCCAGGCGCAAAATTGAGTAAAATTTGAGAAAATGCTCTCAAATTTACTTGATAAACGGGAGTATTTCACCTATTTTCCTGGCAGCTTCCACTTGCCCGTCTGGCGCTAAATGTGCATAGGTATCGGCTGTTATGCCTATGCCTGAATGCCCAAGCCGGGCACTTATTGTTTTAAGGTTTTCGTTCATCTTTACCAGAAGACTGGCGTGGCTATGGCGAAGATTGTGGAACGATATATGAAAGCCAGCCTTCCTTGCAGCTTTTCTAAAATCGGAGCTGAAAGTATTATTGTTAATCGGGGAACCTTCCCAGCAGCAACAAACCAGGTCATTATCCTCGTATAATTCACCATACTGAAGCTTAGCCTTCTTTTGTTGGACTTTATGCCTTTTAAGCAGCTTTACCAATGAGCCGGGAATATTAATACTCCTTCTACTATTTTTACTCTTCGGCAGTCCGAAAGTGATTTCATAAGTGATCTTATCTTCATAGCCTGACCGTTTAATCTTTTGAGCTTGCCTTACTGTTATAACACCAGTCTTTAAGTCGACATCCTTCCATGTGAGACCCAGGACTTCACCCGCTCTCATTCCGGTCCCAACCGCTAAACATGTTGGTATATACAGGTAACTACCTTTAAGTTCCTTTATAAGCTTTTCAATGTCCTTCTCTGATAAGGGGGTTACCTCCTCCCTCGCTACTTTGGGAGGATCAACAGCATCGGCGACATTCTTGTAAACCAACTCCCACTTCATTGCATGTTTCAGAGACTCATGGATGATAACATGAATCTTTTTAACATACGCTGGTGATAACCCTTTGCTTGCGTTCTTTTTCTTGTCTTTGCGCCCTTCTTTAAGTAACAAAGCATAAAAATCCCTTAAATGCGAAGGGCATAACTTAGACAAAGGGATATGGCCAAGTTCAGGCTTAACATGGTATTTTATAATGTAGGTGTAGTCATAAAGAGTTCTTTGTGACAGGTTGCTTCTACCATAATCATTAAGCCATTTATCCAAATACTCGCCATAGCTTATTTTTTCAGGATTTATATTGATGCCTTTACTGAACTGGCTGATTAACTCCGCTTTTCGCTTTTCGGCATCTCTCTTTCTCCCTTTAAAAGTTTCCTGGTATTTTTTATACTTGTCAGAATTATAGTCCTTCCCGAGAGAGACCGTAATCCTATAACTATCTTTTCCCTGTTTCCTAATCCCGCGCACGCTTATCCTCCTTGTCAGATATATATACTAAGATATCCTGTGGTTGGCAATCAAGAGCGTAACACAACCTATCCAGTAAATCTTTTGTAAAACGTTGTTTCCGGTCATAGTAAAGTTGTGTTATCGTACCTCTGTGGAGACCAGTAGCCCTGGCAACATCTGCTATACGCATACGCCTTGCACCCATTATGGAGGATATTTCACAACGAACCATTTTTTTCACCTCATTCATAGTTTGCCCAATTGATTCATTACGTAAACAATTTGAATACATTACAGGAGCATTTACTGCTGGTTGAAAAAACACGAACACACGAATCACCCCATGGGGACCCCATCCCCGGCGTTAGTCTGTCGAGGGGTAGATAGTCCAACGCATGTATATTCTCAAAATTTTTTCATATTTTTACCATCAAACAGATGTTTGGTATGAGCCACTATTAATTTCAGATGTATATATTCCCAAGTTGCAAATGCAGAAAGAAATGAGTAATACCAAGGGCTGGCATTTAAGGTTTTTTAAAAACATAAAGATCTATGAACATATTTAAAAACCAAGACATAAAAGACCGCTTTGGAGGCGGTCCTTCATGTCTCCGGCCTTTTTTACTCAGCTCTAAGAACTACTTACTAATATATTCCAATGCAGTCATTCCTTTATGACCAAGGCTTAATATTAATTTTGTTAACCTGTCGTCATTTTTTTCAGCCAGCTGTAAAATCCATTTAACTAAATTCAAAGCTAGATCATCAACCCTGATCCAGTACTCCCCCAATTCGTGTTCAGGGCACCCAGCCATCCACTTTTTACTTTCATAAGAATAGTGTAATGCGTCAGCCGGTTCAGCACACTGGCTGCAAAGAATCACATTGTCTTTGACATCAATTGAATCTATGAAATCGGGCAATTCGATTTCATCCAAACAAATGATCTCAAAATTGAACTCTGTTCTTTCCATTCTGAATTCCCCCTTAAATTTTTGGCTCAAAAATCATAAAGCCCCAGAAAGGAAAACAGGAGTTTACCTGCATCTACATTTCCTTCTGAGGCTTTATTAACCATAGCCAGGATAACATCTGCTAAAAAGAAGCTTGCTATAACCAGTCCTGTGTTTTTAATAGCTTCAACTTCTGGGGTCTGGGCGAGAACACGACCGTTTAAAACCCTCTTTACCATTTTTGCTACTTTCCACCTGCCTTTGAAACCATCCAAGCCATGCCTTCAAGCGCTTTGGCTCCCGTTTACGCCAGCTGACTTTTTGACTTGGGTAGACTACAGCCAAGCATCTACGACACCCCATTAATCCCCAGGACGGATTAACGTAAAGGTTTAATACCCTTCTACAACAATATGGGCAGAGGAACCAATACCTGCCTTTTTCACTTTTTTCTCTACTTATTTTTCTAGTGAAACGTTTTCCGTACCACCACCAGCAAACGGCTCCATAATTAGGGGAAAGAAGAAGGCCCAGAACCACTGGACCTTCTATCCGATAATATCCCGACCTTTGCCGCTGCCATGCAAGGCTACGGATAATTGTAGATTTTTCAGCATTGGTATTCAATTAAGGTGTGCACTCCTTTTGTCCCATATTTGGTTAACCCACTATTTTAGTTTGTATCGCGGGCAAAATAAAGTTACTCCTGCGTTGGGCTGTTTGCAGTTTAGCTTGCAGGATGCGCAGAGACTTTTGTCCGACATCTTCTGGCCTCCTTTCTGATGAACTGTTTTTTGGCTTAAGCTGTCTGCTAATCGTGATGAATGTTAGATAAAAAACTGACGTGTGTCAGTTTTGTCAGTTCCTTATATAGCACTTCAGGGGGAATTTTTTTCATTAAATAAAAAAAGGTAAGCCATTGGCCACCCCCACTTGTTTTTTTTCCCCTATAAAAGTACTAGTCACGAACTGACACAACTGACAGTACTTTTTTTGCCTAACGTATTTAATCTGTAACCTGACGTTTTTCTGTAACAGCCATTGGGTTAACATGGTAAATTATTCGTTTCTTGCCATGACTAATAAGCTCTTCCTCCCGGAGCCACTTTGCATCAATAAGCTGATGGCAAGCTTCCTGGACAATCTCCTTTTTGTCCAGGATATGCCAGCAATTGCGGTACACGTCTCTCAAAGTGAAACCGTCATTAACATCTCCTTTTTGGATTCTGCGTGACAGTTCAGCAGCCGCTTTTACTGCCATACTGCCTGCCATACCGTAGATACGCCGGGCGTGACTCTCCAGGTAATGACACCAACTGACAGCCATTTTAGCGGCTCCAAGGCTTACAGGTCCACTTGGTTCGCCATCGGCAATATTAATCAGGTGGAAAACAAGGGCTAAAGAAGGCATCAGGCTCCGGTACTTAGCCATATGTTCAACTATTGCCGGATTTTCATCGCTGTTTAATTTTTCAGTTTGCAGCTTAGTGAGCCATTCATTAAAAACAACCTGCGCGTCTGTTGAGAATCGAAAGAAAGGAATTGTCTCACCATCTGGCAATGTTGCTCCTGCCTTCTGAAAATCCATATCAGCCAGGGTTTTATAAACAGCAAAAGCTCTATTCCTGGCTTCGGCATGAGGTCTTTCGTCAATAAGTTTCCAGTTGTCTGGCTCATCCGGGTAGACAAGGATCTGAAAACGCTGAAGCAGTCCATCATTCTTTAAGTCACTTTGAGCTTGGTAAAGGTAAGAAAGCAGTTTAGCGGGCTGAATTCCTCCTAGAATAGACACGCACAAGTTATCGGTGTCTATTGTCCCGCGCCCAATCCGGTCGGTGGTAAAACTACCGTATCCGTTCCAAGCCTCAAGAAAAAAGGCCCGGTCGGTCTCACGCCCTTCCTTATCCCAGGAGACCAAAAGACCGATCAGTTCGTCCCTGAAAAGGAGGATCCCCCGTGGGTTTTCGTTTAAAAGCTCACTGAGTTTTTCAACGGTAGCATCGTTAGTTTTAAGTCGCCGGCGGGTGGGAGCAACTGCTTCAACCAGTTCAGAGAAGCGTTTTTTGACATCATCTATATTTGGTGCTGGTGCGCCATTTTTCATTTTGCCTTTTGCAGCATTAAGCATTTCGGCACGTAGCGCTTCCCTTTTGGCTTTATGGTACTCCATCTCTGCAATGTGTAAATTCATTTGACTTTCATAAAAATCCTTGGCTTCCACTTCCATTAACGTGAGAGGTTTAATGACCTCTGCCAGTGAAGGTGTTTTCAGCATACTTGGCCGGGCAACCACCGCGCCCCATAAATTCGGGATGACCAGCCAGTCGTCATTTCTTTTTGGTCTGATTCCGCAAGCGGCACCGACAATCGCTCCTGCTATTACCGTAGCTCCAGACGCAACAAAGTCCAACGGGCACTGCATCCTGTGTGATATATCCAGCAACCACTCACGAAATGGTTCAGGTATTAAAGCAGGAGAAAGCGGTTCCACAACCGGTAGCTGGAACAGTATTGGTTCAGGTTCCGGCCACGATTTTGTTTTCACCGGGCAATCGTCACTACAAAAAATTTTCCAGGAGTCTTCGTCGCAACCCAGAGAAGAATACCCGTCGCCTCCATTTCCGTAGTAAGCGCTCTGAATTTTTTCTTCAATAATATTGTCGGGCAGCGGTGGCTTACAGACTTCATTAGCCCGCTGTAACAACGACAGTGCCTTAACTTCTAACATGCTAGCACCACGGGCATGCTTTGCCAGTGTGAAAAGGAAGGTATCACGGGTGCCTTCAGTAGTGCCACTTTTAATAAAATTTAAGGCACATGGCAACAGTTTTTTTTCAGGTATTGAGGTGGTTATCTCATCCCTGACTTGTGGGAAAAGCATTTCAATCAGCCAGTCTGGTGCTTCTGCCAACTCACACTCTCCAGGAGACTTTCCATCCTGCCAGCTGTAACCTTTCCCGCTACTGTGTATCGAAGGCGGTGCTACAACGTAACCCCCGTCACCGCGAATATCCAGGTTCCTTCTCACTCCGGTGCGGTTTCCGATTTTTTTATCTGAAGCATACTTAAAGAACACGTGTTCCCCACCACCACCGGTATTAGCTGTCACTGTCATGGGAATATCAAATCTTTTAATGGATTTAATTCCATCGGTGCCGTCAACATCAAGGACAAAAAGTCCGCTTATGGCACCTGTGACAATACCAACGTTAGCGTAAGGCCATCTCCTCCACCAATTTCTAACTTCAGCTTCTGTTGGTAGTCGTTTCTGGAATTCCTTCCATCTTATGGGGGAATGTTTCCCAGGCTTTCCACAATCCTCCTTTTTACAACTACATTGGCCTGCAACAATTGAGTGGAGAGGCATAACAGAAAAACCTCGCTCCAGATATTCCAGTGCAAAATCTAATACCTGTTTTTTTACTGCATTTAGTTGCACAATGTTCATGAAAAAACCACATCACCTCTAACCAGCTTGCCGGTTTTTATTTTTTAAGTCTCTTTAAAAATTTAAAAGGCCGCTATTAGCGGCCTGCATAGATGTTACTGATTCTGATACCACATTCTTTTTTAGCCTCTCGCGCAATTTCTCGGTTGGGATTATTTAACCCCAGCTTGGCTTTTAATACGCTCCTGGGAACCCCCATTACCTTCGCTGCGAGACTAACTCCGTATTTACCACGACATTTTAGGATTTTTTTCAGCACGTCGACATCTCCGGTTTCAGCAAAGTTTTTGATATAATCCCGTAGACAGGACATGTTCCGCCTCCTTTTTTTGTCCGGCCTTTTTGCAGTGATCCTGCGGCCCGTCTTATTCATTTTATCTACAACCTCCCTTGGTAGAAGTTGGTTAAGCGGTTTCCGATTCTGCTTTTAACCACTCGCGGAATGAATTTTTTTCAACCCGCAGATTCCGTCCGAATAGTATTCTGGGGAAGCTTTCGCGATGGAAGAGGTTATAAGCAGTATTTCTCCCAACGCTCAGTATTTTAGCTACATCCTTCACAGAGAGCATTAATGGTAGCTCTTCCCAGTTAAGCATTTTCTAATCTCACCCTTCCCTGACACTAGTTTTTGTGTTAAAATGTTGTTACTCTGTATTAATAGTAATTATTTTTGATGTTACTGTCAATAGCACAGAGTTACTAATGATTAAAAAATAACAGTAACGGGATAGTGACGATTTTGGAGGTCAGTAAAAATGAGTAACACACATGCAGATATTTTACAGGGGAGGTGGTACCGGAAAAAGTACTACATAGATGACGGCTTTCTTAAGCCAGTTCCTGGGGCGAGGGTGGAACCTTACAACATCTTTGACTTTTATTTTCCGGGGAATCGGCAGAGAGATTCCATTCACCAGATATTCGCTAGTTTAGATTTAAACGACGATAAAGCTATTACTGGTTTTTGCACCAGGTTTGGCCTGCTTGGATTTTATGATAGGGAAATTATAAAGATATTAGCTTTCCCCCCGAACCAGCATAATTACCAGATGCCGAAAAGTTCCCCTGTAGCCGGGGTTCAGAGAGACATAGATGAACTGATGCCAATGGATATGTTGATAAAAAAATACCACATTCCCAAGGATCGATTGCCAATACCTGGAGAGGGAGACCTAGTTCTGCCGGATAAAAAGGTTACAACGTTGGATACATGTGAGCCGGTAGACAAGTTCAGAGAGGAGTGCGTAAGATTTCGTTGGATTCTAGATTTACGGAATGCAATCGCTGATAAAAATATTAGAAATATAAGGAATATTCTGGAGAGTAGCAATAACCAGTTATACCGTAACGCTGTTGCAAGAAAGGACGATGATGGGTTATTGTATATTGCTACTGGAGCGGTCATGTGGGCAGTCAATGGTGAAATGGAGAACAGGGTTACACCATTGCTAATGTTTGACGAAAGAGATGGCATATCAAAAAACATATCTTGGCGGTGTGATTCACTTCTTACAGCGTTATATACTATGATTTTTCTGGATATAACCAGGGGGGTTTTAACAAAAAGGTGTGAGAATGAAAGGTGCGCAAAATTTTTTGAAGCAGGTAACCCAAAAGTTAGGTTTTGCAGCACGTCATGTCAATCTGCTGCTAAAACCCAGAGGTATCGTGACAAAAAAGGGAAAAAAGATTGACCCCTTATATGGGTCAATGTCGTTGGCTTAAAGGCGTTAAAAGAGCATAAAAGGCGGGAGGCGATATAAACAACCTCCCTTTTTACCTGTCTGTTATTCATCTGGGATAATATCCCAACCGAGCTCTTCCAAAATTAGAGTGAAGTTATGCTGTATATGACCAGCATAGAAATGTAATATCTCTTTGCCAATGTTGTTAAGACAACCTGCATCGTCTAAACCCCATAAAATATATAGCAACTCAGGCAAGTTGACAAGATCACACAATATAGGTGACGATGCTTTATCGCGCAGATTTTTCATTTCATCTAATAATTGTGATGAAACCAGTGGAAACACAGTATCCTCTAAATTTGCTTTAATGGAATTTTGAATATATCTTTTGGCTAAGCGGAGTGCAGTTTCATCCAGCAAAGCTTTTTTTAAACTCCTTAATTCCAGTCTGTACATATGGTCCATTCTGATTCACCCCCTCTTTTACTTTAGTTGCTTCAATATGCAATGTCTCCCTGCTAATATTTTGTTAAGGCATAAATATACCCGACCGGGAATGACAAAGCAAACATGCGTTTTTGCATGTTAAGGCTTTACCATACCACAGACGGTAGTCCTTTTTAAGAGCTAACACGTGTTGCGCCTATACTGGAAGCAACTGTAAATTGTTTTTTTAATTAATTTTAATAATGTTTTTTATACATTACAGAGGAAGGATTTTTTACTGCAAAGGGGATTACTACTTTATAAATACAGCAACTATCAAATCCAATTAAAAGCTTTATTGAGAATAATGGTGTTTTAAAAATTTGAACAACATTAAAAAGGACATGAAAAATGTTTGTATTTTGCAAAATGTGTCTTTTAAAGGAGGATAATGTAAACCACTGGGCGTATTACCACTGTAAACCAGACATTCTCTGACGGAGCTGAAGCCAAATATTTTTATCATCTACATAAGCTACCCCACCTGGTACTGGACAAGTAGTGGCTAATGTTGGAGACGCTAACCCCTGTTATCAACGCTAACTAAGCAGTGACCACATGTGGCGTCCACCAGGAAAGGAATAAAACATGGAAAATCAATTTTTCAAAAGACCTATACTCAACTCGCCATATGAGTACCCAGGGCGACACTGGGAGTTAGATGACCAGGGCCAGCCAACGCAACGAATCATTGAAAGTCGTCGAAGCGCGAAGTTCATTACGCCAATTCCGAAGCCCCGGAAACGTAAGGATTCACCAGTTCAAGCAGAACTGGTTTTTGACGAAGGTAAAGGGCTTTCCACAGAAGCGCAACAGTATGACCCTACTTCAATCATCAACAACCTTCGCCGTCATGTGGACCTGTGGCGACGCAGGCCAAACCCAAACGAGTGGCAGGTTACGCCCGAAACAGCTCG
>CAZIYV010000118.1:0-10849 GCA_964543575.1 uncultured Pelotomaculum sp.
CGGGCAAAAACCTACCGGGGGTTCCTCCTGTAAGGGCGGGTTTACATAATATCCTAGCCATTATCGGGTGATCGCTTATTTCATCAAAAGATCACATTTGATATACGGGATCAGATATTCATCAAAAGATCACATTTTATTTGCGGGATCAGATCGGCGGATAATGTCTTATTATGTAAAGATCGCAGATCCGGAGCCGGAGGGTGGGCGTGGGATTTGCTATTGTAACTTTTGTAATGAGATAATACTGGCTTTGCAAAACCCATGAACGCCTGGAGGCGGAGCCCGCCCGACTGGTAGTGATTATTATTGCTTTTCGTAGACTATGTTAATATCATTTATAGTATTCTCCTGTTTAAATATATTGTTTTCCGAACAATGGTTTCTAATGACAAGAGTAGAATCATTTAACCAATAAACATCCAGGTATTGAGATTTATCGCCAATAAAGACATTGCCTATTATACTGCCAGTAAATCTTTGATATTTTTTGAGGATAGAAACTTGAGGACTAAAGCTTGTTGTAGCGCCACAATCTCTAATAAATGCAATGGCTTTATATTTACCATCAGGTGAAGGCTCAGTTTTAATTACCTTATTCTCACAAAAAGAAGGGAATGAGTAGATTAAAATAATAATTGTAGCAGCTACAATTAATGGAATCCATATTTTTTTTATACTTCACTTTTTCCTCACCAAATTAATATGTTTTTATCTTTTTCCATTATATGAATCTTAAAAGCATTATCGGTTAGAAATAACACGGTCAGTTTAGAAGGATTTAATACATTGATAAATATAAAATGTTATATAAATAACTATTAAAGCTAAGCTTATAACAATACCAATCATTGAAAGGAATTTTACTGTCTCTTTTGAATAATATCTACCACTAAGAATATTAAAAAATTTTGAAGCTTTTTCAGTTCCAAATAGCTTATTAACTCTTTCGTTTTCTTCATCTACAACTTCACCATATAAATAATAATTTAATATCGAAGCAATGAAAAGAAAAATACCAAATATTAACACATTTGTGCTCATGAGATCCTCGCTATCAATTGAAAATTGATTTTACTGCTTTCTTATTCTATGACATATAATGGTATTCCTTTTGGGCTGAATAAAATCTTTACTTTACTTGATTAATGGTAGTAATTTTACCGCTAGTAATACCGTTAGCCTTACAGCTATAAGGGATATAATAGATATTTATAGTATTGATAAACTAAATATTATATATAAAATTAATAGAATAAATAATGTTGATAATTAATGGTAATAGCTGTATAATATTATAAAATAATGAAGGAGGTGAAAGGCCCTTAACTTTAATAGATTAAAAGATGCATAAATTAAAAAGTCCTCAATTAAATTAAAATTAAAATGTGATTTATTGGGTACAAAAAGATAGTTTAAGAATGCCGATAAATTAAAATGAATAATTCGCCAATTGAACGTTGATGTTCGGCGGTATAGATAAATGTAAATGTGAAACGGCATAAATTTATAATATGAAGGCCCAAGTTGATTATTGAGAAGATGAGATGAGGCAAACAGCAATCTTTTCAAACCAGCTTAAGGGCCTAAATTTATGTCTTTTGCCAATGCTCGTATCTATGACTTAGGTGATGGAGAATTCGAAGCAAAGTATTCAGAGTCAGGGTGGATAACGTTTGAGAATAGAAACACCAAAATAAAAGGAGACAACAAGCAGATAACGGTGAGAGGTGAATCTCACGAATACAAACAGAATAGGATAAAAACAATTACCAGGGCCAGAGGTAATGTACGGCGTAAAATCATCAGGCATAGGATGTTTCGCAAGTGGGAACTAACATTTAGTGAAAACATTCAGGAGATCAGTACAGCCGACAGACACTTCAGTAATCTCATGAAAAAAATCAACAGGCGTTACCCAAATTTCAAGTACATCGCAACCAGAGAGTTTCAAGATAAAAATGGTAGGGGCGCTGTACATTATCATGTTGCTGTGAATATGTATATTCCCAAAAAAGAGTTAGATAAACTATGGGGAAAAGGCTTTACCTGGATGAAAGCTTTCAAAGGTGATGAAAACAACTGTAGTAAGAGCATTTACAATTACCTGACGAAATACTTAACCAAGCATACTGACGACGGAAGGTTGAAGGGACGGCATCTTTATCTTTGTTCACAGGCTTTAGATGTGCCCTATGCAGATATGACATTTGACAGTAAAGATGATTTTCTGAAACACCTTTGCGAAAATTATCCAAGCACAACAGGGAAATTCATAAAGTATTATGAAGAAGAACAATTGACCGTTGTAATCTAAATGTCTTTTTATGGAGTATTAGTGATAGAAAAAGACGGGCAGTTCCCAAAAGCGACTTTCCATAGAGACAAAAAGTTATCAAATCCGTCGAAGAAGAAAAGTAATATATTAACGTGCGGCACACGGCATATGGGGATCCCTTTGGAGGGGCCCCGGTGCCGGTGCGCTCGTTAACAGGTAGTTTTGTATTAACAGATCTGACAAGGCCGTAGAATCCATTTTAAGACACGAAAAAGACTTGGCTGGTATGAATGCCTTTGCCAGGTCTTTCTGTTTGCCTGGATGATCAAATAAACCGAAGGATAAGGCTTACCAGGGCCACCCCCGGCCACCAATAACCAGGCGGCAGAGGCTCCATGTCAAGGCCGCGCCTTTGATAGATAAAACCAACTCTTAAGATAAAACCCTCACAAGTCACAAACATTAACATGATACGGAAGGCCAGCGCCCGCAGGGTTCAGCCTTGATCATGGAGAGGCCGGCTGGTTAAGCTAACTAGCGGGGGGCCTTGGTTAAGGTGAATTTATAAACAATAGTTTACGAATTATAGTTCATACCAATTCTGAGGCAGGGATATTTTTTAAACGAGAGATATTATGTAAAACCGCATAGATAATCTAACCCGGTAGGCAACATTATGGGCGGGAATAAAATGAAGGAGTCTGCAACCAGAAAACAACCGCCCAGACTAGAAGGCAGTAAGCGTAATTAGAGCATGCTTTCTAAGGGCGGGTTTACATAATATCCTGGCATTATCGGGCCTAACCACAGATCAAACCCCAGAGGAGGCCGGATAATAGCTTATTATGTAAAGGCTTATAGCCCGGAGATGTAGGGATGGTAGGGGTTTTGCCATGGTCATATACTGTAACCCATTTATTGCCCTGGTTGCCGGCTGCAGCTGCCTATTATGAGTTACAAAACAAGCAAAACCCATGACTGACCGGAAGCGCAGCCCGCCCGTTTCTGAACGTCTAACCTTTCATGGGAGGGTTTTCTGTGTCTCTGGAGATACAAATGTGTCAAAAAGGGTACAAATGTGTCAAAAAAAGGACGAAGCGATAAACGATTGTTTAAAAACTTAAACGATTGATTAAGAAAATAATCTATCGTTTAAGTTTTACCAGGTTATACCAGGATTCACCAGGATCCTCTCTGACGGTCTTTATAAGCTCATCAAAGGGCTTCATACCGGCAGAGCCGGTTTTGCGTCGCGGCGCGATCGTAGCGAAGCGGAGAGCCTTTACTTGGGGGAGGCCTCCCTGGTATAATCTCACGGGTTCGCGCCTCCGCAGGGCGGGTGCCCGGCGGGGCGCGTGCTTTGAGGGGTTCGGGGAGGCCAGGGGCCACAAGTCAAGGCCGCAAAAACCGGCCTATCTCTGAGGCAGAAAACTGAGGCAGGGCGGAGGTTTTTTCTTTTCCCCAGGAGGCTTTTGACGGAGGATGAACGGATGGAGAAGAATTAAGCGCGCCGCCTGCCTGCCGGACATGGGGGCAGGGGGTCCCCGTGTCCGCCAGCCAGCCGGTGCGGAGCTAATGTTTTAACAGCCGAAATCATCATGGCGGAGCTGGAAGCGGTAATCGTTTTTCAGCCGTGATAGTAACACCGGCTGAAGCGGCCATGTGTGACCGTTCGAAAATAGGCATTAGCCCTTGGTATTACTGTAAAAGTGCCAAAATGAGAATGATTCTAGAAAAATCAAAAAAAGCACCTTTTCTGCTACCAGTTCTGGAAGTAACTACCACCCTATATTTCCAGATATTATGTAACACCCGCATAGGTAACAGAGCCCTTTGACAACAAGTAAAGGGCGGCGATAAAATAAGCGCAAGCACCACAAAAACAGCTACCCGCCCTGAGATGCCGGAATCACCTTCGCCGACATCCTTTCTAAGGGCGGGTTTACATAATATCCTGGTATTATCGGGCCTAACCCCAGATCAAACCCCAGAGGAGGCAGGATAATATCTTATTATGTAAAGGCTTATAGCCCGGAGATGTAGGGATGGTAGGGGTTTTGCCATGGTCATATACTGTAACTCATTTTTTGCCCTGGCTGCCAGCTGCAGCTGCTTGTTTTGAGTCACAAAATAAGCAAAATCCATGACTGACCGGAATCGAAGCCCGCCCGGAAGCGAAGGTATAACCTTTCTCAGTAGGGCTTTTCTCTTGTAACTCATACTCCGGGCCATGCTATTTTTCATGTACAAGTCTCCCTTACACTCTGCTAAGTTTTGGTAAGGTTTTGGGCTTTTCGCAAAAAGTTTGATTTTCAGGCCTGGATTAGGCTGTTTCTGAACGGCCTAAAATCTCCTGGTCTTTTTGTGTCTTTTCCGACACAATTGTGTCGATTTTGACACAAGAAGGCAATCAACTATTGTTTAAAATCTTAAACTATAGTTTAACGTCACAGGATCCTCTCTGAGATCATTCAAGGCTTATCAAAGGGTTTCATACCGGCAGAGCCGGTTTTGCGTCGCGTAGCGATCGTAGCGAAGCGCAGAGCCTTTACTTGGGGGAGGCCTCCCTGGTATAATCTCACGGGTTCGCGCCTCCGCAGGGCGGGTGCCCGGCGGGGCGCGTGCTTTGAGGGGTTCGGGGAGGCCAGGGGCCACAAGTCAAGGCCGCAAAAACCGGCCTATCTCTGAGGCAGAAAACTGAGGTAGGGCGGAGGTTTTTTTCTTTTCCTCCGGAGGCTTTAACGTGAGGTTGCACGGATGGAGAAGAATTAAGCGCGCCGCCTGCCTGCCGACCATGGGGGCAGGGGGTCCCTGTGGTCGCCAGCCAGCCGGCGCGGAGCTAATATTTTAACAGCCGGAATCATCGTGCCGGAGCTGGAAGAGGTAATCGTTTTTCAGCCGTGTTAGTAACACCGGCTGAAGTACCCACGGGTGGGCGTATCAAAACAGGCATTAGCCCTTGGTATTACTATAAAAGTGCCAAAATGAGAATGATTCTAGAAAAATCAAAAAAAGCACCTTTTCCGCTACCAGTTCTGGAAGTAACTGCCACTCTTTTATTTCCAGATATTATGTAACACCCGCATAGGTAACAGAGCCCTTTGACAACAAGTAAAGGGCGGCGATAAAATAAGCGCAAGCACCACAAAAACAGCTACCCGCCCTGAGATGCCGGAATCACCTTCGCCTACATGCTTTCTAAGGGCGGGTTTACATAATATCCTAGCCATTATCGGGTGATCGCTTATTTCATCAAAAGATCACATTTGATATACGGGATCAGATATTCATCAAAAGATCACATTTTATTTGCGGGATCAGATCGGCGGATAATGTCTTATTATGTAAAGATCGCAGATCCGGAGCCGGAGGGTGGGCGTGGGATTTGCTATGCTAACTTTTCAAATGAGATAAGACTGGCTTTGCAAAGACCATGAACGCCTGGAGGCGGAGCCCGCCCGACTTTAAGGCAGATAGAGGATTGCAACAATATATGTAGAAATAGTAAATATTACCTTAATTAAGGATTTGAGTATATGTGTTATGAAAAAAAGAAACTTTCACCAATATTACTTTGCCTTCTAGGATTAGTTGTTTCAGCCATGTTAGGAATGCTCTTATCTCTTTCAGTTAAACCTGAGCATTTAAGTATAGTTACACTTGGAAAAATTACAATAGTTTATTTAGATATTTTTACAATGGCTTATGCTTTTTACTCTATAAACACACACAATCCTGTCTTTATAACTTTTTTAAAATATTTGGGACTTAATATATTTTTCTCAGTGCCATATTTCACTGTATTGATCATAAACGGAACTTCTTCTTTAAAAGATGTTTTAATTATTTTACCGACACAAATAATTCTTGTAGCAATTGTTTTTGTATGGTATGTCGCCTATCAATTTGACCCGGAATTAAGAAAAAGTAGATATGCAATCATAACAAAAGCTTTTTTCATTGTAATTGTAACCACTTTTATAGCTACATTTATAAATCTATCAATTTTTACAACCTTATCAGAATCAACAATACCTGTGTCTTTTGGTGGTTTATCGGTATTAGTATACTTTTTATTATTACTTTATCGCGCTAATAAAAAAAGGTTAAATTCACTGCCAGAACCTATTGGAAAGAAATAAAGACCAGGCAGTTAATTGATATGAAATTTGATGTTTTACTTAACTTGATTATAGGTATTAATACCGCGAAAATAAAACGACAGACACCCTGGGAAATAAGGGATAATTGGATATTGGATTAAAATGAAAAACATATAGGTGACGAGAATAAAGGTAAGCGTCTAATAAATCAGTGTATGGAAACTTCCCAAGAACTGTGGGACAATCCTCTAAATTAGAGTTTGGAGTTTTTAGACTTCAATCGAAAAACTCCAAAGGAGGTTTAGAGTTGAATACCAGGGAAGTCACCCGCAAATATCGGTTGAATCAGTGGACGGAGATTATCCGTGAATGCCGAAGTAGTGGACAGACCGTCTCTGCATGGTGTTCTGAGCATAACATTAATCCGAAAAGTTACTACTATTGGTTAAAACGCGTTCGCACGGCTGCCTGCGAAGCCCTTCCATCACTCAGTGCCAGAAACAATCCAATCGTGCCGGTAAACATTCCAGTCCCTACAGCCGGTACTGGCCCAGCGGCTCAAGAATCATCGTCGGATATTGTTCTGCGTTTTGGTACTGTAACATTGGAAATTAGCAACAATGCATCCGCAACGTTAATTGAAAACACCCTGAGGGCACTGCAGAATGTTCGGTGATATCTCAAAAGCAGAGAAAATCTATATCGCTTGTGGTTATACCGACATGCGAAAAGCCATCGATGGACTTGCCGCCCTTATCCAACAGAATTTTCAGCTGAACCCTTTCCAGAACAGTCTGTTTCTCTTCTGTGGCCGACGACGCGATCGGATAAAAGCACTCTATTGGGAAGGTGATGGATTCGTTCTCCTTTATAAACGACTGGAAAACGGAAGTTTTCAATGGCCGATGAATGCCGAAGCGGTTCGCTCCATCACATATCGGGAATTCCGATGGCTCCTGGAAGGTCTATCCATAGATCAACCCAGGGCAGTGAAAAAGCTGAATATCAAAGCCTGCATTTAACCCTAATCGATCCCCCAAATGCGCATGTTTACTGGATTTTTTGACGTTTTTATGCTATAATGGAATAGTAAAAAACCTAAAGGATCTAGGATTCATGAGCGCAGCAGAGCAGGTAAAAACACTTGAAAATCACATATCCGAACTGGAGCGGGAAAACAAACTCCTCCATGATACTGTTGAATATCTGACGCGTAAGCTTTTTGGCAGACGCTCTGAGAAGACATCGGTCCTTTCATTAGGACAGATGTCTCTTTTTGATGAAGCAGAAACCCAGGCTGATCCGAAGGCAGCGGAACCTGACTTAAAACAAGTCCAAGGTTACCAGAGAAAGAAATTCAAAGGTCAGCGTATGGAGCTCTTAAAAGACATCCCACACGATAAACGTCTCTGTACACTTGTTGAAGAAGACCGTTTCTGCGAAAAATGTAACACCGCTATTGTTTCGGTCGGTGAAGAATTCATCCGTACGGAAATCGAGTTCATTCCTGCCAAAGTCAGGGCCATTGACTATTACCGTGAAACCTTCGAGTGCCGCACCTGTCGTAAGAACGGCGAGCCCTACATGGAGAAATCACCAATGCCCTATCCGGTGATTCAGCATTCCATGGCATCTCCCTCCACAGTCGCATGGATCATGCATCAGAAATTCGTCAACGCCCTTCCCCTTTACCGTCAGGAAAAGGAGTGGCAGACACTGGGAGTGAACCTGGGCCGCGCTACCATGGCCAATTGGATTATGGCAGCATCCCGTGATTGGTTGGCTCCACTGGTAGAGCTGATGCACCAAAAGCTCTTGCAGGAGAAATATTTACATTCAGACGAGACCCCTGTTCAAGTTATGAACGAAGAGGGGCGTAAGAATACAACCGATTCCTACATGTGGGTATACAGTACCGGCCGGTACTGCAAACACCCCATACGGATCTTTGAGTATCAACCTGGAAGAAGTGGCAATTACCCGCAGGAATTCCTAAAAGGATTCAAAGGATACCTTCACACGGATGCATACTCGGGATACAAGAAGGTTGCACAAATTACGAGGTGCCTCTGTTGGGCACATCTTCGAAGAAACTTCGTCGATGCCCTTCCCAAAGATATCCGCAGCCCTGACGCTACTCTTCCAAGCCAAGGGATTACATATTGCAACAAACTCTTCGAGATTGAAAAGACTTTTGAGAAGCTTTCAAGCGAAGAGCGTAAATCCGAGCGTCTGAGACAGGAAAAACCGGTTTTAGATGCCTTTTGGACGTGGGTTGATTCCACCAGGAGCAAGGTTCTTCCAAAATCTAAACTGAGTCAAGCCTTGAATTATGCCTTGAGCCATAAGCAAGAGCTGATGAATTATCTTGAGGATGGTAATTGCTCCATTTCCAACAACCTTGCTGAAAACAGTATCCGTCCCTTCACCATCGGACGCAAAAACTGGCTGTTCAGCGGAAGCCCGAAAGGAGCCGCGGCAAGTGCTGCCGTTTACAGCATTATCGAAAGCGCAAAGGCCAATGGCCTAGATCCATATAAATATCTTCATTTCATCTTCCGTGAGTTGCCGGGTGTACAGTTCGGGCAGCATCCGGAATTCCTTGAAGATTATCTTCCGTGGAGTCCGGATGTTCAAGGAGCCTGCAATAGAGCAAAAGCTTAGGTTACACTAGTTTTTGCTCTTTTTCTATACACTTAGTTATTTGACGCTTACGAATAAAGGGGCCAGATCGGCCTCATTTTTTTGTTGACAAGTTTTGCTAAACACATATATGATAGTTAGTATATATACCATCTATACGTAGGTTACGATCTAGTTAGTTGTAAGGGAGGGATGCAGTTGTGGCTTAATGGCAAGTGGTTTAGGAAAAGGCTGATCATCAGCGGTAGCATTTACGAGTTCTATGACTATGAAAAAAAGCAGCATAAAGGCTACCAGTTGAAAAAAAAGTGCTGGAGGATTTTAGGAAGGGCAAGTACTGCTGATGACGAGGAAAGGATTGAGAACCGGATTAAAACCTTGCACCGGGCCAGGAGTACTCTGAGGAGACTGATTAACACAAATATCGGAGTATTCAAAGATGAAAGGGGCGACCCATACAAGCCGAAGTTCGCGACACTAACCTTTGCTGAAAACATTACTGAATTAAAAAAGGCCAACAGGTATTTTGAAAATTTTATTAAAAGGATTAACTACCATGTAGGCCATAAGTTAGAATACAACGGAGTACCGGAATTTCAGAAAAGGGGAGCTGTCCACTACCACGTCATCTTTTACAACCTACCCTACATTCCAGCCGCCAAGCTGGCGGAAATATGGGGGCAGGGATTTATAAAAATAAACAAGATAGATGACGTAGACAACGTAGGTGCATACGTATGTAAATATCTTGGAAAGAATGTGAGTGATGAAAGGTTGGCAGGTAATAAATGTTATTTCAGCAGTAGGGGGCTAAAAAAACCAGAGGAAATAATAGAAAAAACTCAGGTAGAAAGCGTTCGCAGCGCCTTACCTGAGTCATCCAAAACATTTGAAAACACATTTCAAAATGATTATACCGGAAAAGTAGAATACACGCAATATAATCTTATGCGGGTATGTACTGACGTATAATCTTGTTGACAGTATTACCTTATACGTATAAGATGCTCATAAGAATTAGATCGTAAGAATGAGGTGATCGTGTTGGCAAAAAGAAGGGTTCAGGTGTTTTTGGAAGATGCTGACTGGGACTATCTTGGACAACTAACCAGCGTTCTTAATACATCCAGAAGCGCCTTGATGCGTGAAATGATCGAACAGTTTGTCGGGTTTTTGAGAAAGTCATTAGGCAACGATTTAAAATCCGACAAATTAGACGTTACGAATTTCATGCGCGTTATGATGGTTGAAACAGCCAGCGCTATGAATGAAGTTAGCAACCTGCCAGAATCGTTATTCGAAAGAGACAAAAAAGTTATCAAATCCGGCGAATAAGAAAAGTAATAGATTAACGTGCGGCACACCGGCACATGGGGATCCCGTTGGAGGGGCCCCGGTGCCGGTGCGCTCGTTAACAGATAGTTTTCTATTAAACAGATCTGACAAGGCCGTAGAATCCATTTTAAGACAAGAAAAAGGCTTGGCTGGTATGAATGCCTTTGCCAGGTCTTTCTATTTACCTGGATGATCATATAAGCCGAAGGCTAAGGCTTACCAGGGCCACCCCGGCCACAGATAACCAGTCGGCAGAGGCTCCATGTCAAGGCCGCGCCGGTGGAAGATAAAACTAACTCAAAAATAAAACCTTCACAAAGTCACAATGATTAACATGATACGGCAGGGCAGCGCCCACAGGGTTCAGCCTTGATCATGGAGAGGTCGACTGGTTAAGCTATCGTGCGGTGGGCCATGGTCAAGGGTAAATTTACGAACAATAGTTTACGAATTATAGTTCATACCAATTCTGAGGCAGGGATATTTTTTA
>CAZIYV010000119.1:0-10652 GCA_964543575.1 uncultured Pelotomaculum sp.
CAGCGCTGCCCCTGCGGCAAGGCGCCATTTGCTGGCCGGGGCGCGTCCAAGTTTTGCGGCTGACCACAGAATAGCATAATTCATTACCAGGTTGCCTATAAAAACCTGGTCCAAGTAAACCGTGTACGCCGCCATAAAGTCATACTCCCGTTACCTGCAAAGGGAAATTCGCAAAAGAAGCAAACTGTCTGTACTAACATTATATTTCCTTAAATAGTCCATTATTACATGTCGGTTAAATGATTACAGCCCTGGTCTTATTATACATTGCCAGGGCTGGATAATTTGTCACCTTATGACTATAGCGGTTTTTTTATTTTTCATTTTTGCTACAAAAAACAGCCGAATAAGGGTCGAAAGATTTCTAATCTTTTGTGCCGAGTCGTAAAGATGAAGCGGTTACAGATATATTTGAATTAAATAAAAGTGTTTTTTATTCTTTTATAGGTGAATAAACATTTATAAATTATTACATTGGTTGTAAATATTTTGAAATTGGTATAGACAAATTCTCATTAGGGGTCATGGAACTATGTTGCATTTTTTGAATTTGAGAAAACTATTTTATCGAAGTTCAAGAACTAATGAACTCTTATATAAGATAAAAGAATTAGAAAAACGGATCGAACAAATTAAACTGCAAATTGACGATACACAGGTAATAAGAATTGAAAAAGTCATTGTTGAAAAAATAGTCTGTGAAAAAATTGAAACTAATTATAAAATAGATTCTATTACAACAGATAATCTCTCCGGAACAATGAATGTTGGAACCATATATCCCAGTTCTGAAACAAAATGTGCGTTCGATAAGGACGAAGTTTTGGAGCAGTCTGGAAAACCACAGGTCAACTTGAATTATAAATAAATGGAACTTTCGACCGATAGCACCTATTTATACTTCTGGCAATATATTATATGACAAATCAATTGAAATTGAGGTGGCATATGTGGATAACTTAAAAAGAATATTATCCCAGGCAACATTGTTACAAAAGCAGTTATTAAATTCCTCCGAAAGAGATCAAATAAGAAAATTTTCTTTAAGCCAATTAGCAGAAATAGCAGAGAATTTGATGGATTCCTCGCTTAATATGGAAATTCATTCATACAAAGATGAGGTGATTATATCAGGAGTAATTCCTAATATTCTCAATCCCCAGGATATTTCTGTTAAACTTGATAGTGGTATGGTTTTAAGAATTGAATGTGTTTGGTATAAAAGTGACGAAACCGGGAACTTGGAATCAAAACCTTATGAATTCAAGAAGAAAATAGAACTTCCTTATCCAGTCATTCCTGAAACATTATCAGTCACATACCAAAAAGGGATATTGCGTATATCGGCTAAGAGGTCCGATGAAACAAATACCTGGGCAGCCAAAGCACAGTTTTTGGATTAAGGTGATAATTAATGGCGCAAATAGTAATTGGCAGTTTTAAGATAAACTGTATTCATTCGGGCGCAGTTTTAAATATCGGAGATATTATTTTCAGCCTGCCTTCCAACAAAATCGAATTAACAGCAGGAAGCAATTCTTTTTGCTCTGGGGACGGCATCACTTCACTTGTCCAAAAAGATCAACAAGGCCCTGCCGGAGAGAAGAAAAATATACCTGCAGATCCTGCAGGATAACAGAAAAAGACTGGAAAGTGGCCCTCTTTTTTTATTAATTTTTATATATGTATTAACAGATCATTTTGTGACCGCTGCTTCCTTTTACCCAAAACTCCCATTGTTTCTTCTTCTTTGCAGCAGCCATTTTTCGCCAGGCGTTTGTAGAATTTTTTGGCAGGTCGCATAGTCTATAGAAGAAAGCTTTGTTTAGTGGTCTTTAAAAATATTTTAACTCAAAAGGAATTGATTACCTTGCCTATAATTATTGGACCCTTAACAGTAAAAAACCAAACCGGAGGAAAATTTAATTTTGGCGTTATTTTTTTCACAACTGATAAAAACAATATGCACATTGAAGCCGGCGCTAGTTCATATAATCAGGGAAGCCTTAATAATCAGTCCTCTTTTGCAAATGACCCTGCAATTCTAGTTAGTGGAATTTCCACTGATATAGTAGATTCAGACTTATTGGAAAAAATCATTTAAGCGCTTGGCATCGAGCCGGGCCGGCAGAAAACCAAAAGGAAATTAACGATTTAAAAATAAAGGGGTATTTACATTCATGGAAAGCGAAGTGGTTGAAGCAATGCCTCTTACTATAGGACCTGTAAGAGTTTCTATTCAAACCGGGGCAAAATTTAATCTTGGCAGCATATTTATAGTTACTAACAAAAATAACTTGCATAATGAGGCAGAAGTTAATTCTTTTAACCAGGGGAGTAAGAATTTTCAAAAGTCATTTTCCAACAACCCGCAGTTGATATTTGTAAAGACAAAAACCGACATAATTAAAAAAACGACAATTTGACTATAAGACCAGCTATAAAACAGATTGAGGTGGTTTTTTTGGCATTAATTATAGGCGGCCTCAACATTGATCTTCAGTCGGGCGGCATATTTAACTACGGCGAAATAGCTGTCAATTGCGCCAGGAGCAACATTCACCAGGAAGCGGACGCCAATTCCTTTTGCGTAGGAGACGGCAACTTTTTCTACGGAACAACCGACCAGCCCAGTGTCTCAGTAAACGGTATCATCACCGATATTATTGACGGTGATGCCGCAAAAACAGTAAAAGAATTTGCCGGCTTTTAACCAGTTTCAATAAATTCACTCCTCAGACGACTAGAGATAAACCGGTGATAGGGATTTTTTTCTATCCTCTTTTTAACAGGAGGCTCAAAAATGGATGGGACTGCTCGTCCATCACTTCCCACCGGTATAATACCGACGGGCCTGGACGCCTCCGTTAAGGAGATATCATACATTAGAACACCTGTCTCGTAAGGGTAAAAAAGTGTTAGGTACATAGAGGGGTTTTAGTGCGTTCTGTTATAAGCCCATACAATAAATGGAGGTTTACGGCATGAATTTTCAAAATAAAGATTGGCTTAAATTTGCCCTTGAACTCTATGAAAAAACCAAGGACATGGGCTTTACCAACAATTTAAACAAAGGTGGGCTGGAGTCATTGATAGATGTGGCCAATAAATTTACTTCCACCGGCCTCAGCCAAACACAACCCGATAAAGGAGAAAATATTCAACAGGAAGCTAGTTTTACGGACCAAGAAAAAGTAGAGAATGAGGTCTTTTGGCAGCAGGAGTCCGGGCCCGCACATAGTGGAACATTCGAGTCAGGAGCAACCAAGAGTGGCTATAACGCACCTGTCTCAGTCCATGAAACAACCAATGAAATAAGCATTCACGTTATTCTTCCCGGCATCGCATCCAGGGACCACCTGAATCTCCTTCTTTCCCATGAAGCGCTGGAATTATCCGGCACCAGGACTGCCGTTGGATTTTCGGGAGGTGCTAAAGGGACTGAAAATTTTTATAAAAAATTACGCCTGCCAGCGCTGGTAGACCCTTCAGGAGCTACCGCCACCTATCATAACGGGTTCTTATATATTCGCGTCCCCAAGAAAAACCTTCTTTCCCCCCTGAAAATTGAAGTCAAGTTTGAGTGAATGGCATCAACCCGGTTTGCTGATCCTGGCTATTAGGCCGGTTTCAGTAACGCGAATAAAAAAGGCTAGCTTTTTAGCCAGTCCTTTTTTTTGACAGAAAGATTTAACATCTGCTTCAAATGCATATTAAGAAGTTCTATTTGCAAATATAGATCACAGGCTCACTTGCTTCTATTACCTCTCCGATTAGCGCTCCGCGCACTCCCGCCTCGAGCAGTAGATCCATGAAATGATCAGCCTTATCCCCTGGCACGGCTATCAGTAAGCCCCCGGAAGTCTGCGGGTCCGCCAGGATCAGCTTATCCAGGTCATTCAGGCTGCTGTCCCAGCGCAGCCACTTTTCCAGATACTCCAGATTGCGGTACGCTCCACCCGGTACCATGCCAATCTCAGCCAGAGAGCGGACCTGCTCAAGCAAGGGAACCTTGTCAAGATAGATTCGGCCGCCTGCTCCACTCGCTTTCAGCATCTCGTAAAGATGGCCGAGCAGCCCGAAACCTGTAACATCGGTGCAGGCCCGCACCCCCACTTCCGACATGACCCGTGCCGCCCTGTCATTTAGAGCGGTCATCAATTCTACCGCCGCCCGGCGTGCCGAATCATCCGCGAGTTTACCTTTAATCGCCGTGTTAATAATCCCTGTTCCCAGGGGCTTGGTCAAAATCAGTACATCACCGGGGCGCGCTCCGGCGTTGGTGATAACGCGGTCCGGGTGGACAAGGCCGGTAACCGCCATTCCGTACTTGGGCTCGTTGTCCTCGATGGAATGGCCGCCGGCCACAATCGCTCCCGCTTCCTTAACCTTGTCTGCGCCGCCTTTCAGAATTTCAACCAAAACATCCAGCGGCAGCAGTTTGACTGGGAAACCAATAATGTTAAGGACCAGGAGTGGCTTTGCGCCCATGGCATAAATATCACTCAATGCATTCGCCGCGGTAATCTGGCCAAATGTATAAGGGTCATCAACCACCGGGGTAAAATAATCTACCGTCTGCACTATTGCCACATCTTCATTCAGTCGGTAAACAGCCGCATCGTCAGAGGTGGAGGAGCCAACCAGCAGATTCGGGTCCTCTATAGAGCTTAAATGACACAGCACCTGCGCCAGGTCCTTGGGACCAATTTTTGCAGCTCAGCCGGCGGAACTGGCCATCTCGGTAAGATTACAGCTGGCCGTCCCGGTAAGGTGACAGTTCTTTTCCCGTTGCATTGCTCTTCCTCCTCCCTATAGATGTATGAAAGATACGATTATCTTTCTTATTCCCCGCAAAGGATGTAAATCCTTCGGGCTTATCTTATTTTTTAAACTGCCGGCTTCTTTTCTGGCACAACCATCCAAGCCCCACCATTTTTTATGGTAATCCTAGCTTTGGTGGTGTATATTAATTTTATACAAAAAAACCCCCAGCGACGGGGGTATTTTTTTAGCGTCGTCTTAAAAAGGCCGGAATATCCAGGTCATCATGGTTGGAAAAGGGCTTAATCTCTAAATCCGGCTTCTGACGTTCCTTTTTATAGACTCTCGGTTCAAAGCCGGTGGCTATAACAGTGACTCTTACCTCGTCTTCCATCTGTTCATCAATAACGGCCCCAAAGATAATATTCGCCTCGGGATCGGCCGCCTGGAAGATAATCTCCGCCGCTTCGTTGACCTCGAACAGACCCAGGGAAGTTCCACCGGTTATATTTAAAAGAACCCCTCTGGCCCCTTCAATGGACGTCTCCAGCAAAGGACTGGATATAGCGCCCCGGGCTGCTTCTGTCGCCCTGTTATCACCCTTGGCGCTGCCGATACCCATTAAAGCTGAACCGGTATCCTTCATGATTGTTTTAACGTCGGCAAAATCCAGGTTGATCAGACCAGGCACGGCAATCAGGTCGGAGATGCCCTGAACCCCCTGGCGCAGCACATCATCGGCGATGCGGAAGGCCTCAACAATAGAAGTATTTTTTTCTATTACTTGTAAAAGACGGTCATTGGGAATTGTGATTAATGTATCTACCCTGGACTTCAGATTCTCAATACCTGACTCAGCCTGTGAGGCCCTCTTGCGCCCCTCGAAGGTAAACGGCCTGGTTACCACTCCCACAGTGAGGGCGCCCAGTTCCTTAGCTATTTCCGCTACTATGGGCGCCGCACCTGTACCGGTGCCGCCTCCCATACCGGCGGTGACAAAGACCATGTCAGAGCCTTTCAGAGCATGTAAAATTTCGTCACGGTTTTCTTCGGCAGCCTTCTCTCCGATCTCGGGGTTTCCTCCCGAGCCCAGCCCTTTAGTTAGTTTGGTGCCGATTTGGATCTTGTGATTGGCCTGGGCCAGATAAAGCGCCTGGGCATCGGTGTTCACAGCGATAAACTCCACACCTTTAAGACCGGCGTTAATCATCCGGTTTACCGCGTTGTTGCCGCCTCCCCCGACCCCTATGACCTTAATATTGGCAAACTGGTCAAGATCGAGATCAAAATCTAGCATGTCTTTGTCCCCCTCTGTCGTTACTGTGAGTAACCAACCTTATTTTGGACGCCGTATAGCCATTAGTTTACTGGTTTTTTGACTGACCGGCTTTATAATTATTTAACTGGGATAACCAATCTAATATCTTCGCAGCGGACTCTTTAAGGCCGCTCTTGGAGAAGTTTTTTCTCTCAGGAGTAAAATGTTTGAAAGCAAAACTTACTAAACCCAGGGCGCCGGCGCAGGCAGGTCTCAAAACAATGCCTTCTTGCGGTTCCGGGCCGATCTTAACCGGTTTTTGCAGTTTTTTTTCGGCTATAAGCGCCAGTCTATCCAACCCGGACACTCCGCCCGATAAAATTACACCGCCCGGTAACGCACCAGGGTAATTAAAGCTTTTAATCGTCTCATCAATCAGATCTATAATTTCTTCTGCCCGCGCTTCTATTATTGATCTGACCAGATGCTCCCGGCTTTCCACGGTGCCCGGACCTGCCGGTTCAGCAGCCAGATCTTGTACTGCCGCCTGATCCGCCCCGGTTGCCAAAGAGCCACCCCATAATATTTCTCGTGCCTGGCCCAGGGATATGCGCAAACCGATGGCCAGATCACTGGCAAGATGCTCTCCAGCAAGGGGGAAAACCGCAGTCTCCTTGAGCATACCCCTGTCAAAAATACTCACTGAGGTTTGTCCAGCCCCGATATCTACAAGAATGGCGCCTAACTCTCTCTCTGCCGGGGTCAATAGAACCTCCGCTGTTGCCAGAGGTCCGTATATTATGCCCTTAGGCTCCAATCCCGCCAGGCGAACGCTTTGGGTCAATTGCGTCAGATCCCTGGACCTGGCTGTTATCACCCTGGCCTCACACCCAAATCCGGTTAATCCAATACGCGTTGATAATATCTGCAAAGGATCTTCATCCGAGGGTATTCCAGTAACTGCCGGCGTCTCAAGAAGACCGGTTGTTATTTTATCTCCCGCGCTGTCAGCGGGGATGTTGCCAGCCGTATTTTCAATGCGGCAATTCCTTACCTGTATACTTGCTCCGTTATAACTTAAATACGCACTGTCTATCTTCAGGCCAGCCATTTTTTCAGCTTTTTCCAACACCTGTTTAACAGACCTGGCAGCTGAATCTGTATCTGTAACTATGCCCTTTTGCACACCTATACTGGGGCTTTCCCCCACACCCAGTATTTCTAATGCGGCATTTTTTACTGCAGCTATGACAACAGCTGTTTTTGAAGTGCCTAGATCAAGGCCGGCCAGTACAACAGGGTTTCCTTTGGCCAACCAGGGCACCTCCCGTGCTAAACTTTTCTTGTTTTGTTAGGATTCAACACTAAAGGCTATTTCCCTTTTTGTTATATTATTTTTTTAAAAGGTGGCGGCGCAGTATTGCCAGGTTTTGAAAAAGCCTTACGCCGAAAGCCACTACCGCGGCCAGGTAAAGGTCTATGCCCAGCCTTTCTCCGATGAACGCCAAACCTGCTGCCAGGAGAGCATTGCTAAAAAAACCTGAAATGAAAATGGTATTGTCGAAATGTTCCTCCACAGCTGCGCGGATACCCCCGAGCACTGAGTCCAAAGCAGCCAATGCCGCCACTGAAAGATATTTGGCGTAAGCCTGGGGAAGTATTACCGGCACATTAAGGCCAATAGCAACCCCTACCGCAAGGCCGAATATTCCCAACCAAATCCCTAACCACATATTCAAAAATCACCCTCTTTGAACAGGTTTAGCATAATCAAATCTTAAAGAACCGTTATAAGCCGGTATATCTATCTTCTCCCACTGCTGGACCACAACAGTGATACCATTGGCGCTCAGATACTCAACAAGCCCTCCTTTTATCTCCAGGCTGCTCTTTAAGGTACCGGGGTTGCCAATGGCCAAAATACGATAAGGTGGTGAGAGCCTGACCAGGTTTACATTGATATGGTTTCCCGCCAGGCGGATCTCACTGGTGGAAAGTATCCGCTGTCCATTAATGGACATAGCTTCAGCGCCCGCACCGCGTAAATCGTTAATCACCTTTAAGATGTCTTCATCCCTGATGGAATAATAACTGGGGCTGCCGCCTTTTTCCGGGGGGTTCTCCATAATCACTTCCACGCCGGGCCCGGTTAACTGGGTGAGACCGGCGTACATTCTAATTTTGGCTAGCTCACTCCCCAAAACGTCGCTGGCCTGGGACCTGCCTTTCTGGGCCTCCTCAATTTTAGCGGCAAGATCGGCCGCTTCCTGCTCAAGGTGGGCATTATCCAGTTCAACTTGCTTTTTTTCGATAGTGAGTTCTTGGAACCTGTCGACAGGTACTCCTCCGGCGACATTGCTGGTAGTGCGAAAATGGAACGCTATTAAAAGGCCGAATACCAATGATACCGTGGCAATGGAAATATATACTGATTTCTTCAAACTTTGTACTCCCCTAACCGGCGGCTTTGGCATAATCAAAACTAATCCCTCCGCTGTATGGCGGAACGGTAACCTGAGGGATTTTTTTAACCACTACCTGGATCCCCCAGAACTGGAGTGTTTCCGCCACCCCGCCTTTCATTTTTATAGATCCTTCCAGGGTATCTGGATTCCCGATGGCTGTAATCACATAGGGCGGCGCCAGCCTTTTGTTTTTATTCAACACGATAGTAGGACCGGTACAGCGGATTTCAGTGTTGGACAGAAGCCGCTGGCCATTTATAGAAAGAGCCTCCGCACCCGCAGCCCTGATTTCATTTAAAACACGCAGCACATCTTCATCGTGCAGCACATAAAGATTCGGGTTATCACCCGGTTTCAGGGTGATATTACTATCATTCATGGTCACTTCCACACCGGGACCGCTTAATTCAGTCACACCGGCGAGGATCCTGGCCATATCCAGTTCTTCTTTTAACTCGGATTCCCTGGGGCCTGCCGGCAACTGGTCTAAAGTGGCACGCAAGTCAGCAACCCTGGCCTGAAATGAGTCACGGTCTTTTTTCAACTGGCTCAACTCGGCTGACATCTGTTGAGCCCTCTGAACCGGTTCGGTTTTGTTTATCTCTCTGGTCACCCTGAATTGAAAGGCCAGCATAATCCCCAAAACCAGGCCCACCAGAGCAAGCCCCCAATGGAACCCTTTCACAAATAACCACCGCCGTCTAATTGTTTTTATAATAAATTACCGGCTGACCGGCGCAGGTAAGATCAATATAATTGACTTTCGCTCCCTGTTTGCGCAGTTCCACCAGGAGTTGGGCCAAGATAGCTCCTTTTTCCTGGATGTCCACAGGCAGGCCAAAACGGCACTGAGTTCCTTCCAGGGTATATATTTTTATCTGACCATCTTCATCTACATGAACTTCGGACAAATCGGCCACCGTCCCTACCGGCATTCCTTTGACTACCGCAAGAGCATCACCAAGTTTCTCCGATTTAACCGCCTGCCCCGGGTAGGCAACCTCACCCTTTACGCCGGTTATAACAGGCAACCCCGGCACACCGGCGCCTGCCTTTGTCAAGTAAATACCTTCCTCATCAACTTCAATAAAACCATCACCAGTAGGTAAAAGTCCAAGTGGCACGCGCTCTTTAACCGTAATCACCACTGTTGAAGGCAGGTTTCTGGTAATCTGCGCCTCTTTTAGCATAGGGATCAGCTTCAGGTTGGCGGCAGCAGACACCAAGTCCAGCTTAAATATATTCACACCGAGGCCTATATCGGCTACAGACCGAACTCTTTCTTCACTTAAAAAATGGTTGCCCCGCACCAGAACTTTTTTCACCTCGAATAAAGGTGAGCGCAGGAGAACATAACCCGCTACAAGCACAAGCAATACAAAAAAAATACTTTGGAATAAATTCAGACTTTTTGGCTTTCTTCGTCTCTTGCCTGAACCTTCCAAAATGCTCACTCCGATGCCGTCTAAATTAGTCTACCCACATAAGTTATTATACTTACTGTTTCTAACTTGTCCATATAAAAACTAAAAAAGAAAAAAAAAGAAAAAACAAATCTCCTGGTTTAGCCTCAAAAAGTTTTGGGGCAATACGTGATGTTCACTATGTAACCATTTAATTCCTCAAAGCATAGGATAATGTAGCCCTTAAACTGTAAATCAAAAAGGAGGAATAAAAATGGCATTTGGAGCTGGTGCTGGTGCTGGAGCTGCTGCCGGAGCTGGAGCCGGTGTTGGCGTGGGTGGCGGAAGTTGGGCTTTCATCCTCTTCCTGATCCTGATCCTGCTGATCCTTGGTCTGGGCCTCTGCTTTATCTAAAAATCTTTTTCTGCTTTATCTAAAAAAATATGTTAGTAAGGAGGAATAAAAAATGGCATTTGCTGGTGCTGGAGCTGCTGCCGGAGCTGGAGCCGGTGTTGGTGGCGTAGGTGGGGGAAGCTGGGCTTTCATCCTCTTCCTGATCCTGATCCTGCTTATTTTGGGACTGGGCTTCTTCTTCATCTAATAACTTCTGGTAGTTAGGAGGTACAAAAATGGCATTTGCTGGTGCTGGAGCTGCTGCCGGAGCTGGAGCCGGTGTTGGCGTGGGTTGGGGCAGCTGGGTTTTCATCCTCTTCCTGATCCTGATCCTGTTGGTTGTAGGCATAGGATTGTTCATTTAAGTC
>CAZIYV010000120.1:0-10458 GCA_964543575.1 uncultured Pelotomaculum sp.
AGACCAGGAAGCCCATGGGCTGGAGCGCCGTTGCTGACTTGCCTGATCAAATCCCTGAGTATGGTTGTTTTGCCGCAGCGCGGTGGTGAAACCAGCAGGGTGTGATAAACCCTACTGCTCTTTTTGTCTATTGTTTGTTGCAATACTTCAGAGGCTGCGCCAAAAACTTCACGGGAAACGCGAATGTTGCAGCAGGACAGATTCTTTAACGTTTTAACTTTACCGCCTTCCAGCACGGCTTTGCCTGTAATGCCCGCCCGGTGCCCCCCGGGCAAGGTGATAAACCCGGTTCTTAATTCCTCTTCCAGGGCGTAAAGAGATGAGCCGCTCAGCAGATGTATTAAGCCTTCCATATCAACCGGTGTAACCAGGTAAGCCTCACTAACCTGACGGGCAGGCCTGCCCTCCCGGCTTAACAAGATGTCACCACCTGAAAGAATAAGAGAAAGCGGTTTCCCCTGCCTGATCCTAATTTCTTCTATTTTTTCCTTCAGCGATGGGTCTAAGCATATAATCAAGCGCCTGATGTTTACAGGCAGCAGAGGCATTATCTCTTCCAATATTCCCATGCCGCCACGCTGCAAGATCTGTAATTGAAAGTCAGAATTGTTCACAGGTTGTCCCCCAGTTTATAAATATTGTTTAAGCCGGTAAGTTATGCCATTAATTATTGTAAATTCCATATGGTGTGGTTTGTAACCATTGTGGCTCTTCCGGTATATTTTGTTAGTAAGGAACAGTAACTGGTAAAAACTAAGCGGGAAGTGATGAACCATTGACTAACAACTCTGTAGAACCAGCAGCTTTCATTTTTCCCCTGCCTGCTGATTTAAAGGAACAATACGTAAAGTGGTCGCAGACGCACCAGCAGGGTTACGGCACTATACAAGAGGGATCTGAAATTAGCGGTACTCCTGTCTTTATACCCGTCTACCCGGCCTATCCAGGCCAGCTGCCTTACCCGCCCAATTCATCCGCATATCCTTGCGGGGGTGGAAGAAACGCAGGGATCCCGGGTATGAACCCTTTCATCTTGTTTCTAATTCTGATCCTCCTGGTGATCATCTTCAAAAAGGATCAAATCATGGAGGCTATCCGGAAACTGCTTGTTAAATAAAGAAAGCGACCCCCGCCAAAACCACCGGCGGAGGTCGCCTTCTTTTAATATAAAAAAGTATTAAATATCCTCATCTTCTGAACTACAGGAGCAAGCGGGAACTTTCCCCAAAAGCGCTTCCGGTTTATCGGCAGTCTGGTGGTCATCGTCATTAATAAAAACCACCTCATCGCAATTAGGGCAGGTTACTTCAACAATATCATCATCGTCAATGATCTCCGAGTCAAAACAAACGGTCTCACCACACCTCGGGCAGTCCACCTCGACATAGTTTTCCGCGCATGTGTGTAATCCTTCTTCGTCATAAATCTCGTCTTCAAGGTGATAGAGGTCTTCGTCTATGTTCTCGAGGTAATCTTCCATCTGTTCCTGCGCTTCTTCCAGGTCGACCACTGAATCAGCAAACTCGTCCAATACGTCAATAATGCCTTTGAGCAGTTTACCTTCTTTACTGTCAGTATTAAAATCCAGACCAGCGGATAAACCCTGCAGATAAGCCACCCTCGTTTTCAGATCATTCACCTTCGCAACCCCCTTAAAAGAATAATATCGTGGCTATTTTTGGCCTTCATAGTATTTCTCTATTTAAGGGGTTTTAAACATTTTCAGTGTTTAATAAAGGCGGCTCATATAACGAGTTGTCTTATGCTACGCTCTTTTTATATAATTGCCGGTCCTGGTATCAATCTGGAGCTTGTCACCGATATTGATAAAGAAAGGCACCTGGACAACAGTTCCCGTTTCCAGGGTAGCCGGCTTTGAGCCGCCGGAGGCGGTGTCCCCTTTGATGCCGGGAGCGGTTTCCACAACTTCGAGCTCAACAAAGTTAGGCATTTCAACACCTATAGATTTTTCCTGGAAGGTAAGCACATGGATATTCATATTTTCTTTTAAGTATTTAACAGCATCTCCCAGCTGTTCGTCACTCATGGCAATCTGGTCGTACGACTCCATGTCCATAAAGTTATAGTCCTTGCCATCGTTATACAGGAACTGCACCTCGCGCCGCTCTATCCTGGCTTTTGGCATTTTCTCACCAGCGTTGAAAGTCTTTTCAACCACCGCTCCCGTTCTCACGTTTCTTAGCTTTGAGCGCACGAAGGCAGCGCCTTTGCCGGGCTTTACGTGCTGAAAATCAATTACCTGAAAGACATCCCCTTCCAGTTCGATAGTAAGTCCTGTTCTAAAATCATTTGTTGAGATCAATACCCCCGCCTCCTGTAATGAAAAATTATTTGTGACTGATTGAGATCTAAGCCTTCTCCGAAACCCATGATTGAAAATCTCCAACCTGCTATAAAACCACTAGTGTTTCTTTTGGCGACCTGGTCAGGATCCGGCAGCCATTATCCTCAACCACAACGGTATCCTCTATCCTTACTCCACCCCAACCGGGCAGGTAGATCCCCGGCTCGACCGTTACAACCATCCCGGGACGCAGGATTGTCTCATCTTTGGCAGACAACCTCGGATTTTCATGGATATTGAGACCTAACCCATGGCCGGTGCTGTGACCGAAGTAGCGTCCGTAACCTTTTTTTTCAATCACACCCCTGGCGGCCTGGTCAACAGCCGATGCCCTGACTCCCGCCTTTATTGCCGAAATGGCGCTCATTTGCGCCTCCAAAACTATTTCATATATTTCTCTCTGTCTTGGTTCCGGTTGCCCCATTACCACCGTCCTGGTGATATCGGAGTTGTAACCCCGGTATACAGCCCCAAAATCAAATGTCACCAGATCGCCGATGCTGATAGTTTTCATGGAAGCGACTCCGTGGGGCAAGGCTGAACGGCTGCCGGAAGCAACAATAATTTTAAATCCCACTCCGTCCGCGCCGCTCTGACGCATAAGATATTCCAGCTGCAGGGCGATTCCCCGCTCGGTTACGCCGGTTTTGACCGCTGCCAGGACCCTGGCGAAAGCCTGGTCGGCCAAACACACAGCTTCTTCAATATGTTTTATTTCGGAGTCATCCTTGCAAATCCTTAACTGCTCTACCATCCCGCTGCCCGGCTTCAGTTCAATCCCCGGCAGCATCTTTTGAAGATCGGAAAACTGGTTATAGGTCAGGTGTTCTCCTTCGCAGCCCAACCTGAAAAGATTGTTATCCTTTAAGATCTCAGCAATAGTCATATTATAAGAACCGGGAACTTCAATAATTTTATAATCCGGGCTTTCAGAGCAAGCCTGTCCGGTATAACGAAAGTCGGTTAAAAGACAGTACTGCTTACGGGTCAGCAAAAGCGCGCCTGTTGTACCGGAAAAGCCGCTCAGGTAAAACCTGTTGGCGGGGTCGGTTATGTAAAAGGCATCTAACCCGGCATCATCAAAATGTACCAGGAGTCTATTGATCCTGTCAAGCAAATAATTTTCCCCCTATTTGACTGCCAGCAAAACCGCCGCCCGCAACGCCAGAAGGTAACCTGTGGCTCCCAGTCCGCTTATTTGTCCTGAAGCCGCGGGGGCAATTACCGATTTACTCCGGAACTCCTCGCGCGCGTATATGTTTGACAGATGGACTTCCACAGTGGGTATGCCAATGGCGGCTACCGCGTCGCGCAGAGCAAAACTGGTGTGAGTAAAAGCTCCCGGATTAAAAACAACCGCGTTTGCTTCACCAGCGGCCTGCTGTAATAAATCTATTAACTCCCCCTCGTGGTTTGACTGCCTGCAGGTTACTTCAACTCCAAGCTCGACAGCCAGGGCCCGCAGCATTTCATTAATCTGCTCCAGGGTAAGTTCGCCATATATGGACGGCTCCCGCTTTCCGAGCAGGTTAAGATTTAGTCTGTGTAAGATTAGTATTTTCATTTTGATAACTCGCAAATATGTCGTAAGACGTAAGGCATAGTGCGCAAGAAAAACATAGCGTAAGCGATAAGCCTTAGGGCGTAAGATGGTAACAGAACCTATAGGAATGCAGAATATAACTACGAACTACGTCTAAATGGAATGCGGGATATACCTACGACCTATAGCCTACAGCCTACGACTTAATTTTAGGTGCTAATTTTTCCCTGACTGCAGAATATTTTACCATAGATTTACCTTTTAAGCCACGGTTAAGAGGGACATTTGCGGATTACTGCCCGCTTATGGTTAACTGTGCTACTCTTAAAGTGGGAGACCCCTTGCCGATAAAGAAATGCAGGTCATTACCCACAGCGTCTATATTTTCCAGAAGCTCGATTATATTTCCTCCCATAGCCATACCACGCACCGGTCTGGTCAACTCACCGTTTTCGATCAAGAGACCGGATACCCCAACAGAAAAATCACCTGATATCGGGTTGGCAGTGTGCATACCCATCACTTCCGTGACATAAAGGCCGCTTGATATACCCTTTACGAGTTGATCAACTGAGATTTGCCCGGCCTCGATATAAAAGTTAGTCACGCCTACCTCCGGAGTGCTTTTAAAAGAACTGCGAACCCCGTTGCCGGTTGACTGCACCCCATCTTTGGCCGCGGTGTAAGTATTATGCAGATAGCCCCTGAGGTCGCCTTTTTCTACCAGTATAGTCCTGGAAGTGGGTACTCCCTCACCGTCAAACGGGGCTGAAGCAATACCGCCGCCTAACAATCCATCGTCGATGATTGTTATTTTATCCGACGCCACCCGCTCTCCGACTTTTCCGGCAAACAAAGACCGCCCTTTCTGGACCGCTTCCCCGGTAAGAGCTGGGCCGATCAATCCCAGAAAACCAGTGGCCACGTAAGGGTCCAGCAGAACCACAGCCTTACGGGTAGCCACAGGCGCGGCGCCCAGCATCCGCACAGCCCGTCTGGCCGCCTCACTGCCCACATCTTCCGGCCGCAGCTGGCTGTATTTAAGGTTAAAATCCAGGGCGAAGCCGGTCTGGCTGTCATCCCCTTCCCCTGCCGCGAGGGCTATATAAATACCGCAGTACGACCCCTTGTAGCTAAGCCGCATGCCTTGACTGTTCACAACCGTTACCAGTGACTCACCGTCCTGATAGGACGAGCTTTCAATGATTTTCACCCTGGCATCGTAGGCGCGGGCGGCCTCTTCCATAGACTTGGCCATTTCAATTTTCTGTTCGACAGTTGCCTCCCGGATGCCGGGATCGTAAATATCCAGTTCGGGGTAGGACGCGCCCGGCAAAGGCAAGCGGTGATACGGGTCCTCCGCGGTCTTGGCGCAGTTGGCCAGGGCCTGTCTGGCAGCCTCCTTTATCCCGCCGGGACTCAAATCAGTGCTGAAGGAAAAACCTGTTCTTCCCTGCCGGATCACCCTCAGGCCAAGACCGCGCTCCTCGGCAAGTTTCATCGTCTCCACACGGCCTTCCCTGACTTCAATATTCAACTCCTTGGAACTGCTTATATATGCTTCCGCCAACTGGCCGCCCAGCAGCATCGCTTTATTGACGGCAGCCTCCGCGGCGTCAGTGAAAAATCCCTCTTTTTCCACGCCGACACTCCTTTCATATTCCAAGTAGTATAATTCAATAGCAGTCAAAATATTCCTTTACCCAGGGCATAAAAAAACTGCCATTTCCGGCAGTTCAGTGAACAAACAATGATGTTGTCATCGCAAACAAGTGTCTCGCGGATATGGGGGCTAACTCCTGGACTGAAGCCTCGACGATGAGGCTCGGGTCAAGAAGCGCCAGGATAGCTACCCTCTCCCCGGTCGATTGATTTGTATAAAAACCGATTATGCAAAACTGCATGTCCTCTCCGTAGATTTTTCTGGTAACAATATCACCAATTTTCATCTTTATACCCCCTGTAAAACCGGCGCAAAAAGCAATTAACCTGCTGATCTTTTTCTTACCTTTATAACATATGCCCCTGAAAAAAGAGTTGTGTATTAAAAGCCGGTTTTTAAGGCCTCCAAAAAAGACCAGAGGGGATAATAAATATCATTATAGAAAAAAGTTGCCTGGCGGCAACTCTTCTAATGTTGGGCATCTCGATCTACTAATTTGGCGATCATTTTGGCCAGGGATCTTTTTTCTTCCTCGGCGCCTACCTCCCATAACTCTTTGAGCAGGCGCTGCTCCCTATTCCCCGGATCAAAATTTGCGGCAAAAAAATCTCCCAGACGGTATGCCGTGTTATTAATCGTCTCATCGGACATACCCGCAAATTCAGCAGCGTTTACCGCCTTGCCAAGGGTTTTTTTCCAATCGTGCCACGAGGTACCGATTTCCATTTGAACACCTCCCCCAGTATTTTAACCTGTGGCGGAGGCGCCTATTCTATAAGAAGACATTCCTTAACTTGTCGCATCAATTCGGTCTATGTTCGATTGAAATCGAACCTACATTTTTCAGCCGCTTTAGCAGCACCAAGTCTGACCAGGACGGTTTATCGCAAGTTCCTTAAATCCGTCTGATCCGGGCGTTTGGCTCGCTCTTGGCGGTGCCTCCGACAATCAGCTGTTTTATGGCTATGGTTGGCTGAGCGTCGCTAACAGGGACGCCCTGGCCGTCTTTGCCGCAGGTACCGATAGTGAAACCGAGATCGCTGCCGACCATTTCCACTATGCGCAGAACTTCAGGTCCATTGCCGGTCAGGGTGGCGCCCCTCACCAGCGGGCCGATTTGACCGTCCTTGATCAGATAGCCTTCAGCCACGTCAAAAACGAAATCACCCGTGGTGGTGTTGACCTGGCCTCCCCCCATCTTCTTAACCAGCAGGCCGTTTTGGGTCTCCTTTATTATTTTTTCAGGGTCGGTCTTGCCAGGCGCGATACAGGTATTGCCCATGCGGGGTACAGGTTTGTGCTGGTAGGACTCCCGCCGGCCGTGGCCGTTAGACTGCCTGTTTTCTTTGAAAGCTGTAAGCCGGTCATACATAAAATCTGTCAGCACTCCATCTTCAATCAGGCTGACCTTGCGGGCAGGCACACCCTCGTCATCGAAACGATAGGAACCATACCTGTTGTCTATGGTGGCGTCATCATACACACTCACTTCTTTGGAGGCGACTACCTGTCCTTTTTTCCCCGCGTATACAGAAAGACTTTTCTGGACCAGATCGGCTTCAAGCCCATGCCCGCAGGCTTCATGCACCATGGTGCCCCCCGCCTCGGAGGCCATCACCACAGGCATTTTGCCGGCAGGGGCCGGTTTCGCATCGAGCATTTCCAGCGCTCTTCTGGCCGCCGAGGCAGCCACATCTTCCGGTGAGTTATTTTTAAATAATTCAAAACCACACAGGCTTCCCACAGCTTCGTAACCGGTTTGTATGATTGACCCGGCGGAAGCTACGGCCTGAACCATCAGCCTTGTGCGGATCCGTTCATCTTCCACATAATCCCCGTTGCTGTTGGCGATAGTAACCTTTTGCACCACGTCCCCGTATCCGACCATGACCTGTTTTATACGGTTTTGGTCAACCGCCCGCGCCGCTTTATCGGCGGCCTCAACCAGCGCTGCCTTCCTCTCGGTGGAGACGTCTTCAGGCCTTTCCTCGAAGTTAAAGTCAACCAGCGGCTTGACCCTGGTAAAATCAAGGTTAACTTCTTTTTTACCGCCAGTCGCGGCGTGGCTGACAATTTTGGCAGCTTCCAGCAGCCCTGCACGTGAAAGGTCGTTGGTATAAGCGTAAGCGGTCGAGTCGCCGGAAAGAACTCTGATCCCCGCGCCAGCCTCGACACCGGACAGTACACGCTCGATCTTGCCTGCCTCACAGCCTATACCAACATTGATTCTCTCCTCAACAAAAATATCGGCAAAGTCACCGCCGCTGGCAGTCGCCGCGTCGATAATCTCTTTTAGAACCTGTTTTTCAACCAGAGCAAATCACCTCAAAAAATATACATTTTAGTTACCGCTTATCATTACCATTAAGCTGTTTTTAATACAGATATTGGCTTGCCTATTACAAGTGATTAATACTATAATATCAGGTCTGCAAAAAAATACCACTGATTACTGTTTAATCAGCGGTATAACCTTGTTCCGGAAACTATTTTTTGAGAATATATTCAGGATCGGCATTGAGTAGCTGGGTGTTTGCTGAACCGGTGTACGGTCCGCCCACGGGCAGGCTGACCGGACTTCGTGAACTAAGAGTGCCGGACAGCTCCGCATATGGCGCTATAGAAAAAGTTGGCCTGAAGACATTGCCGCGGCCCAGCAGCCACCTTGATACTTCTTCCAGGTAAAGCTTTCCTTCGGGATTTTTAGCGGAGAACATAACAATACCTATTGTGGCCTTAACCGTGCCGGGAGCCGCTCCTACATTAACCGCAACCGCAGTATTTTTAGCGCCGGTAGATTGCTTGGACGATTGGCTGGTGGAGGATAAGCCGGAAGATATATTCAGACTCCTAATCTCAGCCAGGTTGGTTGATTTTTTCATCTGCTTGTCGATATCCTTACAAAACTCAATCAAGCCCAGGTAGTTGCCCTGAACACCTATTTTCAGGGGCAGTTCCAGCGAGTGCGTTTTTTCAATGATATCGCCCGGCTCTATTTCAGTAATGTCAACCCTCTCGGAAGCTGAGATCAATCCCAGGAAAATAACATCAGAGCCATCCCTCATACTGCTTGTAAAAGGTTTGCCCTTAACCGCATACTCTTCTTTTACTTTATTAAACCTGTCATTCTCAGTCTTAAGGGAAGCAGCCGTGGCCTGTGCTCTGGATAAGTTAGCCCTGTTTTCTGTTAGCTCATTTTTAACCTGAGCATAGGCCTTAAATTGCGGGACTAAAATAAAATAAATGGTACAAAAAACAATGCCGCCGCCGAACAGTACAATCATAAGCGCCTTTTCCCTTGTACTCAACCTGTTCCACATTACTTTTCATCCTTTACTTTCGCGGTAATTTCAAATTTTGCCCCCTGGGCATCGGATTCTATTTTTACCAGCTTAACCTCTTCAAAATATGGCAGCGTGGTGAGGTTCCTGATAAAAACACCTATAGAGGGAACCGTTTGGGATATACCCTTGTAGTTAATTGTTTTGGGGCGGGAATATATGTCTGCTTCTTTTGGCTGCGCGTCGGCTTTGGCTGAGGCATCCGGCTTGGCGCTAACGTTTTGTTCCTTGGCAGCCGGGGTTTTGCTGGAAATATCTATATCAGTCAGCCACAAATCAACCGGCGCGATATCACCCAGATCATAAAGCAGGTTGGACCAAGCCACGTGCTTTTTAAGAATCACATTGTATTCTTCCAGAGTAGCCTCGAGTTCTTTTCTTTCTTTTACTATTCCTTCCACCCGGGACACCAGGGGCGACAGGGTAGCCAACTGCTGTTTATTTGATGCCAGCTCATTTTTCATGCTCATATAATTAATCAAAAGGATGCCGTAGCCGCCAAGGATCACAGCTAACAGCAGGGTTGCGCCGCCGATAAGGATCAGCCGGCGGAAGTCTATGATCCCCTCTCGTTGAAGCTGCGGGGGCAGCAAGTTGACCTTATACGCGTACATTTAACTGATCAACTCCCTTAAAGCCAGTCCAATAGCAATGGCGTACACTGGATCGTACACCTTGTCTGCCGCGAATTCGATCTCAGGAACACCGATTTCGATAGGTATATCTAAAGAACTCTGCATTTCCCCCACAAAACCCTTAAGGTGACCCATGCCACCGCTTAAGATAATCTTTTCAGCTGAAATGTTTTCCTGGGTGAAATAAAAATTTAACGACCTGCGCAGCTCTTTAGTAATTTCCAGGATGACATCCCGCAGCAGCTCAATTGTCCGGTCAGTCTGCTGACTGTAAAAATCATTTTCAAGTGAAGCAGCGGCTTCTTCTATTTGTGCAGTAAGGTCAGGTGGTGATGCTTCCTTTTCCTGTTTGCTTTCCTGACTATGAACTAAACTCAGGGCTGTATCAACTTCCGCAAGTATTCGCATTGCTTCCTGATAGTCAACCTCGTAGGTTCTCATAATAAAATCGGTTAATACCTCACAGCCCACCGGCAAAAGACGGACAAATTTGATTAGACCGTCCTTGACCAATACAAGATGAGATGTTTTTGCCCCAAAATCAACCAGAGCAACTGTACCCCGCATATTTTTGCCAAAGACCCGCCACAGGGCAAAAGCCTGCAGGTCAGCCGCCGTAACCACCATACCGGCACGGGAGAAAATACTGTGGTACTGATATACAGTCGTTAAAGGTACGGCCAGGAGCAGCACGTCCTGCCCTTCCTGATCTACTTTTTTATCGGTGGTTTCTGAGGCCCCCGACGCGGCGCCTTTAGGGGCGTAATCAAGGTTATCCACAGCGTCTGACAATCTTACATGCCGGATGATCAGTTGGTCAACCGGCGTAGGCACAAACTTTTGTATTTCAAACTTGGCGGCCGATTCCAGTTCTTTATCGCTCAACCGGGGCAAACGGACTACCCGGCTGA
>CAZIYV010000121.1:0-10440 GCA_964543575.1 uncultured Pelotomaculum sp.
AGTGTTATGAGCCTCCCACCATAAAGGTCGTCCAGATAACGCAGCCTGTCCGGGCTGCGGTCGATAACCGTCACTTGGGCGCCCATACCAGCGGCCACTTTAACAGCGCTGGCCCCGACTGTGCCGGCGCCGACAATAACCACATCCGCCGCAGGCACACCGGGTATGCCGCCCAGTAGAATCCCTCTCCCCCCGCTCGGCTTTTCAAGGAAATGGGCGCCTATCTGTACTGACATTTTGCCGGCAACCTCGCTCATGGGGATCAGCAAGGGCAGCGATCCGTTGTCTAATTGAATTGTTTCATAGGCGATGCCGATAACTTTCTTCTCAAGCAAAGCCCCGGTAAGCTCAGGCGCGCTGGCGAGATGCAGGTAGGTGAACAAAATCTGTCCTTCGCGCAGCAGGGGATACTCCTGGGGGAGAGGTTCTTTTACTTTCATGATCATCTCAGCTCGCTCAAATATCTCTGATGGCGCCTCAGCTATTTCAGCCCCCACAGACATAAAAGCTTCATCGCTGATACCGCTGCCCAGACCCGCGCCGGCTTCAACGATTATTTCGTGGCCCGCCCCGGTTAAAGTGTGCACTCCCGCCGGAGTAACCGCCACCCTGTCTTCATTCGATTTTATCTCCTTAGGCACACCGATAATCAAGATAATCACCCCGCATCTAGTAATTTTTTATTCCTTAATTAAAAGCTAATGTCCTGAAGAATTAAAATTTTTGCAGGTGCGATTTATTCGCACAATATTGTTCGGATAAATCCGAACCTACAATTTTTATTCTTTACCGCATCGCATCGAAGCATATGTATCTAATATGTCATTTTCTACTACCTTTATTATAAAAATTCTCTGTCCTGTTAATAATGCTAAATCTGTTAGCGCATTTCAACCAGTTCCCGCGTGGCAGCCGGAAGCGCGTATAATATATCGCCGGCAATCAAACCCATCATACCTTTCTCCCTGGCTGCCAGGTCACCCGCCAGACCATGGATATAAGCGCCGGCCGCAGCCGCTCTGGCTGTCTCCATACCCTGGGCTATCAGTGAAGCCACAACACCGGTCAGCACGTCGCCACTGCCAGCGGTTGCCATGCCGGGATTACCTGTAGGATTGATGAAAATTGCCCCGTCCGGCGCCGCAACAACAGTCCGCGCCCCTTTCAGAAGCGCTGTTACACTCCATCTCTCAGCCGCTTGCACAGCGGCGGCTATTCTATCCTGTTGAATCTCCTTTGGAGTCATACCCAGCAGTCTGGCCATCTCACCGGGATGAGGGGTGATTACCACAGGGGCTTGCACCTTTCTTAAAATATCGCCCGAGCCCGCCAGGGCATTGAGAGCGTCGGCATCTAAAACACAGGGTACCTTGACGTGCGGCAGCAGTTCCCTCACCAGGGCGATCACCTCGGTTGCCTGTGACAGGCCGGGACCAATGGCCAGTACGTCCGCTTTTTCGAGAAGAGACAGGATGCGCTGGCGCGCGCCCCGGCTAAGGCTGCCTTTCCCTGTATCGGGCAGCGGGGAGGTCATTACCTCGGTCAGTTTCTCTTCCATAACTTGATGGAGTGTTTCCGGCACTGCCACAGTAACCAGACCGGCGCCGGCCCTCAAGGCTGACTCCCCGGTCAGGCAGGCGGCGCCCGTCATGCCCCTGGACCCCGCGACCACCAGCACCCTGCCGAAATTTCCCTTATGAGCGAGGTTGGGGCGGGAGGGCAGCCATTCTTTAACCAGCTCAGCGGTTATTAAAAATCTTTGAGGGGCGGTTTTTTCCACAAGAACCGCTGGGATGGATATATCGGCGATTTTAAGTTGTCCGGTATAACCCGCTCCTGGCTCCAGGATCAGGCCCAGCTTGGGCAAACCGAAAGTGACGGTGTAGTCCGCCCGGATGCAGGCGCCGCTGACCCTGCCGGTATCAGCTTCCAGTCCGGAGGGTATATCCACAGCTAATATGGGCCTGCCGCTTCCGTTCAGCGCCTCGATAACCCGGCCGGCCTTTTCCGCAATGCTGCCCCGGAATCCGGTACCATATATGGCATCGACGATCATGTCGGTGTTCATCAAAACTAACTTTACAATATTTATCCCGTCGCCATGGTGCAGGGAAAATACTTTCTGATCCATTTTCCGCCATATATCAAGGTTTACCGCCGCGTCCCCGCTGATCTCCTCCAGGTTAACCATCGATAATACCTTTACCTCAGCTCCCATGTTCAAAAGATGGCGTGCCATAACCAGGCCGTCCCCACCATTGTTGCCCTTGCCGATAAAAATTGTAATGACCTTGCCCCGCACTTCTCCCAGCACACTCCGGATTAATTCAACCGCCTGACGTCCCGCGTTTTCCATTAAAACCAGGCCTGAAATCCCGTACTCCTCTATCGCCGCCTTATCCAATGTCTTCATTTCTTCCGCTGTAACAATCCGCAAAACTCAAACCTCCTCTATAACCTGCCCATTCATTCCGATGTCCGATTGAAATCGAACCTCAATTTTCATCCTGTTGCTAATACCGCATTAGCGTCAATGATATCTGTTTTCTGTCTCCTGAATTCTGAACCTGTTATTCTATCTTAATAGATACCAATATTTTTCTCTAATAAGTTAAAAAAACCTGCATCCTGAGTTTTTTAGGCCCGGCAGCAGGTTAGGTGCGCATATTTACAGAGCGGGGAAACCTAAAACCCCAAAATCCTCCTTAATTTCTTGGCCTGGGCCCGGCTAACCGGAACCTCACTGCGCTCCTTGTCCTCCACAACCAGGTTATAGGTACCGTTGAAAAATGGCACGATTTCTTTTACTTTATTTAGGTTCACCAGATAACAGCGGTGCGTCCGGAAAAAAACCTGGGGGTTGAGACGAGCTTCCAGTTCTTTCAGGGTAAAACGTGTGAAAAGCTTTTCATTAAAGGTTTTTATATAGATATTATCCTGTTCGGTGTAAGCGTAAAATATATCAGACTCGCTGACAAGAATTGTCTTACCCTGTATTTCAGCGGGAATCCGGTCAATCTTTATCTGTCCCCTCTCCTTATCAGGACCGGTTTCACCCATGCGGGCATCATGTCCTTCATGTGAGCGCAGAAACTCTTCGGACGCGCCCTTGGACTCCCGTGTAAGTTTGATCACTTTATCAATCGCTTTTTTTAAACGTTTTGGTTCTATGGGTTTTAAAATATAATCTATGGCGTTTACATCAAAAGCTGATAAGGCATATTCGTCAAAAGCAGTGACAAATATAATATATGGCCGGTTTGGCAGTTCCTGTATAGTCGCCCCTAATTCAAGGCCACTCATACCAGGCATGGAAATATCAAGGAACAGCACCTGGTAGTCAAGCGCTTTAATCAAGGCCAGTGCCTCCTGGGCATTGGCAGCCTCACCAACGATTTCGATGCTGTCGAAATTGGCGAGCGCATATCTCAACTCCTGTCTGGCGGGATACTCGTCATCTATAATCAATGCCTTGAGTTTCAATGGTATACCCCCCTTCCTCGTGGGCGTCTTCATTCAGGGGAACCCTGACGTATATACCTGTGCCCTTGCCTTCCTCGCTTTCGATGCGCAGTCCGTAATCTTCTCCAAAAAGACTCTTTAAACGCTCATGAACATTGCTTAAACCAACACCGTTACCGGAACCGAAACCGGGCTGAAGAACCTTAGGCATGATTTCGCCGCTAATGCCAACACCATCGTCCCTGATCTCAAAAACCATTTCACCATTAATCCGCCGGGCGGAAATAAAAACCGTTCCCGGTCCCATTTTGGGCTGAATACCGTGCTTTATGGCATTTTCCACCAGCGGCTGCAGCGTTAGCACAGGCACCTGACAATCAATCAGGGTGGGGTCAATATCCCTCTGAATTCTAAGTTTTTCTCTGAAGCGGGCTTTTTCAAGAATCAGGTAAGTGTTGACGTATTCAATTTCTTCCCTCAATGTGTTGAAATGTCCGTGCCTTTTTAAAGTCTGACGGAAAAAAGAAGCCAGCCTGATTAAGAGCCTGCGGGATGTTTCGGGATTGGTCCTGGTGTACGTGATGATGGTATTGAGGGTGTTGAATAAAAAGTGAGGGTTGATCTGAGCATGCAGGGCGTCCAGTTCGGCCTTGGTTACCAGTTGGGCCTGCCGGTCCAGTTCCGCCAGTTCCATTTGAAGCCCTAAAAGCTGGGCAACAGCCATGGCAAGTTTTACCACCGAAGGCTGCAAGTCGCCCTGACTGGTCTGGTAAAGTTTGACCGTACCCGCCACTTCACCCTTGCATTTAAGGGGGGCGATAACCGCCGACTGCAGGGTGCAGTTTTCGTCAGGGCAGTTAAGCCCTTTTTTATCTTTGATGATGATCAGCTCACCGGTTTCCAATGCGTGTTTGGTGGCATAAGTGATGATCGGCCCTCCCGCCAGGTGGTGGTCAGAGCATTCTCCTATATAAGCCAGTACTTTTTCCCGGTCCGTTACAGCCACAGCTGATACATCACTCAGTTTCAGGATGATTTCAGCGGTCTTATACGCTGTTTCTTCGTTCAGGCCGCGCCTTAAGTAAGGCAGAGTCTCATTGGCAATTTGCAGGGTGGAATCAAGGGGGTGTTCATCCAGTTTGATTCTTATAAACTTATTCTTCTGAATATAGTCCACGAGGAGGTAAGTGCCAAGGGCACTGGCGATTATCATCGAAACAAGGACCTGCCAGAGTCCCGGGTTGATCAGTGCGACCAGGACGAACACAAACAACTGGATCAGGCCCCAGCGCAAGAACACATTTGTTATAAAATTCATATCCCTACTCCCAATCAAAACAATTTTGCCAACAAAACTTAATTTTTCTTTTTATAATACTATTTTAAACCGCAAATCTCAATTAGTATCCTGCTGGTAATTGGATTTCATTTTTTTAAATAGTGGGCAATACCCTCTGCATTAAGCCTCAGGTCCAGTTCCAGAAATTTTACCGCGGGGTGTTCTCTGTCTAATACCGTGTGCCGGCCCAGTTCATGCATAACCAGTTCCCATAAGGCAGCTTCAATTTCCTTTGCCCCTCCCCCTGAGTCAAAAACCTGCCGGCCAATCGATTCAAAAACTGATATCAGTTCCTTAAGGCGGCTGAGGATAGCCGGCGCTCCGGCAGCCCTTCCGAAATGAGTAAAATAAATGCAGGCGGGCTTAAGAGAGAGCATTCGTTCAATCGTTTCCAGCGCCGCCGGAGGGTCAAACTCCGGCGGGGGTGTGGACGGCATCGTAAAATCAAAGCCCAGGAGGTCACTCAAGGCCTGGAAACGCAGGCCCAGGGCATCACCGCTGAATATTCCACTGCTGACCGGGTCATGTACAACAAAATGGTGCCGGGCATGCCCAGGAGTATAATGGAAGGCAAGCACCCTGCCGCCACCAAGATCCAGGGTTTCTCCGTCCGCAGGCGTGTAGACCCTTTCTTGCGGAACCGGCAGAACCTCGCCGAACAGAAGGTCAAAGCTGGCGCCGTAGATAGCCCTGGCGCCGGCCGCAAGTCTGGACGGGTCGATCAGGTGCCTGGCCCCTCTGGGATGCACACAAACCTTGGCCTGCTTAAGGTGCCTCGCCAGTGTGCCGGCGCCTCCGGCATGGTCCAGGTGTATATGAGTGACAATAATGTAATCAACCTTTTCCGGTGGTACAGCCAGACTTTTTAAGGCATCCCTGACGCGCGCCGCTCCCGGGGCCGGGCCTGTTTCAATCAGCGCCACCTTGTCTGACAAAATCAGAAAACAATTTGTCCGGCCAGGCTCCTGGTCATGCAGATCAATCTGATAGATCTCATTGCCAAGGTCTGCAGGTGATATCAACTTATCCAACCTCCCGTAAGCCTGAACTTTTAGCGCAAATTGTCTGTTAGGCTCCGCATTAAAAATTAACTGCTCAGAACATTCAGTAGCTAGATACTTACTAAACCTAGAATATCTAAAAAGTTTGAAGATTGCAACAAAAAAGTACGGATCAGGCAGATTGCGGATTTATTCTGCCAGCAGGCGCATGTACTCAAGAATGAATTAAATAATTATAGGAAAATCTTATTAATAACCGTTACACAAAAAGGATTTTGTTGTATATCGTAGAATATTCTCTCCAGTATAAAATAATTTGGGAGTGGAAACTATGAATCTTACCAACCTGCCGCGCAAGCTGGCCACTATGCTTCTTGTTCTAAGCTTGTTAGTTGTTACCGGCCTCGCCTTAAATGTTGACAACGCTTATTCGGGCTGAGCGAGTTGTACCGCTCAACCGGTGGTTGAGACAAACCCGGCAACCAACATAACCATGGAGTCGGCAACCTTGAATGGAAAGATTGTAAACAACGGCGGAAAAACAGATGAGTATGGCTTTATCTTCTGGAGTTCGGACCCCGCAAAATCACAAAAATTTATTGTTGATAAAAATAATCATAGCGGCCTTTTCAGCAAGAAACTTGATTACCTGCCCGCCGGAACATACTACTATAAAGCATACGCCACAAACGCTAAAGGTACAGCTGAAGGACAGGTGTACAGCCTAATATACAGCGACATCAAGGTGCTCTTCAACAATAAATATCTTAGTTTTGATGTACCGCCTTTTATAGAAAACAGCCGCACCATGGTCCCCCTCAGGGCTATATTCGAAGCGCTGGGCGCTGAAGTTAAATGGGACGGGGACACCAAGACGGTAACCGCCAAAAAAAATGGCACGGAAATAAAGCTGGTCATTGACGGGGCAGCTTATAAGAATGGTGAGCTGATGGAACTGGATACACCGGCTAAGATCATTAATAACCGGACGGTTGTGCCACTAAGGTTTGTAGCGGAATCGTTTGAATGCCAGGTGACCTGGGACGGGGATACACGGACCGTTATTATAACCCAGTAATACCTGAACAGTTCTTTTAAATACCACAGCCCGGCTGAGCCGGGCTGTGATTTTATTAACAAGCTATTTCAAAGGTCATGGATTTTTATTCAACATATACCTGAATACTGCCATTTTCCGTGCTAAGCCTGGCGCCGCCCTTGCCGCCGCCCAGTTTCAACAGGTCGGTCTTAAGCTGTGCCGGCCTGGAGTCTAAACTATCATTCATTCCTGAGATACTCCCGTTTCTTGTCCTGGCTTCGATTGTAAGATCAGAGTCCCCCGGCAGTCTCAAATCTAAATTCCCGTGGCTGCTGCTTAAAATATAGTTTTTAGTCAGCGGTGCGTTTGAGAAAAGTTCTATGTCACCATTCCGGGTCCGGGCCTGGACGTCTCCACTTGGATTCTCCACCAGGATCTGGCCGTTCCTTGCGTTAGCCGTAATACTGCCCGTAACATTACTGACCGTGATCTGACCGTTTTCAGTGTTCACTTCCAGGCTGCCGTTTAGCCCAAGCACATTAACCTCACCGTTGTCCGTCCGGACGTTCAACTTCCCTGTCAAGTCACGAATCTCAATCCTGCCGTTACTACAGTCCACCTCTGTAGACAGCCCGGCGGGGATTTCCACAGTAAGGTTTACTGATATGTTGTGGCTGTCTGAATCTCCCTCAAATCTGGTGAAAATCCGGGTACCATTTGTCTTTTCAATCACCACATCGCTGTTTTCAGCATTAATCTTCGCTCTGTCTTCCGAATGGCTGTATGCGGTTATCTCAGCCTGCACATGCAAATTCTCATCTGCACTGGGCCTGATTTGCAGCGTACCGTTTTTGTTTTCCACTCTCAGCTGTGAACCCTCAGCCAGAGAAACCGGTTCGGACTGCCACTGTCTGGTGTAGCTCAAACTATTTCTAAAAACTGTATCCTCTAGAATCTTGTTAATATTCGTCTCTGAAAACGCCGTTACAGTTAATCCAGCCAGAATCAAAAACCCTATCAGCAGGCAGCTCGGGATGTGAAAAACAACCTCGTCATCCCTGTGCAGCAGCCTCCGCATTAAAAACTCAAACCCCAGGCCGATTAAAAGTAAAGGCCAGAATTTCCAAAGGTTTTGAGGGGAAGACATACCACCGAAGTTATATACCAGCATGCCCAAACCCAGGACAACAAGTCCCAAGGCCAGGGTTAAGGGACCTGCCTTGATTTTTCCAGCCATGTTTACTCACTCCTTTTTCCATTGCGGACCAGTATATAAACACCCAGGGCTATGATCAAAACAGCTGGAACTACTCTGCTTAGATAGTAATGATAAGCAAAAAAGTGAGGGAGAAGGTTGTTGAGCAGGGCAATAGCTCCAATAACAATAAGCCCGCCACCGATCACACCCTTTCTTGCTTCCAGAGAGCCAGTCTCAAAGAGCAGTTTATCTTCCACCTGCTGCCCATCGTTAATTTGTTTCAGGAGTTGGAGGGTGTCAAAAATTGTGTAAAACAAGATTACCGGCAGCACCAGTGCGGTAATCTCTTCAAAGTTTAGCGCTGCTGCTAAAAAGATAGTGCCGTAAAAAACAACCATTGTTTGCAGGCCCCGCCGCATCAAACCCAGGTAAAGGTAGCCGACTCCGGGGATCAATGACAGGATAAAGGCCAGGAAGGAACCTTTGCCTCTCAGCCCTGCCACAGCCTTATCCACCACTTGTTTTTCCAGACAGGCCCTGCAGTACTGCTTACCGCCCAGCTCAATCAGACACGTCCCGCAAACCGGTTGGTGACAGGTTAAGCAAACAGCCACAGCCTCCTGTTCTTCATGATGCACGCATTTCATTTTTACTTCACTCCTTTATTAAAAGACCCACCCAGGTTGTCCAGAGTGTCATACGCCCTGTTGAAGGCTCCTTCGGATGTTCTCATATATAATTGCACAGCACTGTTTAGTTTCTGCCCTGCCAGGCTTACGTTTTTATGTTCAAAAATACTGCCGCCTGTCCAGAAAAGGACCAGGGTTACAGCGGCAGCTGCCACAAGATCGCGTATAAATGTCAATCTTACGGTCGGACTTAGCCTTACCGTCGCCGGTTCTGCCTGTTCAAAGCTGCTGATAGCATCAATAATTCCGGCGGTGAAATCCGGTGGCGCTGCCGCATCGGGCAGCCCGGCCAGAAACCTGTTCAAGTCTTTTTGGCCGGCTAGTTCTTTCTGACAGGCAGAACAGGCAAAAAGGTGTTTTTCAAATTCACGCAAATTAAATAACTGATATTCCCCCGCCAGGTAATTGACCATGTTTGTTTTTACCTGCCTGCATTTCACCGTACTCACCTCCTGTAAGCTTTTCCCTTAGAATTCGCCTGGCCCGGTACAACCTTGTGGCCACAGTTTTTACCGGCAGATCGAGAATCTCTGCGATTTCCTTATAACCCAACAACTGGTAGTGGTGAAGCACCAGCACGATCCGGTAGTTCCTGGGGAGGCTTGCCAGAGCCTTGCGTACCACATAAGCCTCCTCTTCCTTGAGCAGCGATTCTTCTGGCCCGTCCCGGCTGTCAGCGATAAGCTCGTCCTTTTCAGAAGCTGGATGGAACACCTGCTCAGGCTTTTTTCGCCGCAGAAAGTCCAGACATTTGTTGGTCGCCACCCTGTACAACCAGGTCCCAAAGCTGCAATCTCCCCTGAAGTGCCGGAGTGACTTATAAATCTGGATAAAGGTTTCCTGGACCAGGTCATGCGCATCTTCCCTGTTATTGATCATTCTGGCGGCAAGGTTATAGACTTTATCCTGGTAACGCTGAATAAGAACTTCATACGCTCTCAGATCCCCGTCTCTTGCCCTGTACACCAGAAGCTCATCTGTAATCATGATCATATCCTCTCCGGCGCTTCTACCTGATTAGACGAGAGAAACAAATAAATTACTTCAAGTTATAAAAACTTTTCCCCAAAAAGTCAAGGCGCTGTGGTCACAGCGCCCTACAATATGATGGAATCTAAATTGTTCTGTCAATTATTTTGCGTCGTTGTCCGTTATTTCCTCCCAGGCCGCTTCAAACTCTCGCAGCACCTGGTCACTGAAAAGAATAAAACGCACCTCTTCAAACCCGGGCTGGGCAATGACAAAATCCCGTACTACACGGAGAGCGATCCTTGCTGCCCGGTCGATGGGGAAATGGTATATACCGGTGCTGACCGACGGGAAGGAAATTGAACGGATCCCCTGTTCCCTGGCCAGGGACAGGCAACTGTGGTAAGCGCTGCGTAAAAGCTCATCCTCGTCCCTGCCGCCACCGGACCATACCGGGCCGACCGTATGTATAACATAGCGCGCCTTGAGACGGCCTCCGCCGGTGATAACAGCTTTGCCGGCGGGCAGCATGCCTTGCCTGGCGCGGATTTCCCTGCACTCCGCCAGGATCTGGGGACCACCGGCGCGGTGAATGGCGCCATCCACGCCTCCTCCACCCATCAGCCCGGAGTTGGCTGCATTTACAATAGCCTCGGTTTCCTGTAAGGTGATATCTCCTTTAATAAGTTTTATTAGTGTTTGCCCAAGAAGCGTTTCCACAAATAAAACCTCCCCGTATCCTT
>CAZIYV010000122.1:0-10394 GCA_964543575.1 uncultured Pelotomaculum sp.
AGAGAATGAGACAAGAGAACCGTCCCCTTGTCTCACTTTTTACATAAGAGGTTAATTGCCGCGCCGTGCTTCAAGCAGCGTATACTCAATGATGGCGTCCTCGGACATTTGCGTTTTTGAATGCAATGGCAGCGGGTAATCCAGATTGACACACCAGTTTTTCACTTCAGCGCCGTCCTTTGTTTGAATCCCGGATTTTCCGGTTACCCCCGCGTAGGTCTGGGTTCCTGTAGTTTTTTCAACGTAGGTATGCCCTTCCTGGGAGAACTGCCTTTCTCCCACATCAACGCCGGAGGCCTGACCGATCGAAACCCCGAGTGGAGACAATAAATGAATAGCAAACATGCCTACTGACGGCACCCTGGTCATGCCCATAGTTACAGTTGATGTCACATCTTTGAGGGTGGAGTCCTGTTTAAAAGAAAATGGATTACTATTTACTTCCCCCTTTACTGATACCTCAACCAAATCACCACTCTTCGGCAGAAGATCGAGCGCATACCAGCCCTTGGTAGTATTTTCGTACTCGGTAAAAGTAAATTCATATTTGAAATAGTCGCCCGCTTTGAACTGGTTTATCTTCCACGCACTGTTTGGTGTTGTAGTTTTACCTGTGGTTTGTTGCGTGTTTCCCGTCTGCCCCTGCTGAGTAGTAGTGTTGGTCTGCTGCTGAGCAGTGGTATTTGTTTCCTTCTTGCCGCACCCTACAACAACCATCGTTAAAAGAAATATGACTCCAACAAAAAAAACCATACCAATTCTCCCTGTGCCCAAACGCAAACTCATCAACTCCTTTTTTAAATACCATTATATAGTAATACCTATCTATAAGCAATAAACTAATGATTATTGAAGTAAACCAGACACAAATAATACTTATTAAGGTTGACATTGAATTTTCATGAAATACAGACATCTATGGACAAATTGCAGAACTATAATCCTAAACAAAATCGAGTGGATCCCTCTATAAAGAAAAAAAGTGGTTTGAGTCTAAGACTCCTACCACTTTTTTGCTAATATTATTACTCATACTACTCAAACGGTCATTTAGCGGTTGCCGTTCCGGCCTTGTTCACCACCAAAACGGTCATCTTTATCATTTGACTTGCCCTTTGTTTTCCCGCTGTTGTTATCCTGCTGAGAATCCTTATCCTCATCTTCATCTTTCAAATTATGCTGGTTTATATTTATTTTACCGTTATCCTTATCCAGCTTTTTATTGTCACTAATAGCATTTTCCATATCTCGTTTTTTATCCGCCGCCGGTGTTTTATGACTTTCAGGATTATCACGCTCAACAAATATTCCCCGCCGGCTATAGATGTTTTTTTGCTCTCCCCCGATACCGGTGGAATCTTCTTCATCCGCGTCATTCAACAGATAGATAAGAGACATTTTCTTCTCTCTTTCCATTTCCCCCAGGTTCATAGTCCCCATCTCTCCGGCGCTGAACTGTATACTCTTTTCAGCTGACTTTTGGAGTAAAAGATATCTTCCTGTGGATATTCCGGATTTTATCGCCTCCTGGCGCACCTCAGCCTGTACCGGCTTAATGATCACTTCCGCGTCCAAGCCGCCGGTATCCATAGAACCTCTAATGGCTCCGTAAACAGACTCCAAATCTATCGCGGCAGACTCACCATTCTCAAAGGTAATTGTCGCCAGCACCACGTTGTCCTGTTCATTTGACAGAAAATTGTCGGCAATAGCCTGTTCAATAATCAGCTCAACCGCTTCAGGCAGGGCAAGCCCTTTTACCTTAATTTTAGAGATTATTATTTCGCCGTCACTGTTTAAACCGCTGCCTGAAACCACTTTACCGTCACTTGCCACAGCCAGCTCAATACTGGGGTTTATATCTATAGTCATGTAAGCGGAAGCCTCCGGAGCCTGGCCCAAATAAAACCTGCCCGCAAAAATGAAAACTACCAGCAAAGATGCGGCAACCATAAAATGCCTTAAAAATGGTACAACTCTTTTTTTTCTGGCAACTATCTCCTGACCAATTGCTGTTGAACCACTTGTGGGCAGTGGAACTTTTTTGAACTCACCGTCAGGAGTGATTATTATACAAGATTTCCCGTTAATCTTAGCGACAATACCACGCTCTTCCATTTAAGGTCCCCCTATTCCTGGAAAGGCAATCTCAGATAAGAACTCAGGTACAGAAAATCATTCTGCCTGGAAATAAGGAGCGAAACGGCAATTATATATTTGCGGCCCCTTTCAAGAGTCTTGCGGCTTATACCTGTGCAATTCTCTAATTCCATAAGCGGCAGCTTTTTTTTAACTCTGAACTCCGTTAAAAGGTTCGCCCTTTTCGTTAATTCCGCAGCGGCAAGCATCAGCGAACGGCGGGTATCGCGGTGCCGGGGCGAACACTTTACCAGGTCTTCAAACGACACGCCGTATCCTCTGAGTAATTCTTCAAACTCTTTAATCTCCTCTGCCCTTTCCCTGGCAGCGGTTTCCAATAAGTAAACTTTCCAGGCTTTACTTAACTCCGCGCTGTTTGATTCATCCCCTTGCTGCGGCAGGAGGACCTCTAACGACGCGCTCCTGCTCTCCCGCCGCTGGTGGTCGGTAAGCCTGCTCAAGATGACGATCCTGGCGTATGCCGGAAAAGGAACACCTGTATCCGCACGGAAGCGGTCTATCGCCTCATTTAGAGCCATGAGGGCAATAGCAAGCTCGTCATCCCTGCCCCATTCCAAAAGCCGCCTGGCAAATTTACAGGCAATCTTATGGATAAATGTTTTGTTGTGTTCAAGGAAATCTTCTCTGAGTAAGCGGTCACCCTCTTTGATTTTTCTTATATTCTCTTCAACCTGTACAGGATGCAATTTTTCACTCCCCTTTTTGCCTGCGGAACACCTCTTTTCCGTGTGCTATAGGGGCTGGCTGTAGACCGCTCCTAACTTGTAATACGAAGAAAGAGGCTTTTTTGAGGGGCCGAAAGATAATCTGCCGGTAAATAAAAAACCGGCAGTACAATAATTCGTTCTCCGGAAGCGTTAGTGGCACTATTTCCTCTAAAACCGGGCATTCAACATGATCTTAGAATGTCTGCAAATATTTAATGGATATTCCGGTAAATCAGTATTTGGGCGATAAAAATAGCCGGGATACCAATGGTAAAAATGAGTTTTTTCGTTTTATGCTTAAACAGGTGCATCCCGGTGTATACACCAATTGAACCTCCCGCCAGCGCTACCAGCAAGAGCCTGCTCTCAGGTATTCTGTATTTGCCGGATTTCGCCAGCGCCTTATCGTACCAGATCATAAAAAAGCCGGTAATATTAACAGCCAAAACATATATGATCAAAGCTATTCCTCTTGTTTCTCACTATTGAATTACCGACAGATGAGTATGATCCGTTTTATTCTGTGCCAATCCTTATTTTCCTGTGTAAGTGAGAAAATATTTATGCATAGAAGAAATGCACAATGCCCAGACTAAGAGCATGGGAATTATAGCTTTACATGGTGGATTGGACACAAGCAGGGAAAGACAGTTCATGGCAGTTCTTGAGGATGCGGCTCTGCAGGGATACCGGCTATTGACAAAAAGTCGTACCCAGGCGCTGGAAGCGGTGCTTAATATTTTGGAGGACTCCCCTAAATTCAACTGCGGGTACGGTTCTGTACTCAATATGGACGGGGAGGTTGAAATGGACGCCGCTATCGCTGATGGACTGACGGTCCGTTTTGCCGCTGTCGCCGCCATCCGCAATGTCCAAAATCCTATTTCAGTGGCCCGCGCGCTTATGGAAAAAACCAACGAGGTCATTCTGACCGGAGATGGAGCTTTTAAGTTCGCGCTCCAACAGGGCTTCCCAAGGGCTAACTGCATCTCCGAAGAACAGTTGGAGGCCTGGCGCAAGGCCAAGGAAAGCCTGGCGCGCGGCGAGACGCCTTCTCAAAATTTGTTTACAGGCCTTGAATACAGAGGTGATACGGTAGGGTGTGTCGCATGGGACGGGACAGGTCTGGCAGCGGCCTCTTCCACAGGAGGTTGTTCCTTAAAAATACCGGGCAGGGTTGGTGACACGCCAAGCCTGGGCGGTGGTATCTTTGCCTCCGGGACCAGCGCCACAGTGTGTACCGGTGTCGGGGAGGCATTCATAGAAACACTTACAGCCAAGTTCATAGACGAAAAAATATCAGCAGGGACACCGCCTCAGGAAGCTGCGGAACTTGCCCTTGACAGGCTTTATAAACTCAAGGGAGTAGAGGGCGGCATTTTAACAATAGACTCGGCGGGGAGAATCGGTTCAGCGTTTAATGCCGGTCAATACCCGGTAGTAGTCGTAGTTGACGGCAAACTGCTGGACAACTACGAGCCGGTCAACATACGGACCAGGATATCTATGCACTAGGTAATCTGTAGCATAATGGCAACCTATTCCTGCCAATAGTCAACCTGCTTAAGGAATACAGCAGAAATCAACGTGCGGCTCCCCTCCACTTCCTCTGAGAAAACCAATTCATATATACCCGGGACCACATTGAATTTATGGCCTGAATCAGCTGAAGCTATAACTGACTTGGGTTCTGACTCTTGAAACAGATTTTCATGAAGCACAGAATAATGTTCGAAATAAAATACCTCCTTGTTCCCACTTTTATTATGCTCCACTTTAACAACCAATAATTCTGCCACGTTATCATTCCTTCCATTAATATGATGTAATAAAATTCTACTTTTTTTACTATAGCTTATAGTAACCCGTCAACATTTAATTTACCCCCAATTATTATCCTTTTGTTTATGGCCTTATAATAATTTCCATTAAGGGCGGGATATCAAGATTGTTAGTCAATCATGATGATTATACCATAAATTGTCTTTCGTAATGAAATCGGTTTCTACTAAGAATTTATTCAATGCTTGTTTGCACTTTCTCTTTGCCAGTTATTAGAAATTACTAAAAATGAATATTTAACCGGCTCAGGAGTAGCGAGGCCACGGAGATTTCCAGTGGTTTTTCTGCCAGTTTCCCTACAATTTTTAGAATTTTGTAATTTTATGAAAAGGAATTTTAGATATATTTGGCGAAATAACATTAGGTAAACTATTGCAATGTAAAATTGTCTTTTTTAAACCAACTAAAGTGAGGTTAAATATGAGAAAAAAATTTATATTTTTAGTTTTGTTGCTGGTAATGTCATTAGTTTTTTTAAGCCAGGGCACATTGGTTTATGCTGAAGGAACTGCGCTTAAAGAAAGCATGTCCGGTGATAACGTGCTGAAACTGCAAGCCAGACTGTGTGACCTGGGGTACTACCAGGGGGCTCTCGACGGCTCATTCGGCGCTGGCACAAGTAACGCCGTGGCCAGTTTTCAGTCAGCTAACGGACTTGACGCTGACGGCATCGCCGGCTCAGCAACCCTGGCGGCACTGAACCTTACCGGCACATCCAACGCTTCCTCCGGTGGTGAACAATTCCCACTGAAAACCGGTTCGTCGGGCGACATGGTGCTGAAACTGCAGGCCAAACTGCATGACCTGGGGTACTACCAGGGGGCTCTCGACGGCTCATTCGGCACAGGCACAAGTAACGCCGTGGCCAGTTTTCAGTCAGCCAACCAACTGTCTGCTGACGGCATCGCCGGCATGGAAACACTGAGAGCGCTGCACTTGATCAGTATCGATGTTTCCAGGAGCAGTGCTTCAACCAATGTTACCTCAACCCCAAACAGTGATCAACCCCCATATAAGGAAGGCATGTCCGGGGACAACGTGCTTAAACTTCAGACAAGGCTCCGTGATCTGGGATACTATCAGGGTCCTCTTGATGGTTCATATGGCCTTGGCACACGAAGTGCCGTCGCCATATTCCAGTCCGATAACTATCTGGAAGTTGACGGCATCGCCGGCCTGGCAACCCTGGCGGCGCTGCAATCACCAAAACCCAGAGGGACTATTTCGGACAGGGGAGATGTGGACCGCAAAGCTCCAGCCCTGGTTGCCTTCGCCAAGCAGTTTGTAGGCGTACCATACGTCTGGGCGGGCAAATCGCCATCAGGTTTTGATTGTTCTGGTTTCACTTACTATGTGTTTAATCACTTCGGCATCAGTATCCCCCGTATGGCGGATGAACAGTACTACTCAGGCTTGAGAGTGAGTGAGCCGCAGTTGGGAGACCTCGTATTTTTCTCCACCTATGAAGCAGGTCCTTCGCATGTCGGCATATACATAGGGGGAAACCAGTTTATTCATGCCAGCTCAGGCACAGGCGATGTTACCATTACGTCACTTTCCACATCATACTATAGCTCAAGGTATCTAGGCGCATCCCGTTACCTCAGGTAACCTGAAAAATTAATTACTGGGAGAGGGTCTTAATGGAACAAGAAAAAAACCACACTGAGAGCGAACTTGAATGTGAGTGCGGCGGAGAAACACAACATCTGTTTACCACAGAAGACGAGGATTCGGTTTACAGGTTTTACAAGTGCAGAAGATGCGGTGACATGCAGAATACCGATATTCGCAAATAATAATACTGTTTAGGTCAAGTCGTGATTTATAAGACTCTGGCTCTTTATCATAAAGGGCCGGGGTCTTAAACTTTATATTTCCTGATAGTGTGCAAGCCTATGATACAGGCTATCAACCATAAGCCCCCCGCCGCAAAACCTGCGATCACATCACTGGGGAAATGAACACCCAGGTAAACACGGCTGACCCCTATAAAAAAAATAAGACACACGGTTAACACGATTACAGGCCAGGCCGTTTTGGATCGCTCACGCAGGCTCAGCCACAGCAAATAGCCCAACATCCCGTAAAAAGCAGTGGAAATCATAGCGTGTCCACTGGGGAAGCTGTAACCGCCCACCTCGATAAGGTGTTGGATATCGGGGCGTGTACGCTGAAAAGCATGTTTCAAAACCGTATTCAGAAGCCACCCGCCGGCTAAGCTGCTTGAAAGAACCACCGCTTCCCATTTGTGTTTCAAACGAAACAGCAGGTACCCCCCTACAACCAGCAGCAAGCTGATTTCCACGAAAGCCGACCCTACCTGGGTAATGGTAACGGCCATGTTGGTCACACCACCACTGGCAAAGCTGCGAATGAAATCGCCAACCACTGAGTCAAACACTCCAAGTTCCTGGCATAAAAGACCTTCAACAAATTTTGCAAACACTAATAAAAGCAGCGAACCGGCCGCAACCCCCCAGATCAGGTGTGAACCCAGCTTGCCCAGTGGAGAACTATGAAAAGATTCTTTAACTCCCTCGAGTCTGATCACCCTGCTACCTCCATAAGGCTCAATCCAAAAATAATCCTTAATTATACTATCTTTTTTATCTTGCCAAATCAATAGGTCTGATCGTTGACTAATAATTTTACATCTGTGGAAAAGGAAAGGTACACTTAGAAAGAAACAGCCACCCGTGAGGATGGCTGTTGTCCCTCCACCTAAATGGCGATTCTATAAAACACATAAGGGGCGATTGCGGTCCAGATCAGAACCAATACCCAAACTCTGCCCTTGAGTAAATTATAGTTGTGAAACAGGTCGGTCCACGAATGTTTCATAACGTAATGACCAAAAATGAATTCAAACACGATAGTGAGAGAAACCCAAACTCCTCCTATGGCAAGTGCTTGTCCAGATGACTGTATCCTCCAGATTCCTGTTAAAATCCATATATATACGCTGAATAACAAAATGCCGACAAAGGTTGAAAGCTGGTGGGCAGTGAGCTCGCTCATATAAGTACGATACCATTTTTCACGGATCGCGCCATTGAGGATCGCTATGATGACAAGCCCAATCCAGGCAAAGGTATACTTCAGCATTATTCCCATTAAAGAACTCCTTTGTATTTAAGTGATTCTATTAGGCGAACATTGCTATCTTTAGCCATCTAACCTATTCGAATTAAACATAAAACTCTTCCATGTCATCCAGCCTGAGGCAGCCAATCTTCCCGCCATATGCTGCCCCACAGTCGATGCCAATTTTGTCCCCATGTTTCTCATCGTGCCATATGTAATACTTGTCGTGAAGGACCGAGGTGGGTGTGTGGCCAAATACAACAGTTCTCCCTGCCAAAGCACTCCTTTTAAAAAATTCGCTCCTTATCCAGAGCAGGTCGTCTGACAAAGCGGAGAAGAGGTAAGGAAGAGTTTATGCAGTATGTGTTGTCCGACCTTCACGGAGAATATGAAGGGTTCATAACCTTGTTGGATAAAACCTTTTTAGCATATTCAATTGATCTTATTGAAAAATCTACTCCGGATAGTTCCTTAAACATTCCAGATGATACTCCTTTCTAGCCTTTATTCATATTATTATAATCTAGAAAAAAGTTAAAAGAAATCTCCTATTAAGCAAAAAGGACTTCACCGAAATACGTTGAATAAAGGATATAATGGAAGAAACAGCCACTCCATGAAAGAGTTGTTTTCCGAGTTTACTAACCTAAATGAAGGGGTTGAATTTAATGATAGGTAAAAAAGCAACTGAATTGAAAATTGGAGACAAGGAGTTTTTTCAAAAAACTATAAGCGAAACAGATATTTATCTTTATGCAGGTATCACAGGTGATTTGAACCCGGCTCATATTAATGATGAGTATGCTAAAAATACTTTTTTCAAAGGTAGAATTGCCCACGGCATGTTGACGGCTGGATTGATATCCGCTGTTATAGGTACAAAATTACCAGGGCCAGGCACAATATATTTAGCCCAAGAACTTAAATTTACTGCCCCAGTAAGGATAGGAGATACCATAAAGGCAGAAGCTGAAATTGCTGAAATAAATACAGAAAAAAATATTGCAAAAATTAAAACAACCTGTACTAATCAACATGGCGATGTAGTTCTTACAGGGTTAGCAACTGTAAAGCCACCTAAATAAAATCATTTCAATTGTGCTAGTAATCACTTGGGCAAATAAAAAACTGGCTTTTTCTAATGTATCGTTTCTTTAACCAGTTCCCGCCGATCTATTGTGCGTGGAGGTTCCTCGAACCAGCTGTTCTCAATTATAATGTTTATCCCATCCTCACTGTAGTTCGCAACCTCCCCAATCAGCCGGGTATAGTTTACACTGAGGTCATGTCTCAGGCTTGACGCTATGGCTGTTGCATAATTCCCTAGACCTACGCCAGCTAATACAACTACATGTTGCATCATTAACTTATCAGAGAATGGTGGTATGGTGGAGTCCTGTACCAATTCCCCGGCGTGCATTGGTACAGGAATGTTTTCTTTTTGTAAAGCCGAACTGAATATATTCACGTGTTTTCTGGCGATTTCAGCTCCTCTTGCCATGTATGCTCTAACCTGTTCTGATCTAGCCACTTGCTGAAAGCCGGTCGCTAAGGCTCCTCCGATCCTGTTATTTTCAATCCCGAAATAAAGGTGTTCTATTTCTTCCGCTAAAAGTGGCCTGCGTTCACCTAAAAATCCGCGTAAAAAGTTTTGCTTTTCCACCACATCTGCTACATTAATTGTATTAATGACAGGCGGCCGTGTATAAATTCCCTTTTCCAGCATTATTTCAGAAATCCGGTTATAATACCTTGTTGATGCAACAAGAGCTTCTGTATAGAATTCCCGAACATCTTTACGGGTTGAATGGGATAGGTTCATACTGCCCAGCATGATCCCGATCCGGGCCATATTAAGGTTATAGTTATGATAATACAAATCCGTGAACAGCCTGGGAGCACCGAAATCCATATCCTCATCTCCGAACCCTTTTGGCATCGGTTGTCCCTCTGCCCTTAGAATTTCAGAGGTTTGATTGATCCTCGTCTGAATAATAGCTTTTCCATCCTCAATAAGTGGACGGAGGTCCGGGTCGCCCAGTGTATTTAGAAACTGTTTAAAAGTACACAGAAGCATAGTATAATAGCCATTTGTACGCCAAAGACACGCTAATTCGGCTGAAGTCAGCGGGGCATTGTGGTGAACTTGTGTTATACCTTGAGCCTCCACTGCCGTTTGCTGTTCCATATTTTCACCCCCTAAGAAATTTGCTGATTATATCTTTTCCTAACTCTTGTTAAATATTATCCTGACTAAATTTTTCAATGGTTAAGAGCTTACAAAAATTATTCATGGCATCAATGTATACTTTCCTGGTAACAATAAAAAAGACCACCCTTATTGTAGGGTGGCCGCTGCATTTATCAAAAAATTTGCATCGTCTGAAGATTAGCTTAGGTCAACAAAAATAGCCTCTTCGCTCTCATCGTACCTTCCGGTAAACTTACCTTTCTTATCAATTCCAAATTGGTTGAAAAAGCCTTTTGCAAATGTCTTCGTTTTCTTCAACATTTGCCCATCATCTGCAGCCTTTATTCTGATGGTTTTAGTATCTTTATCATAGGCTAATTCAATTTTCTCAGCCTGGAGTTTTTCAC
>CAZIYV010000123.1:0-10218 GCA_964543575.1 uncultured Pelotomaculum sp.
CGTGAAGGCGGCCGCACTGTGGGCGCCGGTGTTGTGACGGGAGTTAAAGCATAAACACTTTTCATTAGACGCGATGAGGTGAAAGGTTGCCGATTGAGACGTGAGACAACTCACGACCAAGTTGGGGAATTTTCACCGAGAAAGTCCGGTAATCGGGCGAAAAGGAGGACCAAAAGGAATGAAGAGCCAGAAGATCAGGATCAGGCTAAAAGCTTTTGATCATCACATGCTTGACCAATCTGCGCAAAAGATTGTAGATACCGCCAAAAGGACAGGCGCTTCTGTGGCCGGGCCTATTCCGCTGCCCACGGAGAAGAATATTTACACCATACTGCGCAGCCCTCACGTCAACAAAGACTCCCGCGAGCAGTTTGAAATGCGCACTCATAAGAGGCTGATTGACATCCTGGAGCCTACGCCGAAGACGGTTGACGCCTTGATGCGATTGGATCTGCCGGCAGGAGTGGATATCGAAATAAAACTGTAGAATTCAGAAGACAGAATTCAGAACTCAGGGGAATAAAAAGATCTTCTATTCTGTATTCTGACTCCTGACTACTGTATTCTCAAGGATTATGCTCCCATAAATAGAGGTAATGTTGGGGTTATCCCAACCTCTTATCACAGAAAATGGAGGTGGCAAATGTTGCCAAAAGGTATTCTAGGGAAAAAAATTGGCATGACACAAATTTTTACAGATAAGGGTAAGGCTATTCCTGTTACTGTTATTGAGGCGGGGCCGTGCCTGGTTGTTCAGACAAGAACACCCGGGAAAGACGGTTACAGTGCTATTCAGATTGGTTTTGGCGATAAGAGAGAACGTCTTTTTACAAAACCGCTAAAAGGACAGTTTACCAAAGCCGGGGTCCGTCCGCTTCGCTACTTGCGGGAATTGCGCGTTGAAGATGCGGAAGCTTTTAAAGTAGGCCAGGAAATAAAAGCCGATATTTTTGCCCTGGGTGAGAAAGTAGATGTCGTCGGGACATCAAAAGGCAAGGGATTTGCCGGTGCCATTAAGCGCCATGGCTTTCACCGCGGCCCGATGGCTCATGGTTCAAAGTATCACCGCCGGCCCGGCTCGTTGGGAGCGAAAGGCCCGGCCAGGGTATTTAAAGGAAGAAAACTTCCCGGCCACTTGGGAGCCGATCGGGTAACAGTACAGAATCTTGAAGTTATTATAGTTGACGCTGACCGCAACTTACTGGCCGTTAAAGGGGCAATACCCGGACCTAAAGGCGGGTTGGTGATGGTCAAACCATCAACCAAGTCTTAAGACGTGAGATGTGAGAAATGAATGAATGGGCTTAAGAACACTCACTCCACGATTTATTTAAGACCTAAGAATTCGATACGTAATGTGACAGTGTGACGTAAAAATCAAAGATTCCGAGGACTCTATGACCCGGGATTGACACACAAGTTCCCACGTCCCATATCCCACGTCTCACGTCCCATCGGAAGGAGGATATATCTCATGCCTACAGTAGCGCTGTACAATATCAACGGTGAACAGATCGGCGAAGTGACGCTGAAAGAAGAAATTTTTGGGGTAGATGTTCATGAGTCGGTTCTGCATGATGCTGTTATAATGCAGTTGGCCGGCCGGCGCCAAGGGACTCATGATACGAAAACCAGGTCTGAGGTAAGCGGCGGCGGCCGTAAACCATGGCGACAAAAAGGCACTGGCCGAGCACGCCACGGCACCATTCGCTCACCCATCTGGCGTGGCGGCGGGATTGTTTTTGGCCCGCATCCCCGCAAATACGGATACAATTTGCCCAAGAAGGTAAGAAGGCTGGCGCTGAAATCCGCCCTTTCGTCGAAAGTAAGTAGCGGCGACATTCTTATTCTGGATGAATTGAAGCTGGAGCAGCCAAAAACCAGCGATATGGCTAGAATATTAAACAACCTCAAGGTTGGCGACGCCCTGCTGGTAACGGCTGGTAAGGATGAAACGGTAGAGAAGTCAGCCCGGAACATACCCAATATCAAGTCCTTAACGGCTGAAGGGCTCAATGTTTACGACATTCTTTCCTATGACAAGCTGGTTATCACAAAGGACGCTGTGCTCAGGGTTGAGGAGGTGTTTGCATAATGAAGGACCCCCGAGATATTTTGAAAAAACCGGTGGTAACTGAAAAAAGCACATCTCTGCTGGCAGACAACAAGTATACCTTTGTAGTGGATCCCAGAGCCAATAAGACTGAAATCAAACAGGCGGTAGAAAAGGTTTTTAAAGTTAAAGTTGAAAAGGTCAATACGATGAACGTGAAAGGTAAGATAAAAAGAGTCCGCCGTATTCCCGGCAGGACACCCGACACTAAAAAAGCCATCGTGACCTTGAAAAAAGGCGATAAGATAGAAATCTTTGAAGGCATGTAATTTTGTGGTTAGGAGGTGTAAACACCTATGGCTGTAAAAAAGTTTAAGCCAACTTCACCCGGTCGCCGGTTTGTGACCGTTTCGGATTTCAAAGAGATTACCAAATCGGAGCCCGAAAAGTCGCTGCTCAAGCCTGTGAAGAAGAACGCTGGACGCAACACTCAGGGTAAACTGACGGTAAGGCACCAAGGCGGCGGCCATAAGCGGATGTACCGGATAATTGATTTTAAACGGACTAAAGATGGTATTCCGGCGAAGGTTGCCAGTGTTGAGTATGATCCCAATCGTTCGTCGCGCATCGCTCTGCTAAATTATGCCGACGGTGAAAAGCGGTACATCATTGCGCCGGTTGGCCTTGAAGTTGGTCAAACGGTGGTTTCCGGACCGGACGCAGATATCAAGGTGGGCAACTGTCTGCCTCTTAGGAATATCCCACTCGGCACCCAGGTCCACAACATTGAACTGTATCCAAAAGGTGGAGGCCAGTTGGTTCGCTCGGCGGGCACCTCGGCGCAATTAATGGCCAAGGAAGGTAAATACGCCAACATCAGGATGCCATCCGGCGAGATGCGTCTTGTATTGCAGGAATGCCGGGCCACTATTGGCCAGGTCGGCAATGTTGAACACGAAAACATCACCATTGGGAAAGCCGGCCGCAAGCGCTGGATGGGTATTCGCCCGACAGTCCGGGGTGTGGTGATGAACCCGGTTGACCACCCCCATGGCGGTGGTGAAGGCCGTTCGCCTGTAGGGCGCAACCCGGTGACCCCCTGGGGCAAGCCGGCTCTGGGAGCCCGGACCAGAAAGAAAAAACCAAGCGACAGATTGATCATTAAGAGAAGGACCAAGTAAGACGTGAGACTTGAGACGTGAGATGTGAGAATGAAGGAAAGTCTCAGGGGCCAAAAGACTTTAGAATAACATATTTTTTCGTAAGTCGTAACGATGGAGCTTAATGGGGATTGCCTTGAAAGAAATTCCAGTATTCCCACGTCCCACGTCCCACGACTCACGGCTCAGAAGGGAGGTTGCGTTTTGGGTCGTTCATTAAAGAAAGGTCCGTTCTGCGCGGAAAAGCTGCTTGCAAGAATAGAAAAGATGAATGAAACCGGTGATAAGAGAGTCATTAAGACCTGGTCTAGGGCTTCTACAATCTTCCCGCAAATGGTAGGCCATACTATCGCTGTGCATGAAGGCAGAAAGCATGTTCCTGTTTATATCACCGAGGATATGGTAGGCCATAAACTGGGTGAGTTTGCGCCCACCAGGCTTTTTAGAGGTCACGGACATCATACCGAAAGGTCTACAGCACTGAAATAGACGTGAGAAGTGAGACGTGAGACGTGAGAATACTAGGGATGGGTCTTAAGGGTCCAAAAGACTCGAGAGGAATGCCCGAATCCCACGTCCCACGACCAAAATATCCCACGACTAAGATGGGAGGTAAAACCGTTGGAAGCTAAGGCCATAACCAAGTATATAAGGATATCCCCGCGTAAGGTGCGTCAGGTGATTGATCTTATTAGGGGGAAGAAAGTGAATGAGGCCCTGGCGATATTAAAGTATACACCCAAACGGGCCTCGGAAGTGATTACCAAGGTTGTTAAATCGGCAGCGGCAAACGCTGAAAACAACCTGCAATTAGACAAGGATGAATTATTCGTAACAGGGTGCTATGTTGACCAGGGGCCCACCTTAAAGCGTTTTCAGCCCCGGGCCATGGGCCGCGCAGATGTTCTGCGTAAGCGCACCAGTCACATTACCGTAATGGTGGGCGATAAAAAGGAGGGATAAATTTAAGTGGGGCAAAAAGTCAATCCTATAGGCCTTCGAATCGGTATTATTAAGGATTGGGAAGGTAAGTGGTTTGCTGAAAAAAGGAATTACGCAGGCCTCTTGCACGAGGATATTAAGATACGCAGGTATATTAAGAAAAAGCTTTATGTGGCGGGCATTTCCCATATTAAGATAGAACGGGCGGCCAACCGTGTTAAAGTTTCGATCCACACAGCCAAACCTGGCATAGTCATAGGCAGGGGCGGGGTGGAAGTTGAAAACCTGCGCCGGCAGCTGGAAAGCCTTACGGCTAAACAGGTCAACGTTAATATCGTTGAGATTAAGGTTCCCGAACTGGAAGCCCAACTGGTAGCGGAGAATGTGGCTGCGCAACTCGAAAAGCGGACCGCCTTCAGGCGGGCCATGAAGCAGGTTGTTTCCCGCTCCATGAAAATGGGAGCAAAAGGGATTAAAATAGCGTGCGGAGGCCGTTTGGCGGGAGCTGAAATTGCTCGCTCCGAGTGGTACAGCGAAGGCAAGGTGCCTCTTCATACCCTGCGCGCTGATATTGATTACGGAGTTGCCGAGGCAAATACCACTTACGGGAAAATTGGCATTAAAGTTTGGATCTACAAGGGAGAAATTTTACCGGAAGCGAAAGCAGTAAAAAATGCCCCGGCCAGGGGAGGTAAAACTGCTCCCGGTGAAGGAGGCGAATAGGCTACATGCTTATACCGAAAAGGGTTAAACACCGCAAACAGCACCGTGGGCGGATGACAGGCAAGGCTAAGGGCGGCAGGGAAATTAGTTTCGGTGAATTTGGACTTCAGGCATTGGAGCCCGCCTGGGTCACGAACAGACAAATTGAAGCAGCCCGTATTGCTATGACTCGCCATATTAAACGTGGTGGTAAAGTTTGGATCAGGATCTTCCCAGATAAGCCTGTCACGGCCAAACCGGCGGAAACACGTATGGGTTCAGGTAAAGGCACCCCGGAATACTGGGTGGCGGTTGTAAAACCTGGCAGGATTATGTTTGAACTGGCTGGCGTATCTGAAGAAGACGCCCGTGAAGCGATGCGTTTGGCAGCTCACAAGTTGCCGATAAAAACAAAGTTTGTTAAACGCGGGGAAGTAGGTGAGGTCAATGAAGGTTAAGGAGCTCAGGGAATTGACCGATGCCGAGCTAAGCAAAAAGCTGAATGACAATAAAGACGAGCTCTTTAAGCTAAGGTTCCAGATGGCCACAGGGCAACTGGACAATCCAATTAAATTACAAGAAGTCCGCCGCAAGATCGCGCGGGTTAAGACTATAATTCGCGAGCGCGAGCTGGGGATCCAGAGGGCGTAAAGGGGGTTAACGAGTTGGAAGAGCGTGGAATGCGCAAGGTGCTTACCGGCAAGGTTGTAAGCGACAAAATGGATAAAACCGTAGTTGTGGCCGTTGAAACCCTGGTCAGGCACCCCCTGTACCAGCGCACCATTCGCCGCACCAAAAAATTCAAGGCGCATGATGAGGGAAATTCCTGCCATACCGGCGATAAAGTGAGAATGATGGAGACACGGCCTCTCTCTAAAGAAAAGCGGTGGCGGGTAATAGAAATCCTCGAACGGGCGGAACGAATTTAAGACGGTGTTCTAAAGTCAAGGAGGTAGTTGCCGTGATTCAAGTCCAGTCTATGCTTACTGTGGCGGACAATACCGGAGCACGCAGGCTGATGTGTATACGTGTATTGGGCGGGGGGTTGCGCCGCTATGCCAGTGTGGGTGATATTATCATTTGTGCCGTCAAGGAGGCCAACCCAGGCGGTGTCGTTAAGAAAGGCGATGTTGTGAGGGCTGTTGTCGTGCGTACAAAGAAAGAAGTACGCCGTCCGGACGGTTCATATATCAAGTTTGACGAAAACGCCGCCGTAGTCATAAAGGATGACCAAAGCCCGCGGGGTACCCGTATCTTTGGTCCGGTAGCGCGTGAATTAAGGGACCGCGATTTTATGAAAATCGTATCCCTGGCACCGGAAGTATTATGAGACGTGAGAAGTGAGACGTGAGACGTGAGAATGAAAGACAGTCTCAAGGGTCAAAAGACTTGAGAGGAATACCTGAATCCCACGTCCCACGACCCATAGCCCACGTCCCAACTTGGAGGTGATTTTTACATGGCTGAACAAAAAGCCAGACAGAAGGTCCATGTTCGCAAAGGAGATACAGCGCTGGTTATAACCGGTAAAAACGCGGGCAAAAAAGGCAAGGTTCTTTCTGTGATACCTGATAAAAGCCGGGTTATTATAGAGGGGGTCAACGTAATCAAGCGCCACTCCAGGCCTACTCAAAAGGTGCCGCAGGGAGGCATCCTGCAAAGAGAAGCGCCTGTCCACAGTTCAAATGTCATGCTTTTCTGTAATAAATGCAACAGCCCCACCAGGGTTGGTAAAAACATACTGGAAAACGGGGAAAAAGTGCGCATTTGCAAAAAATGCGGGGAAGCCATTTAAGACGTGAGACGTGAGAAATGAGACGTGGGAATATATGTAGGTGCGAATTTATTCGCACAAAGGACCCCAAAGGAATACCCGAATCCCACGACCCACGACACACGGCTCACTACTCAGAAGGGAGGTAGGCAATTGTCCAGGCTTAAGGATAAGTACAGAAGTGATGTTATCCCTGCCATGATGAAGAAATTCGGATATAAAAACATAATGCAGGCACCCAAACTTGAGAAAGTTATTGTGAATATGGGCTTGGGTGAAGCCATTCAGAATTCCAAGATAATAGACGCGGCGGTTAATGACATGATGATCATTACAGGTCAGAAACCGGTAACAACCAAGGCTAAAAAATCCATAGCCGCCTTTAAGCTGCGTGCCGGCATGACTGTGGGGGCAAAGGTCACCCTGCGCGGAGAGCGCATGTATGAATTCGTGGATAAGCTGTTTAATATAGCCCTGCCCAGGGTGCGTGACTTCCGCGGCGTTTCACCGAAGTCCTTTGACGGGCGGGGAAATTTCAGCTTGGGTGTGCGGGAACAACTCATGTTTCCTGAAATTGATTACGACAAGATTGATAAGATTCGCGGTATGGATATTATTTTTGTTACTACGGCCAAGACTGATGAAGAGGCCAGGGAACTGTTGAGATTAATGGGCATGCCGTTTAAGGCGGCGTAATATTAGACGTGAGACGTGAGACTAGAGACGTGAGAATGAAAGATGGCCTCAAGGGTCAAAAGACTTAAGGGGAATACCTGAATCCCACGACCCACGCCCCATGGCTCACGACCAGAATGTCCCACAACCCACGTCCCAAAAGGAGGGAAGATGTTGGCAAAAAAATCATTGATTCTAAAAGCGATGCGTCCTCCGAAGTATAAAGTACAGGCATATAATAGGTGCAAGCTTTGTGGAAGGCCTCACGCCTATATGAGAAAATTCGGGATTTGCCGGATCTGTTTCAGGGAACTTGCTTATAAAGGGGAACTCCCCGGCATCCGCAAATCCAGCTGGTAACACTATAGTCAAAGTCAGGGGCTTAAAAAGCAGGAAAACTTCAGATGCCACCGGCCAATAATACTATCCGGTATCTGAAACCAGACGCAAGCTGCGTCCGGCCTCTGAATTAAGGAAGGAGGTTTTTTGCATGGTTATGACCGACCCTATCGCAGATTTCTTAACCCGTATCCGTAATGCCAATACGGTTTATCACGATAAAGTTGAAGCGCCTGCTTCCAGGATGAAAAAGGCTATTGCCGCCATCTTGCGGGATGAGGGCTTCGTCAAGGATTACGAATTTATTGACGACGGCAAGCAGGGTATTATCAGGGTCTATTTAAAATACGGCACCAGTAAAGAACGGGTGATTACTGGCTTAAAGCGAATTTCAAAGCCAGGTTTAAGGGTTTACGCCCGGAAAGATGATGTGCCTAAAGTATTAGGCGGCCTCGGTATCGCTATCATCTCAACGTCAAAAGGAATAATGTCTGATAAAAAAGCACGCCGGGAAGGTCTGGGCGGCGAGGTAATATGCTACGTTTGGTAGCCAATTCCAACAATCAATCTGACGTCTGAAGTCTGACGACTGACGACTGAAATTGGAGGTGAGTGTAAGATGTCCAGGATTGGTAAACAGCCTATTCCGGTTCCCCCGGGTGTTGACGTCAAGATTGATGGAAGCACCGTCAGGATCAAAGGGCCGAAAGGTCAGCTGGAAAGAGAATTGCACCAGGACATGATTATTAAGTATGAAGAAAACATACTGGTTGTCGAACGGCCTACTGACAATAAAATGCACAGGTCGCTGCACGGCCTGACCCGAACTCTTATTAATAATATGGTGGTTGGGGTAACAGCCGGTTTTCAGAAAAACCTGGAGCTGGTTGGTGTGGGTTACCGCGCCTCGAAGCAGGGCAATAAACTGGTGCTGGCGGTAGGCTACTCACATCCGGTGGAAATAGAGCCGGAGGCGGGGTTGGAGATCGAAGTACCCGCGCCTACAAAGATCAGTATCAAGGGACTTGACAAGGAAAAAGTCGGCGCGCTGGCGGCAACTGTTCGCGCGGTGCGTGAGCCTGAACCATATAAGGGAAAAGGCATTAAATACGAAGGTGAAAAAATACGGCGTAAAGCCGGTAAGGCTGGAGCCAAAGGGAAGAAGTAATTAAATAATTGAATTCAGAAGACAGTTGTAGGTTCGATTTCAATCGTACATCGATCGAATTGACGACGTTTTGTGCGAATAAATTCGCACCTACAAAGAACTGACTCCTGTATTCTCAAAGAATGGTTCATGCACATGAAGCCTGAAAGGAGTGAATCTTAACGTGCTGAACAAGCCAAGTCGTGAATCCCTGCGGGATATTCGGCGGCAAAGGGTCCGCAAGAAAATAAGCGGTACTGCCGAGCGGCCCAGGTTGAACGTGTACCGCAGCTTACAAAATATTTATGCTCAGATTGTAGACGATGAAAAAGGCGCTACTCTTATTTCAGTATCAACCCTGGCCCCTGAATTAAAGGGTAAATTGCCCAGCGGCAGCAATGCCGGCGCGGCGGTTGCTGTGGGCCAGTTGCTGGCTGAAAAGGCGCAGGAAGCCGGTATTAAGCAGGTTGTTTTTGACCGGGCCGGCTACGTTTACCACGGAAGGATTAAAGCCCTGGCAGACGCGGCCCGGGCTGGCGGGCTGGTCTTTTAGGAGATGAAAGATCATCTTCAACGAAATGACACTGAATTAAGGATGCCCCCAACGAGCGGTATAAAGGAGGGAAATAGATGGCAAGAATTGACGCCAGCAAACTGGAAACTTCTGAAAAAGTCGTATTTATAAACCGTGTTGCTAAGGTGGTCAAGGGTGGCCGGAGGTTTAGTTTTTCCGCCCTGATGGTTGTCGGAGACGGAGACGGGCATGTGGGCGCCGGTCTGGGTAAGGCCGGAGAAGTGCCGGAGGCTATCCGCAAGGGTATTGAGGACGCGAAAAAGTCCTTGATCAAAGTCCCCCTGTCAGGCACTACCATCCCACACGAAATTACGGGAGTATTTGGCGCGGGCAAGGTCCTGCTTAAGCCTGCAGCTCCCGGTACAGGCGTGATTGCCGGTGGTCCCGTAAGGGCTATTCTGGAGCTGGCCGGAATAAGGGACATACTCACCAAGTCTCTTGGTTCCAACAACGCCAACAATATGGTTCGCGCAACCCTACAGGCGCTAAGAAGCCTGAAGACCCCTGAAGATGTGGCCCGCCTAAGAGGAAAATCTGTAGAAGAATTGTTGGGCTAGGAGGGAAGAATTTGGCTAAGTTGAAGATCACCCTGATTAAAAGCCTGATCGGCCGTCCGGGAGACCAGCGGGTCACTGTGCGCACCCTGGGCCTGACTAAAACGAACCGTTCAGTAATTTGTGAAGATACCCCGCAGGTTAGGGGTATGGTCAATAAAGTAGGACATTTGCTTAAGGTTGAGGAAGCCTAAGGGAGGTGGGATAGTGAAACTGCACGAATTAAGACCGGCTCCCGGGGCGAGGACAAAGCCTACCCGCAAGGGCCAGGGGATCGGTTCAGGCCTAGGAAAAACAG
>CAZIYV010000124.1:0-10185 GCA_964543575.1 uncultured Pelotomaculum sp.
GGTTAGGCGGTAGAAACAACCGCACTTTCACGGCGGTAACAGGGGGGCGAATCCCGTAGGAGTAACCACCAAATCTGAAGAACAAGGGCGATTAGCTCAGCTGGGACAGCGACGGCCTTACAAGCAGGATGTCGGCGGTTCAAACCCGTCATAGCCCACCAAAAAACAAAAGCGTAGCACCGGAAGTTTCGGTACTACGCTTTTTTTATGAAGATTTGGCAAACAAAAAGAGCTGTTGCCAGCTCTAGTCAAGTGAAGGTTGTTGTTGTAGACCAGTCGCATCTTTTAAGCTTTCATATTCAAAAAGTTCAGGTTTTTCGTACTCTTTCAAGGCTGCACCTCCCTGGAAAGTGGTGGAATATAAATATTATAACCCGGAAGTGCGGAGTTGTAAATAAGTGGAATGGAGGCGAGTCAGGTTTTAGAAAGCGCATTTTCGACAACTTGCAGTAAAAGGTCCTTAGAATATGGCTTGACAACAAAATTCAGAGCGCCGGCTTGCAAAGTTTCTTCTATAAAGTCTTTGTTTTTATGGGAGCTGACAATAATCACTTTAGCATTCGGATCTATTGATAGTATTTGATTTAAGGCCTCGTTGCCGCTCATTCCAAGCATAATGATGTCCATTGTAACCAGATCGGGCTTTAGGTTTGGATATTCCGCAACCGCTTCATTGCCGTTTTCCAATTCGCCGACAACTTCATAACCATGACTGGTAAGGATTATTTTAAGCATCTTTCGTGCAAAAAAACTATCGTCAACAATCATGATCCGTTTGCTCGTAAGTTTCGATAACCCCATAGCTAAGACCTTAGACCCATAGCTTTGTGCCCCATTTTTCAATAAGTTTACTCTTTTTCAATTAATGCTTACAAATTGCACTATACCCGGCTTTTGTCCCGGAGTAAATAGGCGCATTTTACTAATTTTAACACAGAAAATAGTCCTAGTGTTTTATAGGACCATGCCAATTAAGGTGATTGACTATCTATCCTGTCAGACCACTGGCCTGCAGGGGATTGGCGGTGATTCCAGACCCTGAAGAGTGCAGAACATTTTTCTGCCTGGTTTGTTGACGGGTTTGGCAACAACTGATCCCCCTATGTATATGATGGTAATAATAGATTTGCAAGGGGGAAATATAATGCATGGACACAACCATGTGCATGAGTTTTTAGGAAATACAACTTATTATGATGGACACAATCACCGCTACAGGGGGAATAGCAGTCCGGTCTATTATGTGGGAAATAAACATGTTCACAAAATAATAATAGTAATAGAATGTGAAGACGGCCATGATCATGAAATAGAAGTTATTACCGGGCCTGAGATTCATACTGACAGGGGACATGTGCACCACTTTTCAGGAAGAACAAGCCGATGCGGCAGGAGGCCGCATGAGCATAAATGCGATGATGTATCTATGCCGCCCGTTGCCTATTTTTATTGATAAAAAAACCCGGCGCGGGCCGGGTTCACTTACTCGATTTTAATATATCGCGTTGATCAGCAGTTCAAAGAAAACCTTACTGTTTATCTTGATTTGATCCACAGTACAGCCGAGAACTTTGTCGCATACTTCAATCACAAGGTTGCCGGGGTCAGCTTCATAAAACTGGACGGTATATTCTTTCCCGGCAACTAAAACTTTGGCGCTGGTACCTACCATAATAATATAACCCCTCCCCTTAAAAATTGGACTATTACCAATATCGACTTTTCTGAATGTTTTATCAATTGGTAATAAGATCGATTTATGGGTTCCATATTGTACTTCAGTCCATATAGAGGGGGAATTGTATATGTAAAATTTTATAAGCTAAATCATGTTTTGCACTAATTCAAAAAACAGTGATTTGGTCAGGGGTTTCCTTTGCTCAAGGGAAGCCCAGCCTTTTTTGCTGGAGTACAGCAGCGTGTGAGACAATTTGTGGTTGGTAATATCCACACGCCCTATTGAGCCAATGGCAAATCTCCCCACCGGCAGTACCTCTATACTACAGCTTTCCGCCGCGAGAGTCAGCGCGGGCGCCGTGTAGCTGCCAATGTACTGCTCATCTTTTGCCAGCGCATGCTCCTGTACAAGCAAAGCCGGCTCCTGCTGAGATTCATTCACCCATTGCTTGATCTGGTCCATAAGTTCTTTCAGCGCGAGGACCCATTCATCCTTAATTCTCAGGTTTTCAAGATTAGCTTCATTTTCCCCGAATAATTCGCTCATCATTTTTACTCCTTAACCATATTAATGTTCATTATACAAAGACAGCCAGAAAGTGTCAAAACGAAAAAACAAAAATAATCTTTCCGGCAGGGTATTGATTTTAGTTCGCTTTTTTGTAATAATAAAGCCATAAAATTTGATACATGGAAACAAAGTTGTTTCTGACCCCGGAAACTTAGGTAGTTTCTACGAGGTAAAGACGCCTCATACCGGTCATTGCTCAATGGCCGGTGTGAGGTTTTTTTATTTCCAGATGGCGAAAGGAGGTCAAAGCTCTAAAAATATTTTTTCCTTTTGTGTTAAATAATTTTCAGGGGGTATGTAATATGAAGACGGCCAAGGATGTTCTGGCCTTCGCCAAAGACAAAGATGTTAAAATGGTTGACGTGAAGTTTATCGACCTGCCCGGCGTGTGGCAGCATTTCTCCGTACCGATTCAAGAGTTTGACGAAAATACTTTTGTTGAAGGCTTAGGTTTTGACGGTTCAAGCATTCGCGGCTTCAGGGTCATCAATGAAAGCGATATGATCCTCCTGCCGGACCCCACCACAGCCTGTATCGACCCTTTCTGCAAACACACTACTCTGAGCATTATCTGCAACGTGGCGGACCCGGTAAACGGTGAGAGGTATAACCGCGACCCGCGCTATATAGCCCAGAAGGCGGAGGAATACCTGATCTCGACCGGCATCGCCGACCAGAGCTACTGGGGCCCCGAGGCCGAATTCTTCATATTTGATGATATCCGCTTTGATCAGAACCAGCACTCAGGCTATTATTTCATCGACTCAGCAGAAGGCATTTGGAATTCAGGCCGTGTGGAAAGCCCCAACCTTGGTTATAAGCCGCGCTACAAGGAAGGTTACTTCCCGGTCGCGCCTACCGACTCCCAGCAGGACATACGCACCGAGATGGTTTTAACCATGCTTGAGGCAGGTATCCCGGCGGAATGCCAGCACCATGAAGTTGCCACGGCGGGACAGGCTGAGATAGACATGAAATATGGTCCTCTGACCCAAATGGCTGACCAGTTGATGATGTTTAAATATATTGTGAAAAACACAGCCAAAAAATACGGCAAAACTGCAACGTTTATGCCCAAGCCGCTGTTCCAGGACAACGGCACCGGCATGCACGTGCACCAGAGCCTCTGGAAGGACGGCAAGCCGCTGTTTTACGATGCCAACGGCTACGCCGGCCTTAGCGAGATGGCCCTTTACTATATCGGCGGACTGCTGAAACACGCGCGGGCTCTTACCGCCATCACCAGCCCCACCACCAACTCTTATAAAAGGCTGGTGCCCGGTTACGAAGCTCCGGTAAACCTGGTTTATTCCCAGAGGAACAGAAGCGCCGCGGTGCGCATTCCCATGTACTCCAAAAATCCCAAGACCAAGCGCATCGAGTTCCGCCCGCCCGACCCGTCCTGCAACCCCTACCTGGCTTTTGCCGCTCTGCTGCTGGCCGGTCTGGACGGGATCAAAAACAGGATTTACCCGGGCGAGCCTTTAGACAAGGACATTTTTGATCTGCCGGCGGCGGAGGCCAAAGAAATCCGCTCCGTACCGGGCTCACTGGAAGAAGCTCTGAAAGAACTGCAGGCGGACCACGAATTCCTGCTGCAGGGCGGTGTTTTTGACAAGGACCTGCTGGAAAGCTGGATCGAGTACAAGCTCACCAGGGAACATGACGCGATCAGGCTGCGGCCGCACCCGTACGAATTCATGCTCTACTATGATATATAAAAATGTATTTCCAGCTTACAGGGGGTTATACCCTTGCCTGACAGTGTCGAGAAAGCTTTTGAGCATTTTGCCGCAGGCCTATCGTTACCCGGTGCGCAGCTAAAAGCCGCCCTGGAAAAAAGCGACCAGGTAAACGAGTGGGCCAGGCGCAGATTAAAATCAAAAGGAAGTTTTTTTGGTGGCTCTTACCGCAGAGGGACCGCACTGCCCCAGGAAAGCATGAAGTATTATCTTTTATTAAGTCAGAGACATTTTTTTGAATGCAATGAAAACTCCACAAGAATGTTATTTATCCTGAGAAAGAGGTTAGCAGAAGAGTTCAGCCCGGTGGCAGTAAGTGAGGGAGGCACGGTCGTACGGTTAAGTCCCGCCGGCGATGTAGACCTTGACCTGGCGCCCACCATAAAACTGAGCCGCGACGGTTACCTTTGCCCCAACGGCCAGGGTGGCTGGTATAAAATAAACCCGGGCCAGGAGGAAATAATTTTCAAGAAAAAAGAAGAGCTTTCCTCCAGCAGGTTTTTAAGGCTGGTTAAAATTATCAAGGCCTGGAACCTGCGGGCCGGGCTGCCATTTAACGCTTATTTCCTGGAGCTGCTGGTTTATTACCGGGTCAATGACTTTATCAAGCCGTACGCCGAATTGGTCCATTCCCTTTTGATGAGTATGCGGCTTTTCCTGCCGGAATTTCTTAACTGCCCCGCGGCAGGTGAGGTTATATCTTCAGGCGCCAATTCCGCCGCGGGTCAAAAAGTCCTTGACGAAACCCTTGGCGTTGCCTCCAGGGCGCTGCACGAAGATAACCCCGCGGAAGCTATTCTCCTTTGGAGCTCAATCCTGAGCGATAGTTTCAGCGCTGTGGATTAAAAAAGTCACCAAGACAACCTTGAGCCGCCAGTTCCACCGGGCGGCTCGTTTGTCTTTTAGCCAGAAATAGACTATACTGGTTTTAATGTATAACAACGGAGGAAAGCCATGGGGCTGGCCAAACGACTGGCCGCGATCGCCGCATACGTGCCTGTGGGAAGTGTGGCCGCCGACATAGGCACCGATCACGCTTACCTGCCCGTATTTCTGGTGGAAGAGGGCATCTGCGCCAGAGTGATTGCCACCGATATCAAACAAGGTCCATACGCGTCCGCGCTGCGCAGGATTGAAGAAGCCAAACTGACCGGTAAAATTGACCTCAGGCTGGGCAACGGCCTCGACGTGCTGCAGCCGGGTGAAACCGATGTCCTGGTTCTGTCCGGCATGGGAGGCAACACCATCAGGGAGATCCTGACCGCCGCGCCGCATGTCACTGAGACCGTGCACAGGCTTGTCCTGCAGCCGATGGCGGACCCGGGAGACCTGAGGACCTGGCTGGCGGCCAACGGCTGGAGAATAAGCGATGAGAGCCTTGTAGAGGACGGCGGTAAAATATATATTGTGATCATGGCCGAACCCGGCCAGGAAGAAACCAGAGACCCATTCCTGCTGGAGTTGGGGCCCAGGCTGCTGGAAAAGAAAGACCCGCTGCTGGGCCGCTACGCGGAGAGGATCGCGGGTTTGTACGAGCAGGTTCTGGCCGGGCTGGAATGTGCCAATAGTGACGCCGCCAGGGAAAAAGCCCTGGAGATAAAAACGAAACTGTCGCAGTTCAGGGGGATAGCGGGTTGCCTGTAAAATGTGAAGAAATCTTCAAGTTGATAGAGGAAATGGCGCCCTGTCACCTGGCTGAAAACTGGGACAACTCAGGGCTGCAGGTCGGCGACCGCAGAGCGGAAGTGACAAGGGTGCTGCTGACCCTGGACGTGAATATCAGCGTTGCCCGGGAAGCGGTTGAAAAAGGCGCGGGGCTGATTGTCAGCCACCACCCGCTGTTGTTCAAGCCGCTTAAAGCCATTGACTTAAGTCAGCCCGCCGGTGAACTGATCGGCTTTCTGATTAAGAATAATATCACCGTGTATACGGCGCACACTAATCTGGACGCGGCAGCGGGCGGAGTCAACCAGGCCCTGGCCGTAAGTCTGGGGTTGGACAAATTGGCCGTGCTGCAGCAGACAGGGCACGTCCGCCACGTGAAACTGGCGGTTTTCGTACCGGAGGATCACGCGGATAACGTCCGCACTGCCATTGCAGAGGCAGGCGCCGGCTGGATCGGCGACTACAGCCACTGCTCCTTTATGACCAGGGGCACCGGGACCTTCAAACCCCTGGCCGGCGCCAAACCCTATTTGGGCAGGGCGGGCGAACTGGAGCAAGTGGAAGAGATTAAACTGGAAACCATCGTTCCCACGGGAATTTTAAATAAAGTAATTCAGGCGATGCAGAAAGCCCATCCTTACGAGGAAGTGGCTTATGACCTATATCCCCTGGAAAACCCCGGTCCGGCCTACGGGCTGGGCAGGGTGGGCGAGCTGCCGCGGCAGCTTTCTTTCAGCCAGTTTATCGAGAAAGTAAAAACAGCCCTGCACCTGCCGGCGGTAAGAACCGGCGGGCAGCTGGAAGCAGGAGTCAGAAAAGCAGCCGTGTGCGGCGGCTCCGGCGCCGATCTGTGGCCGGCCGCCCTCAAAGCGGGAGCGGACACCATTGTCACCGGGGACCTTAAATACCATACCGCCCAGGAGATGGCGGAAGCCGGCCTGAAATTCATTGACGCGGGGCACTATGGCACGGAGGCGGTTGTTTTACCGGTATTGCAAAGCTTTCTGACAGGCCGGTGCCGCGATGAGAATATGAGTATTGATTTGCTGCTGGCGCAAACCAATACCGACCCGTTCGCATATTTTTAGATAGGAGCAGAGCTTCCTATCTTTATTACTTTTTAAGGGGAGGTTAATATGCCCGATTTTACGCAGCTTTGGGAAATCCAGATGCTGGACGGACAAAGAAAAGCCCTGGAACAAAAACTGAAGGAGGGACAGATACCCGGGGAGTTAAAAGCTCTTAAAGCAGATATTGAGCAGGGCCGCTTGGTTTTCAACAAGCTCAAGGAAGAGTACAGCTCAATGAAAAAAGTGAAAAAAACGAAAGAAATGGATGTCGCCTCCGCCACTGAGCAGATTAAAAGCCTTGGGGAAAAATTATACGGCGGTTCAATCACCAACGCTAAAGAAGTAAACACAAGCAGTATGAAGCTTGAGAGTTTAGATGAAAAAGTCAAGCGGACCGAAGATGAGATCCTGTCTATCATGGAGGAGCAGGACGCCCTCCGCACCCGGCTGGAAGCGATGAGCGCCGAACTGAGCAAGAAAGCCGTAGATTACAGGGAAAAGCACGGGACACTGCTGGCCAGCCAGGAGAAGGTGAGGCAGCAGCTGGCGAAAATCCCCCTGGCCAGACAGAAGATGCTGGAAAAGGTGGATGCCGGCCTCCTGCAAAAGTACACGGAGATACAAAGAAGGTTTGATGACCCCCTGGCCAAGGTGGAAAAATCGACCTGCATGGGGTGCCGGGTGAATATTCCTTTTCATCATTTGCGTCGTTTAAAGCAGGGCGATGAGCTGGTGTTGTGCAGCCACTGCGGCAGGATGCTTTACTGGGATAAGCAGGTCTGATATAATTTTAGAGCATAGAAAGCAAGGTGAGTAAATCAGGTGGTCGCGGGCGCCTGTCCAGGGCGCCTGAGGAAAGTCCGAGCTCCACAGGGCAGGGTGCTGGGTAATCCCCAGTGGGGGCGACCCCAAGGAAAGTGCCATAGAAATGTAAACCGCCGCAAGGCAAGGGTGGAACGGTGCGGTAAGAGCGCACCAGCGGTCGGGCGACCGGCCGGCTAGGTAAACCCCACCTGGAGCAAGACCAAATAGGGGGGCAAAGGGGCGGCCCGTCCCGCTCCCGGGTAAGGTCGCTAGAGGCGCCGGGTAACCGGCGTCCCAGATGGATGATCACCCACGACAGAACTCGGCTTATGTATTTACTCACCATTCTTTATTCTGCGTTACGATTATTGGCCGGAGTTAGCGCTTGCTTAAGATAGTTTGCGCTGACTAGCGGCCAATATCATTATATGGGCATATTTGTAAAAATCATGATATAATATTGATATATTGATAAAGACTCAATCGTGACTTTAAGTTCGCACTTTAATTAAGGTAGATTCGCGGTAGTTGATGAAGAAAGGGTAGCTTTTTATGACCAAAGAAGAGTTTGATAAATATCTGGCCGGGCATATCAAGCAAATTGCACGGGAAGAAAAAGAGATACAAAAGCTTGCCCGCCAGGCTGAGAAAAAGGCCCAGCGGATAGCTGAAGTACTATTGAAAAACTACGGCGTGAGCAAGGTTTATCTTTTTGGTTCGCTGGCCTGGGGGGATTTTACCCGTGACTCTGATATTGACCTGGCTGTAGTGGGCTTACCGGAGGAACTTTTTTTGGAGGTCTACGGTGTCGCTGAGGATATGGCAACACCCTTGAAGGTAGACCTGGTGTTGCTGGAAACCGCTGAGCCATCGTTAAAAGAACGTGCTTTAAGGGAGGGAAAAAGGCTGTATGACATCCAGGGAGAAAAAAATCGTTCAACTGAAAAAACTGGCGGCTGAAATCGCCAGCGATCTTGAAGCAGTTGCCAAAAATTCCGGCAAGGTGAAGAGACTGGTTGAAGAAGTCAACCAAGAAAACAGACCGGTGGAAGACCGGGACATGATGTTGATGGCTGCCTACCTGCACCACTTTTATACAGGGCTGGAATCCATTTTTGAGCGAATTTCCAGGGATTTTGACGGGGGTGTCAGCAAGCGCGGGGATTATCACCGGGAGCTTTTGCGCAGCATGGCCATCGAGATTGACGGGGTGCGGCCCAGAGTTATCTCGTCGGAGTTAGCCGAGGAACTGGATGACTACCGCAAATTCAGGCATTTATTCCGGCACGCCTATGCCGGAGAGCTTCGGTGGAAAAAAATGTTCCATTTGGCTGAAAACACTTGTGTGATTTATTCACTGGCGGAAACCAGTCTGAAGGGATTTATCTCTTTTGTTTTAAACCTGGCCTCAAGCCTGCAAGAGAAATGAGAAGATAGGAGACTGTCATGAACCTGGTTGAGAAGTTGCTTGGCTATGGAAAAACAATTCTAACTGAAACAGAGCTACAGCAGGTTATCAAGGAAACTAATTATAGCCTTTTTCACCATGTGGTTGAGAAACAGGTGGACGACGGAATTCTTGTGCCGGTTAAGTCTGCGGGATTGAACGGCAGGTTGCCGCCTTTATTCAATAAATATCGTTTGATCAAACCAAAGGAAGATCTCGCGGGATATCTTGAAGCCATCCGTCATCTTAATCCCGCCTTAAATATCTCAGGTTATCTTAAAAGGCCGGAATTTTATAAAAAGCACCGGGAGATTGCAGAGGGCTTAAGCCGGTATCTGTGGTACTCGGCGGGATTACTTGAAGAGCCCATGTCGCGCAAGGAGCGGTCATTTTCGGTGTGGGGCAGGGAAAAGCTGCTTGATGACCATTTTGCCCTGGTCAGGGAAGTCTTAAAATTTAATGGTCTGGGGGAGGATTTCCTGAACTATTTTGATACTCCGGAGCCATTTTTTGAGTATGTGCATGCCCGCCCGGAGCATATAACCGTACTCATTCTGGAAAACAAGGATACCTGGTTTACCTTCAGAAAACTAATGCAGGATACCGGGAAGAACATAGTCGCCGGCACTCCAGTGGATGTGCTTCTTTACGGCGAAGGCAATAAGATTGCCAAACGCGGCGCCCTGGAGGCATACATTACCGGCATGCTGGGGGGCAAAAGAGGTCAAACAGGGCGTTTTTTTTATTTCGGAGACCTGGATTTGGAGGGAATCCGTCTGTTTTTCCGGACCAGGGAAGCCAACCCTAATCTTGACATCAAACCTTTCCCCGGCTTGTACCAACTCATGCTTAAACTGGCTGAAGGCGTGGAACTCCCAGAGTCACCGGATAAAAGAGATGTGACGGCGCCCCTGTCAGAATTCACTGCCATGCTGGGATTTAACAGCGCCGATGTCCTGACTGTCTTTCTTGCAAGAGGCAGGTATATACCACAAGAGATAGTCAATTACCAGGTAGCAGCGGGTATATTAAAATAACTTAGACAAACATGCCGCTGTTGCGGCGCCAGCAGATGATGAAAAGCAGCGATGTAGGTTCGATTTCAATCGAACATGGCGCGTTAGCGCCGAATACGTTTGAGGCCATTCTCCAATCGGGGACATTCCTCGTCCATAAAGTAATACCCCAAATAGAGGTGTGTCCCCTTTC
>CAZIYV010000125.1:0-3545 GCA_964543575.1 uncultured Pelotomaculum sp.
TAGTTCTGGCTACGTTTTGAATCAGTCCCGCAGCGTACTCTCCCTTAACCGTTTTCCCCGGCCTGGCATTTTCCAGCCAGTAATCCGGGCTGCTGATAATACCGGTGGACTGGAGGGTTTTTACGGCGTCGGCTAAAGGGTCCTCATTAGGTTTTAGTTTCAATCCCATATGCCCGGCCACTCCTTCCGCAATTGCTTGGGCTGCTTTTGCCTGGTAGTCACTGCTTACCAAGAGCGCTTCCTCCGTTGGGTTCGTGATGAATCCCAGCTCCACCAGTACCGCAGGCGCATCGGTCCAGCGAAGAACATAATAATTGGCTTCCTTATCCTGATCACCATCAGACAGATCTGCCCGAAATACCATATTCGGGAATGCGGCTTGCAGTGCATTGGCAATACTCTCAGCCAGAGGATCTGCAGCTGTCTGTCCTACTGTGGTCCAAACCTCCAAACCTTTCGCCAAAGGACTGCTGTAAGCGTTTGCATGAATGCTGATAAATACGTCCGCACCATACTCATTGGAAATTCGGACCCTTTCCGATAGGTCAGTGTCATCCGTCCATGGTACAGTATCAAATTCCCTGGTAAGTTTCACTTCAGCGCCGGCATTACGAAGTATTTCAGCCAGGTTCTTGGCCACAGGTAGAGTTACATCTTTTTCCTGCACTCCGGTTGAGCCGACAGCACCCGGATCATAACCGCCATGACCAGGGTCAATAATAATTTTCATTTATTGGGTACCACCTTTAAAGTTTTTTGAAAAATTGAAAGCCCACTGCAGAAGACTAAATACAAAAGCCGAGACTGTAAACACCAGTCCGGCCAGTTTCCAACGATTGCTTGCCTCTTCTTTCTTGTTTTCTTCGATCTTGTCGTATACCCTTACTATTCGCTCTTCAGAACATTTTTTGCACTCGTCAAAATCAGCTTTCTTTACATACTCGCCAGCCACCAAAACCCTTAGATCGGCTACAGCCTCAGTTAGGTTGGCAAGAGATGTTTTCACCTCCCCAAGATCTGCTCTGATGCTTTGAACATCATTTTCCCCCAATCTCACCTCACCCCCGGCAACAAAATAAACCCTATTTAACCTTTGATTTTACCGCCTCCAAATCCGAGGTAGCCTTTTCAAGCTTAGCTTTCAAGTCAGATACCTCCTGGGCGTAGGCTTTAACATGTTTCTCGTGAGCATCTTCCAGCCGTTTCAGCTTTTCCTCAGTAGTTTCCGGGCGCTTTTGTAGCGTAAATTTAACCCTCACCGACGACCACCTCCACCTCTGCCTCCAATGGCAGGTACCCGCTACCCTCGATCTTCAGGGCTACCGTCCTGGGCTCCGGGCACTTAATGTCAACGTAGCAGATCCCGTTTTCAGGGGTTACACTACAGCTCATGCCGTCGATCGTTACGCTGATCTGGCCGGCTTCGCCTGTGACCGTTTTATCCTGGTGATCCCTGCAGACGATCTCCAACTCAAAAGGCGTATCTACCAGGTAAGGGCCTCCGGGTGATAATGCAAAATACTTGTCCACCATGTAAGGCAAAGCCGTCAGGCGTATCTCCTGGGGCAGCTTGTACCGGTCAGGCCCGAATACGTCATAGACTTTTACATCCGGGTCCAGGGTCTCAAACACTGCCCGGCTCTCCGCGTCGTGCTTGTTGTGAAAAAATAGTCTCTGCATAATCCACCTCTATACTTGCATTGTCACAATGGTACCTATGGTGCCGTCCGTCCCATTGCTGCCCGCGCTCCCCTGGCCGCCAGATCCGCTATAGCTGCCGCCTGCGCCACCATTGCCCTTAGTGCCTCCATTGACGGTTACACTGCCATTGTTGGTGTAGGTTCCGCGATAAGCAAGCACGACCACACCACCGCCAGCGCCGCCGCTTCCACCGCCACCCCCGCCGCCGCTGGCATTGCCAGCGTTGCCTCTGCCGCCTGCTCCACCGTTGGCCCCGGCGATGCCATTGGCTGAGATCAATCCGCCAGCATTAATGGTAATGTCCCCTCTGGCAACGATAACAACAAGGCCCCCTCCGTAAGCGCTGGCAGCGCTGCCGTTGCTTCCGGCGATGCCGCCTGTACTGGATGCCCCGCCGGTGCCGTAATTAAACCCGGCTCCGCCTCCGCCGCCTCCACCTGAGGCGCTGGTGTGGAAGTTCCCGGCTCCGCCACCTCCGCCAGACAGGTTGCCGCCAGCGCCGCCAGTCGCTGCGCTTGTTGCCCCGCCAGTTCCCCCACTGCCTATTGCAGCCTCTATATCAGAGCTCCCGGCATTGCCGCCCGGCCCCCCGTCTTCGTTCCATGTGTCGCCACCGCCGCCACCGCCGCCGCCTGCTCCTCCCGCGCCACCGCCGAACCACATTCCAGCAGTGCTGCTGCCGCCTGAGCCGCCGTCGCCGCCACCATACCCCCGTCCGCCTGCTCCTCCTGCTCCGCCGTCCGATCCGGATGGTATCTCAAGAGCACATACTCCAACGGGTACCTGCAGGGTCTTTTGGACTGAGTTGGCCTTTAGCACTTTTGCGGCTTTGCCGTTCATGTTAATGGTGGCGCCCAGGGTGAAGTTCCCGGCGCAGTAAATAAACAGGCCCCTGCAGCGCTTACCAACAGTTACCGTAACGCCGGCATTGATTGTGAGAGACTTGTACTGCTTAATAATCATAGAAACGTCTTCGTCGTCCACCGTAAATGTTGTGTCGGCAGAGATCGTGACGTCCCCTAGCTGCGCATCGCCGAACCCGTCCAGGGTGCCCACGGCTATGTCAGCCGGGTGCAGGGTATCGTGAATGTTTCCTGTAAAAGAAACGTTCGTGCTCGGCTGATATGGGTTCTCAGTGGCATAGCTTGACTTGACCAGGGTTGACGCCTTGATCCCGCTGGCGTCTATGTCCTTGTCGACGATTCTGTAGGCCTGCACCCCGAAAGTGTAGTACCTGTTGGCCGGTACCCCGTACAGAATGCACCCGCGCTGATCTGATGTCAGCACCATTTGCTGTTCGCTTGAGGGGTCTGTCCCGAAGGTATACGCTGAACTGCTGGATGACTGATGTATCAGAACCACAAAGCCGTCAATATCGTATGCCTCTCCGGTACCGGTGAAGGACCACTCAAAGCTGATGTCGCAAGATCCGTCCGTGTTGATCGTATGGTCGATCGTCGTTCCGTCATTTGATATAACCGGGTCTGCCGGCGTGGTCTTGATCCGGTCGTTCCGGGAGTCGAAGTTGCTCAGACCGCGTAATAACTCCGGCTGGTTGCCTATCACCCCTGCCAGCATCTTCTGCAGCGTCTGGGAGAGTTCGCCCAGCTCAAACTCGCAGTTCCAGGGCTGGAATACATCGTATTTGTGCCGAATAATCCGGACCCGGAAGTCAAGGTCCGCGTCAACGTCCAGTATGTCTGCCATATCTCCCAGGGTAAACGTCTCGTGCTCATATCCCGCCAGGGTCCGCAGGTCCAGGGTGTCCACCTGGTACCGGTACCGTGGGCTAGAAAGGTACGTCAGCTTCTCCGTTGCCTTGGTCATAAGTTCATCTGGACCGC
>CAZIYV010000125.1:3555-10135 GCA_964543575.1 uncultured Pelotomaculum sp.
GTCGATCGCCTATGTCCTGGGTCTCCCAAATCCCCACGTAGGTATCGGCAGCGTAGGTATAGTTAGTCAGGTAAAGGTTCCCGCTTGGCTCTACGTCGCTGATGTCGAGACCGTTACTCCCGAAAGGATACAGCTTGGTCACCAGGTCGTACTCGGTTCTCCTGGCAATGTCCTTTTGGTTCTTGGCGTATCTGATTTGGAACCCCTTATATGGCTGCCAGGATTCTGGCTTCAGGCAGACGGTCTGGTCCTCGCTATTCCAGACTAAAATGCCGCCCCAGAGTTCCTGTACCTGCTGTATGTTACCCAGGAGGCTCAGTTTCTCCGTCTCCAGGTCGTGCGTGCCCGTGACGCCGCCCTCGATCACCTTCCAGCCGGTCCCCTGGGTCAGATAGGCCAGGGCTGAATCAGCACTACCGGCTGTAAACCCGCTGCAGCCAGGGTCATCCTGCAAGATAGACACGATTCCGAAGTCCGGAGTGCCGCCCGCACTGTCGACCGAGGGGTATATTTTTTGCAGGAGTATCCAGGACTCGTGGGCGTTCACCCTGTCCTCGATCTTGCCCTCTTCCCGGACGCTTTCGACGGTGTCCTCTCCGGGCTTGACTAGGGTAAGCCTTTTGCCGTCAACAACTAACTGGTTGGCATCTGTGATGTACTGCCACTTGTCCGATGTACGCGGCAGGGCTAAGGATAATGTGCATGGCCCGTTGATCTGGTTGTCGATCGACGCTGTTACCGCGTCGGAATCAGGGTTCAAGTAAGCCTTACGGGTTACTCTTTTTAGGCTGGCGCAGTCGAACCAGAGGATCTCGCCCACCTGCGCGTTGTTCAGAGACACTCTTATACAAGCACTGACGGCCCCCGCCGGAGCAAACCCGGATATTGTGAGCTTGCTAAACTCAGCTGTCGGATCACTTTCAGCGCTGTCAGTGGTCGATATAGTCCCGCCGCCCGAGTTGAACCAGTAGATTGAGAACTGCCACTTGCGCCCTGCTGCAGCCTGGGCCTTACAGTATGCGGCAGCCCTGTATTCCGCGCCTGCTGTTACCGGGGACTGTGCTCCGTTGGTGCTTATGGATATGGTGCCGGCACTGGTACAGGTCGCCTTTGCTGATGCGTGACCGGTGTAATACACCGTCGTATCCTTTATACGGGAAGCAGATCCCGCGCCGGATAATCCGGTCAGGTCATTCTCAACGTCGCTTTGGTTAGCTGTGAGGAGATTTGGACCTACGCTTTCAATGACAATCATCTTATACCCACCAATCTCGCCAGGTTATTGTAACCGTCGATGATGTTGTTACTACATTGCTCCCCTGGGTGAAGAATGCAGTGTCCCACCAGAGGATTTCACCTATCAGGCCGCTGAGCATTTTTATTGCCCCCGCCGCAAATACAGCGTTAGATGGGGCAGCGCCTGATAAAGCTATCTCTGCCCAATCAGCAGGGCAGTCCATCTCGGCAGAAGTAGGGGCAGATATGTTATTCCCGTTACTGTCATACCAAATAAGCATAGCGTACATCTTTCTACCTAATGCAGCCTGCGTCTTAGTGAATGTGGAAAACCTATAAATCTGGCCTGGCGTGACCAATATCCCGGCAGTGTACATCGAAGATCTTACCGAGAAGTCGTTGTTAGCGGTTGCCGTGCACTTAGCAGACGCTGCCCCCAAGTGATGCTCCGTTGTATCCCTTGCAAGTGAGCAAGTCCCGTATGTCATCAGGCCGGTTGTGTCAGTCTCAACCTCACTCTGGTTCGGCGTCATCAGGTTGGGTACCAGCCAGGGGAAATTGCCGTTCACCTTATCCAGGGCATTGCTGATCGCTCCGCCTGCGGTGATGTACTTTGCCGTCCGCCGCTGAGTGTCGATCTCCACCCTATCCACAGCGCTGATGGTGCCGGTATAGGATACAATGACGCCTCCGATAGTAACACTCGGGTTTGTGGCCGCGCCGCTGAACGTGATCGTACACGGGCAGGCCGTATTGCCCTTGTTGTACGCCGTCCCCGCTCCCGTTAGCGAATTGAGCACCCGGCTCTCATAGCATGGACGCCCGACCAGGGGAATGTTCATTTTCAGCATCCCGTAGGCATCTTTGTATGTAGGCGGATTGGCGCAGATAACCTTAAGCTGCTTGTCCAGATCCCGCTGGTCTACCAAGGTCATCTCCCCGTTTACAGGGTTAAGCCAGGCCGCCAGTTGGCGCAAAAAAGAGGCCTTTTGGGCCTCCGCCTTTGGTATGTTTACCGCCAGGGTGATCTCCCGCATCCTGGGATCCTGGCCGAACAGGTACCGCCCTGGGTAGCCGGGTATTTCCTCCGCGTACTCCTCGTATTCCGGAAGAGCAGGAATAACGGTCCCGTCTCGTATTAACTGGCCTCCAAATGGGGCCACGCTGCCGTCTGTGCCTATAGTAATCGTGATCGGTGTCGCCATACCCTACCTCCCTTCTACTTCGCAATTGCAAGCAATAGGTCATTCTTCAACTGCCGGGATACCTTGTTCCAGTCGGATTCTTTGTTGACATTGACATTCTCGGGCGCGAAGAGCTTCTCAATCGTAAAGTTAAACCGCTGCTCCATGGCCTTGATCAGCCGATCCGCGTGTTTCTCCAGCGCCCGCTCAAAGTTCACAGCGGCACGGGTATTCGGGAATATGATTTCCCCTTCTTCCGCAATGATAGGGACTTCCTTCGGCCCGAGCTTTGAGACCTGGCCGCCCTTATGGTAGACGTTTACGTTGCCACTTGAGCTGTCCCATTCGACCTTGCGGCCCATAGCCTCAAATGCGGAGCGCAGGCCCACCCAGGCGCGGTCGTTAGAGTCTATATCCAGCGGGGAGAATGCCTTACCGTTTATGAGAACCTTCCCCGTGCTGGCGTCCCAGCCCACGGTGTAGCCGTAGTTCTCAAAGTTCCTGGCCAGAATAGCCGCTGTGTCGCCGATCATCTTATAGTTTGAAGAGGTAAAGATATATGACGGGTTCTTACTTGTTCCGCCAGAGCTTCCAGAACCACTTGAACTGCCTGTCCCGCCGCTTGTCCCGCCACTGCTTGGCATGACGGGCGATCCCCCGCTGGTTTTGCCGCCATTTTTAAGCCATTCAACAGCCTCATCATAAGTGAATTTTGTAAACTCCCCGTTTTTGCCGGTCATTACCATTATTGTTTCCCCTGAGCCCTTACTCCAGGTTGACCCCTTCTTTTTAAGCTCGGCTTTGATATATTCATATTTTTCCGCTGTGGTCATTGTGCCCGTGCCCGTACCCGTACCGGACGTGCTAACGCCGCCTATTCCCATCTCTCCTGCGATCTTGTCGATATACGCGGCCAGGGCAGGGTACTTCTCCTTGATCCCGTTGAGCAGGTTGACCACGAATTTCTCTCCCTGCTCTTTCGCGTCTTTGGCCATGTCCTTGAGAGTGTCCTCGGTGTCGTCCTTGATCTCCTTCATCTGCTTTTCATATTCGTCTTTGAGCCGGGTCAGTTCTTTCCTGGCATCCTCCCTCATTTTTTGCTGTGATGTAAGCATCTCCTCGCGGGCCTCTTCAATCTCATCAGAGGCCGCATCTCCTGCCAGTGAGCCCTTTTCGCGCCAGAGTGCGACATACTGCTGGAGCTGCGCGTCGGTCATGCGGGACAGGGCCAGGATTTGAGGCAGGGCTTTAGGCCCCATCGCTTTCAGCTCGTCGATCAGACCGCTGTCAACGCCGCGCCGGGAAATGGTTTCAAGAGTGTCATAGAACTGTTTCATCTGCCGGTTCTGCTCAGTCAGGTTCCGAAGTAACTTTGTAGCCGAAACATACTGCCGCTTTGGGGCCTCGTCGAAAAGGCCGATCCACTCTTTGTACTTGGCGATAATATCGTCGATCTGGTCTTTAAGGTCGTCGCGGAGGTCGGCAAGGTCCTCTTTCAGTTTTAGGTTGACGCTGGCGACGTTGTCGGCGTAGTTGGTGCCGGCGCTTGAAAGTCGCTGATTGTAGTCGGCATACGCCTGGGCGGCCTGGTCAAGGGCCTTTTGCATGTCCTCTGCCGCTTTCTGGGCAGCCTCCGCAGCCTTCTTATGGGTTTCTTCCAGGCGCTCCAGCAGACGTCCCATTGATGCGTCATAAGTATTGGCGATCTTGTAGCCCGCATCCTGGACCATGTCGGCGGAATCGTTGAATATGTTGTATAGCAGCCAGAGAAGCTGCTTGCCGGCTTTGCCTGTCTGGTCATTGACTGCTTTCGGGAGCAGTGATAGCGCTTCTTGGATGCCCGCCGATATGTCCGTGGCCCCAGCCTTTTCAGCTGCGGCAGCTATGTCCTGGAGAGCGTCTTTCGCCTCGACGAAAGCGATTCCGGAGCCGGTTGCTATGGCTGAGCTGACGGATGAGAAGGCTGAGCCCAAAGAGACAAGAGACTTATTGGCTTTGTCGGCTGCAGCTCCTGCACTGCCAATTCCGCCGCCTACCCCTGCCGCTTTAAACTTGCTCGCTGCTTCCTCGGCTTTTTTGCACGCCTGGTCAAAAAGATCATAAGCTGTTGCAGCCTTACCGGCCTCCTCCTGAGTTTTGCCCAGTGCTTCATTCGCAGCGTTGACTCCTTCTGCGGCCTTGAATCCTGTCGCTTCCGCTACCGTGTTGCCTGTCCGCCCAAACATAGTATCTAGCATTTCCATTCCTGTCGTGGCCGTCGAATAAAACGGGTCCGGTACCTCCATGCCGATCGTGGGGTTCGCTAATTTTTGAGCTTCCTCTACGGCCTGTTGTGCCGTCGCCAGGTCCGCCTCCGCCTGTGCTCTTTTCACCGCGAGGTTGTTCAATATCGCAGCGGTTTGAGCTGTGATCTTGCCTGTAACGTTGTCAATCTCTATACCCTCTTGGCCGTATGCCGCACAAACATCTGAAATAATACCAGGAACTTGTCTGGATATACTGTTTAAAACAGCCTGTGCTCTGGCTTTTTCCTCGTCGCTGGCGGTGGTGCTATCTACAATAACTTTCTCATTCCTGTATTGAACGATAAGATTGGCCTTTTCATTTGTTAAACCGGCTGTCGCTCCTGTTGCTTCCTTAGTGTGCAGTTTATATGCTACTAAGCCACCAACCACCGCGCTTATGCCAACGGCGACAAGACCAAATGGGTTTCTCATAAGAGTTTTTGTTAATCCATCGGTCGCTATTGCCGCCAGTGTCTCCGCTGTACGAAGGCCCGTCAAGGCAATTGACAACCCTTCAACGGACTTTGTAATAATTATCAGCGTTCCAAACCCCGACATAACAGCAAGAAAGTCTCCAGAATGCTTGGCGGCAAATTCCATAGCGTTGCCAATGCTTTGACCCCATTTTTCTAATTGCCCGCTCTGCTGGAGTCGGTTCAGTTCACTCATGGCGTTTTCTAGGGTTGGCTTCAGCTGCTCAAACATTCCTTCGCCCAGTGTTCTTCCAGCTGTTCCTCCCCAGTCCTTGAGATTGCTTATCATACCGTTAAGGGTTTTACTCTGGGCCTCCATAGCTCCGGCATAGCGTTCCTTAATAATTCCTATTAAGGTTTCATTCATGCCTTTCAGATCAGTTATTTGCCCCTGGGCGTTAACTATTTCTCCCTTGCCCATTTTAGCGGCTTGCGCTATGAGCATATTCTTGGTTATACCAAATTCCTTGAGGCGCTCAAGTTCGCCCGTTTGGGCATCTGCAAAAGCCTCAACCGCCTGCTCTAAGGGCTTTCCCATGGCGGCGGCCATATCGCCAATGTCACCTAAGACACCTTTGGCTGTCATCCCATATGCCTGAAGCTTAACCGTAGCATCAACGATTTGAGGAATTTCAAAAGGTGTTTTGGCAGCAAACTTTGTAGCCCAATCAAGCGTTTGAGCCGCTTTTTCAGTATCCTTCATCACAATATTTAATGTAGAGCGATACTGTTCCATCTGGGCGTTTGATTTTACCAACCAGTCCCAAGCCCCTTTTGCACCAAAGCCAACGGCAGCCCCTACGGCTGCCGTTTTAAGGTAATCCAGGCTCTTGTTGGCCATGTCCGTTTGCTTCTTAACATTGGACATGCTTTGACTGCCATGTACGCCTATTCTCTGGAGGGTCGCTGATGCTTGGTCTATCGCCTTAATAACCAGCTCTGCGGTATTTTTTGATATTGTCATAAATTCACCGCCCCGTTTATAATCAAGAGTAAAAAGGATGTGTTACCGATTGACAGGGCCATTATATGTATTAGGAGTCTTAATCATCGTTATAGGTCTTTTTAGTGGCGCTATCTGCCTTGGAAAAGAACAATGGATTTTAGGAATATCGACTATTTTTTCTTCTGTCTTTGCGGGTTTTCTACTGCTTGCCCTCGGAGAAATAACCAAAAGCTTAAAAAATATCATTAAGTTCCTTGCCCCGGAAGATACCGAAGAAGAGGTTGAAGAAGAGCCCGAAGAAGGCGAACGCGAGGAATAGAAAGGGAACCCCCTTACGAGCCCCCTTCCTCTCCGCACAATAACAAAAACTCCCTCTGCAGGGGAGTCAATTCAGCCGCACTACTACTCAGTTGATACCCCATCCGTACCAAGATTTTCAACTTCTGCCCCTCCGCC
>CAZIYV010000126.1:0-9930 GCA_964543575.1 uncultured Pelotomaculum sp.
AGGATAATTCATCTATGTAAAGGGTCTCCATAAACAGAAACCACGGATTCTTTTTTCTTCATAAACTGAAGTATCTTTATCATCTTCGTAAACAGAAGATCCTACAGTATCTCCTGAACCGTTTGTAAATGACATGATCAGCAAGAAAGTAAGGAAAAATCTCAACCTTTTTTTGGTTCTAGAAAAAGACATGTTGGGGTCCCCTTTCGAAATAATTGACTATTATTTAGAATTAGCACCTATTTTGCACACCCATGTCTTTTTCTGTTTTAATATGCTATTTCCTGCTAATATACTGGAATAATATTCCTCCAAATATCAACTTGATTCGACAATTTACCCTAACACATACCTTCTTCCATTTTATTTGTTTTAATGCACATCACCGGCCAGGTTTGACTTTGCTGACACAATCTATTTATAGTTAGTCCCTGTTTTCAATATCTTTTTTCTTTTGATTGTGCTCCGCCGGAGCGGCTTCATCGTCTGCTCCCTGGAAACTCTTATAAAACATCCCGTCATCTCCGACCTCATAAGCGATGTTGTCCACATCAGTAACCTCGCCTTTCCTCTCAATATCAAAGTCGGAATAGCCGTAGTAAGAGCCGCCCCTGGACCACTCGTCGGTGGTTTCGCTGTAATGCGCCACTTCCTGCCAGGCGTCCTCCCCGTCGTATCCTATGTCTTCTGTGTCATCTTTGAAACTTCTGGCGAAAGGTATCCCCAGCGCTTCCTCCTCAACCGGACGGTCATTCTGGTGCGGGATCTTTTCTTCAGCTTCCTTGCATACCCTGCATTTTGTGGCGGAAGGAACGACTTCCAGCCTTTTTATGTCAATCTCACCGCCGCAAACATCACAGGTCCCGTAAGTCCCGTCTTTTATTCTTTCCAGAGCTTCATCTATCGCAGCCACAGTGAGCATGGCGTTTTCCCGCAGGGCAAAGTCCTTGCTGCGCTCAAAAACCTCCGTGCCGATATCCGCAGGGTGGTTATCATAGGTTGAAATCTCACCGATGGAGTCGCCCAGCGGCATTCCCAGTCCACCGTAACCCTGCTCATCTATGAAGTTAATTTGCCCGGCCAATCTGCTTCTCTCACCTAAAAGGCGACGCTTAAAATCTAAAAGCAGTTCTTTTCGCACGGTTATACCTCCATGAATTGTTTATTAAGATCCCACTTTCAATTGGACCATCTGGACTATCTCCGCTATGAAACCGCCTATCCACGGCAGGTTAAGCAATACCAGTTGTTTTAAAATGTATAAGACAAACGCGCCCAAGATCGTAAAGCCAACAGCTATGCCGACACCTCTGCCAATCCCGGCGATAAAGTTGATATACAACAGTCGCCAGGGCTGGTTAAGAAGTTGGACGTACTCTGCCAGCTTCATCTTTTCCATTTTAACGGCCAAATCGGTAATCTTTTCCTGTAAATTTTTTAGAAGCTGGCTTTGGGTGTCGCCTTCCATGCTGACCTCCCGTTGAGATGTGAGTAGTGGGACATGAGACGTGAGATTCAAGCATCCCTCTTGAGCCTTTTTAAAGACAAGGGTTTGAGACAAGGGGAGACAAGGGGACGGTTCTCCTGTCTCATTGAAACAAGTCGTAAGGCTAATATGCATTTATCAGACAACAGTATTTTCCCCGAAAGATTTAAAAAAAAACAAAAAAGGTGGTGGCTGTAGCTGCCACACACCTATTATTGTTCGATTGAATTTACGTCTCTTTTTTATAATCAGGCTTTGGCGGTATTGGGCCGGCCTTTGGTCTCCATCCTTTTTATATCATACCAGATCTGGCTGGCATTGCAGATGGAGGAATATGCTCCGCTGATAACCCCTACCAAAAGGGCCAGGACCAGGCCGCGCATGGTCATTCCTCCCATCAAGAGAAGCGCCACAAGTACGAACAGCACCGCCAGAACCGTGTTAATTGAACGTGCCATCGTCTGCCACAAGCTCTTATTGACAAGATCCTCAAGGGCTTCGCCTTTCTTTTTATTGAAGCTGTTCTCCCTGATCCGGTCAAAAATAACGATGGTGTCCATAATTGAATAACCTACGATGGTCAGGACAGCGGCCACAAAAGCACTGTCCACTTCAATCTGGAAGATGGAGAACACCCCCAGCACGACCAGGACGTCGTGCAGTACGGCAATGATAGCCGCGATGCCCTGCTTGAATTCGAAGCGCCAGGCGACATATATGACAATCAGCACAGACGCTATAGCCAGCGCCTGAAAAGCCTTATAAATCAGTTCCTTGCCGATTACCGGCCCGACCCTTTCGCTTCGCTGCACGGTGACTCCGCCCATTTTATCACCCAGTTCCTGAACCACTTCTGCGCTTTCTTCTTCAGTCAGTTCCCTAGTCCTGATCAGGTAATCATTTTCACCGCTGCGCTGGATAGTCGCCCCTTCCAGGCCGAATTCATTCAGCACTCCTCTTACCTGCTCTAACGTGGTCGACTGGTTAAATCTCAGATCCAGCAGGCTGCCGCCGGAAAAATCAATACCCAGGTTTAAACCCTGCAGGAACAGTGATACAATCCCCGGGAGGATAATCAGCACTGATATGGTATACCAGATCTTACGCAGTTTGACAAAGTGAAAAGGCATTTTTTCTCTTAAACTCATTGTTCTCCCCCCTATTTCCCGAAAAGCTTGAGGTTGTGTACCATGTTGCTGCCCGCCACTAAGTGCAGGATCCACCTGGTCATGGCCACAGCTGTGAATAAGCTGGCCAGAACACCGATAGAAAGGGTTATGCCGAAGCCCTTAATTGGCCCTGTGCCAAAATAGTAGAGTATGATACCTGCGATTAAAGTGGTGATGTGCGAGTCCAGAACAGCCACAAAGGCCCGCTTAAAGCCCGCGTCTATGGCTGACCGAAGAGTTTTGCCCGCCCATAGTTCCTCCTTCAGGCGCTCAAAAATAATAATATTTGTGTCGACAGCCATGCCCATGGATAAGAGGAAACCAGCTACACCGGGCAGCGTCATGGTTACGTGCATGGCCGCGAAAACCAGCAAAACAAGCAAGGTATAAATTACCAGCGCCAGGTTGGCCACCAGGCCTGGTACCCGGTAATATCCAATCATAAAGATCAAGATAGCGATACACCCGGCAACGCCTGCAGTGATTGATTTGTTCAGGGAATCCGCGCCCAGGGTCGGACCCACCGACCTTTTTTCCATTACTTCCAGTTTCACCGGCAGCGCGCCGGAACGGAGCAGGATGGCCACGTTATGGGCTGCTTCGAGGGATTCATAAGGCGAAATTTGCGCTTTGCCGTTGGGGATGGCCTCCCGCACGTTGGGAGCCTGAATTACTTTACCGTCCAGCAAAATTCTAATCGGCTTGCCTACATTGGCCGCGGTGACCTCGGCGAATATTCTGGCGCCATCCGGCTCAAATTCCAGGTTAACCTCCGCCTGCCCGCCTGGACCTTTCCCCTCCTGGGCGGTTTTCAACTGACGGCCGGTTAGTACAGTCTTCCCGTCCTCTGTTTGAAATTCCAGGTAAGCAGTTTTAATCAGGTTGCGCACCGCCTCATCCGGGTCGCTTACTCCGGCCAGCTCAACAATGATCCTGCGCGAACCCTGCAATTGAATAATCGGCTCGGCCACGCCGAAAGCGTTGACCCTGTTTTCAATGATGGCCATGGCCTGTTTCACACTATCATCTGTCACAGGGATATCAGGCGTGTCAACCGCTTCCAGTACAACGTAGACGCCGCCTTTTAAATCGAGTCCCTGCCTGATTAAATTTGTGAAAGGAAGCCACTTGACGTTAGGAAATACAGGGAAGATGGCCAGGACGGTAATAACTGCCACAACCAAAATAATCCCTGCGAGTTTTAACACTTTATCCAGCTTCATTATAGATCTAAACCCCCTATTAATCTAAAAACATAAAAAACTACAACAATTTTGCCCCGTTGATCACCAATTCAAATTTGCATTTTAAAAAAGTTGAAGCCCTCCTGCACATGATCATGCGGCTTAAAAATATTTCAAAATACTCCATTACCGGGCAGATGTCAATATCAATGGTCAGTTCCATTGTAATGGTCCGCTTGTCGTCTGCAACCCAGAGGAAGGAATGCTCAACAGCATAGTTCACCCGGTCGTGAATGTCGAAGGTGGCAAAATCCGGGTTGCGCACCCTGGAACGGTGCACATCGGATTTATCAGCCACAATCAAAGCCGCGGCCACACTGTTTACAGCATGCCCGTACTGCTCCTCGTGGTTGGCGATAGCGGAAATAACAGTGGCAATTTCATCAGGATGCATCCCCATCTGCATCAGGATCGGGTAAGCCATCACCGCCCCCGAAATACCATGCTCATTACGGCTGACAACGTTGCCTATGTCATGCATATACCCCGCTATGGCAGCAAGTTCGGCCTGCCTCTCGGAATACCCCAAGCGGTCAAGGACATTTTTCGCAATGCTGGAAACCAGGCTGACGTGGCGGTAGCTGTGCTCTGTAAACCCCATAACACCCAGATATTTATTCCCCTTGCGGATAAAAGCATCGACCACCGGGTCCTTTTTAATGTCCTCCAGGGTTACCATAATCTGATATTTACCCCCCTAGCAAGGAAAAAGGGCACATTTCTTTGATTATGCCATATAGTACACTCGTACAGGCATATCCCATATTAATAGCCGCCCTTATATCCAGGAAAAAGAGTAGACTAAAAGGTCTACTCCTTTTTTGTTAACTGTCCTTCTCTGGTTCTTCTTCCTTGCTTATTACCTGGGAGATGGCCGTTTTAAGGAACTCGATCCGGACATTATCGGCTACCTTTATAATAACGGAATTATCTTTTATTTTTACAATGGTGCCGTAAATCCCGCCTATAGTGACAACCCTTTCATCCGGTTTGATGTTTCTGACCATCTCCTGATGTTTCTTCTGGCGCTGCTGCTGGGGCCGGATCATCAGGAAGTATAGTATGGCAAACAGCCCTACAATATACAGCACGGATAACATTTGGGAGTTATTTACCACTATCAGACCTCCTTTCTGAATTTATTTAGTTCTTCCTTTGCGACATAAATTCCTTTTTTTTGAGGGGAACTTTATCGCATCAGCTTTCCTGGTATGTTCTTAGAAATTTGTCTCTGAATTCCATGAGCTCACCTTTGCGCAGCGCCTCCTTGATTTCTTCCATCAGATTTAACACAAAGCGGAGGTTGTGAATGGTGGTAAGGCGAATACCCAGCACCTCTCCGGCCTTGATTAAATGCCTGATATAGGCGCGGCTGTAATGGCGGCAGGTATAGCAGTCACATTCGGGATCGAGCGGCGAAAAATCACGCGCATACTGGGCATTGCGCACCACCAGCTTGCCCCGCCGGGTAAAAACTGAGCCATTGCGGGCAATCCGTGTGGGCAGGACACAGTCGAACATATCGATACCCCTCACCACACCCTCCAGCAAACAGTCGGGAGAGCCTACACCCATAAGATAGCGGGGTTTTTCAACGGGTAAGAATTGAACAGTATGATCGAGCATTTCATACATTAGATCTTTTGGTTCCCCAACACTTAACCCACCGATAGCGTAGCCGGGGAAATCGAGGCCTACCAGATCCCGCGCGCTCATCTCACGCAAGTCAGGGAATGTACCACCCTGGATGATGCCGAAAAGACCCTGATCATCCCTGCTGTGCGCGGCTGAACACCGTCTGGCCCAGCGGCTTGTCCTCTCCAGTGCTTCCAGGGCGTATTCCCGGCTGCAGGGATACGGCGCGCACTCGTCAAAAGCCATGACGATATCGGAACCCAGTGCCATCTGCACCTCCATGGCCTTTTCCGGACTGAAAAAGTGTTCTGAGCCATCAATATGAGACCGGAAGGTGACCCCTTCCTCCGTAACCCGGCGCAGGGGGCCCAGGCTAAAAACCTGAAAGCCGCCGCTGTCGGTTAGTATAGGCCCGGACCAGTTCATAAACCGGTGCAGGCCCCCTGCCTCCCGGATCAGCTCGTGGCCTGGCCGCAGGTACAAGTGATAGGTGTTGCTTAAAACAAGCCTGCCGCCCACATCCCGTACTTCTTCGGGAGTCATGGTCTTTACCGTGGCCTGAGTGCCCACAGGCATAAAAATAGGGGTCTCCACCGTCCCATGAGGCGTGTGCAAAAGACCCAGTCGGGCTAAGCAAGCTGAATCTTCCTGGACAAGAGTAAAGCTGACCGACATTAACTCTCCTCCAATTATATTACAGCTATTACCATTATAACGTTTTTAATCTTTTTTAATTCAAAAAGTCCTTTATGAAGGCTTCTTTTTGCGTACATATTTGAAATATATAAAAAGGAATGTCAGATAAAGGATTACGGCCAAGGCACCTTTTATGGTTTCAGAAATGGGAAGAGCGAATACAACAAAACCCAGCACAACTATTACCCAGATCGTCCAGGGCCATTTACGCATTTCAACTTTGTTAGTTTCCTTCATTTTCTATCACCGCTTTCAATGCTTCTACACTATGCTAAATAATTCCTGCTTTCGTGTTTTTGTCCGTCTAAATAACCAACATCGCATCCCCGAAACTAAAAAAACGGTAGCGCTTTTCCACGGCTTCCCGGTAAGCCGCCAGGATTTTTTCCCGCCCGGTGAAAGCGGCCACCATCATCAGCAGGGTAGACCTGGGCAGGTGAAAATTGGTCACCATCCCGTCAATAACCTTGAACTTATAGCCAGGGTAAATAAATATTTCAGTCCAGCCGGATCCCGGGCAAACCCTCCCGTCAGCCGCGGCGGCGCTTTCCAGGCAGCGGGTGGTAGTGGTGCCGACGGCAATCAACCTGCTGCCCCGGGCCCTGGTTTTAGCTATTATTTCCGAGGCCTCCCGGGAAACCTCGTAAAACTCCGCATGCATCCGGTGCCGGCTGATGTCTTCCACTTTTACCGGACGAAAAGTGCCCAGCCCCACATGCAAGAGCACAGGTATAACATCGACCCCCTTATCCCTGATCCGGCTGAGCAGTTCATCCGAAAAATGCAGACCAGCCGTGGGAGCGGCCGCTGACCCTGCCAGGCGGGCGTAAATGGTCTGGTAGCGGTGCTGTTCCAGAAGCGGCTTCCTGATATATGGGGGGACAGGCATAAGGCCCACCTGATCCAGAATCTCTTCAAAACGCCCGTTGAAAGCAAACTGCAGTACCCTGCCGCCGTAGTTGGTGCTGCCCAAAACCTCACAGGTCAGGAGTCCCTCTTTGAAAACCAGCCTGGTCCCTACCCCGATCTTCTTGCCAGGACGAACCAGCGCTTCCCAACACCTGTTGTCCAACTGCTTTAGCAGCAGCGCCTCCACGCGGGCCCCCGTGGCTTCTTTTACACCCAGCAAACGGGCTGGTATTACTTTGGTGTCGTTTATGACCAATGTATCTCCAGGCTCCAAGTAATCAATCAGATCCACAAACCGGCGGTGTTCAAATTCTTCCCTGTCTGTCCGCACAACCATTAACCGCGAAGCGCCCCTTTGTACCGGCGGCTCCTGGGCTATTAACTCCTCGGGAAGAGCATAATCAAAATCAGAAAGTTTCAACTGTGTCATCATTTAAATAGTTCCTGTCATCGACCGTAATCTTTGGCAAGTATCGCCCCGGTGTAATAGTATTTCAAAATATCCTGGTAATTATAACCTGCCCTGGCCATACCCCTCACTCCATACTGTGGCATGCCCAGTCCGTGGCCCCAACCGCTGCCTACAAAACTTACACCGGTCAATTTTTTATTTTTATCATATTTTTTTGTAAACGTAAAAAGCGCGCTCTTCAGTCCCAGGGCGATCCTGATATTATCCGCGTTGTAAATTTCAACAGTAAGATTCTTACCGGACGGGCCTTCCCCCTTAACCGCAATCTTTTTGACCCTGGCTCCGGAGGAGGTGCGGGCAAGTTCTTGCAGGTCGGTTACTTTGCTGAATTCATAGCCCGCGCCGGCCAGTTTCTCCTTGAGCTGGTCTGCAGTGTAGTTAACCTGCCAGTTATAATAAGCGTCATTTTTATCAAACGGGTCTTCTTTCCACTTTAAATATGGCAATTTTGCCACCCAGACGTCTCCGGAATTTTCCGTGTACCCGCCGCTGCTGGAGTGGAAAAAAGCGGCGACCAGATTTCCCCCGCTGAGCATAACCATGCCCCTGGTATCCTCAACAGCCTTATTTGTCGCCGGGGACTCGGCGTCGTAACCACCATATACCTGGGAAGACAGGTCACAGGTAACATTGTAGCTTGAGCCCCTGGTTGTCTCTACGCGCTGCAGCGCGAAATTACGCGCCGCCACAGCCTGTGTTTTTAACGCCTCGGCAGGCCACGAAGCGGGCATTTCCGAAGCCACAACACCGCGCAGGTAATCTTCGATGTTCAGTTCATTAATTACAGACAGGCTGCCGCTCTCCACTCGGAACTCTATACTTCCCCGGTACCTCTTGCTGCCGGCGCTGCCGGTATAGGAGATCAGGTTCAAATCACCACTGCCGGAAAGCGACATTTTCCCCAAAGCTGTTCGTACGGACGGGCTGGCCAAGGAATCCAAGGAAACCTCCCGGCCTGACCCATTTATAACACTCAGTCCGGCGTTCAAGGATTTATAGTTCCTTTCTCCCTCTCCATTAAGAATAACAGCGGTACCCGCGGCAGCTTCCCGGACCATTACAGGTCCGGTAAAAGGGCCGTAATTTTTGGCTGGTCCGCGAACTTCAATCATGCCGCTTTTCGTTTTTACCTGCCAGGTTTCGCCCTGACCCAGTTTTAAAAGCGTCTTACCGCTTGACTGGTCAACCAGATCATAATTACCCGCTGTTTTAAATGACGCTGTCTCCGCCTTATTATCCAGCGCTACCCGGACGCTTCCTTTTGGATTGTCCGCCGCGGCGTCCATAATGCAAACCAGGGAAAAAACCATTAGAAGGCTTAAAGTAATGATGGTATTTTTTAATAATTTCACATTATATCCCCCATTGGAAATTATAACCGCGACCTTTAAAATTCGCCGGCAGGGCGGGTCTTTCCTCCTGAAAATAAAAAAAACCGGCGGCTTTAGCGGCTTACCGGCGAATAAGATACAAAATGACAGACAGCAGTATACTCAGAATAATGCAGGTAACCAGCGGAAAGTAAAAACTAAAATTTCCTTTCTGAATAAAAATATCTCCGGGCAGGCGGCCGAGTCCGAACAGTTTGCCGCCCAAGACCATAATTCCTCCCAATAGGACCAGGACACCACCGATAAGCAAAAAATATTTTCCTATAGTGTCCACAAACTCACTCCTTTTTACTGGGCCGCAGGTACCGTTCCTTTTCACTATATATACACCCGCAGTACTGCTGGCGGTACATACCCATTTTTCTAGAAAGATCGGTGGCTGCTTTATAACCCGTCCTGAAGTCCTCGTAATAAAATGGCACGCCATACTTATCAGCAGAGGCCTGGCCAATATCTTTGATCAGTTCGTGCTTCTGATAAGGGCTGACTAAAAGAGTGGTGCTGAACCGGTCGAAGCCACCCCTTTTGGCCACACGGGCAGTCTGGTCCAGACGCATGGCGTAGCAAATAAGGCAGCGGCGCGATTCCCTGTGCGCCACACTTTGCAAAAACTCTTCCAGGCGGTAGTCCCCATCAAAAATAATTTTCAGATCAATTTCAGCGGCGTATTTTTCCAGGGTTTCCCGTCGCCGCGCAAACTCGGTATAAGGATGAATGTTGGGGTTGAAAAAATAGCCGCATACATTCATTCCTTTCTCTCTTAAAAAGTCCACAGGGTAGATTGAACATGGGCCGCAACAGGTGTGCAGCAGAATTTTCAATAAAAACACCCCTTACGTTCACTGGCTGTTTTCCTTTAGCCATGCATCCGGCAAACTGAAACCAGAAGTCTTGTAGGTTCGATTTCAATCGAACATGGCGCGTTAGC
>CAZIYV010000127.1:0-9868 GCA_964543575.1 uncultured Pelotomaculum sp.
AACTTGCCAAAAAAAGCACCAACAGTATTTTTACAAACTCAGAGGGGTGGAACTGAAACAGGCCGAAGTCCAGCCAGCTTTTCGCGCCACCTTGTTCCCTGCCAAAAAATATAGGCAGGACCAGGGCGACAACACCGGCCAGAGCGTATATATATTTATAGTCACTCAAAAAGCGGAAATCAACCAACAGTCTTGAAGTTAGCAGGAGCACTCCCAACCCTATTAAAATCCAGACAAACTGGCGCATCCCGTAGGCTGGATTGAGTCTGCACAGAAAAACCAGGCCGGTAGAAGACAGGACAGCTGTGATGGGTAACAAAAAACTGTCCCCCTTGTATCCGATCCTTTTCCAGTACAGATGCACCAGGAAAAAGGCGGTGACTGTGGCCAGTCCCGCCAGCAGCGCCTGGTAGCTGCGTGCCTGGGACACACCTAGATAGAGCACCAGCATGCCAACCAAAGTGTACGGTGCTGCCAGCAGGAGCAGGTTGCGCTCAATTATACGGCTTCCGGTCGGCCTCAAGATCGCTGAGGACGAAATATGACGCTGTCCGTAACTCCCGGAGATCATTTATAGTCCTCCATCAATTATAAATACGAAGGGAAAAACTATTTTCAGGTAAAAAGCAAAAACAATTTGACCGGATTAACAGGATTAATAAGATTAACATGATTTAAATTAAAATATTTTCAATCAATAAATATAATCCTAAAAAATAGGGTTAAACGCTAGCAATTATTACTGAAATAATCCTGTAAATCCTGGTTTTATCCTGTAAATCCTGTCCATTTGTTTTAATCTTTACTTACAACTCCACCAAAATGATGGTAATATTATCAGCGCCGCCGGACTGGATGGCTTTCTTTAACAGCCTGTCTACAGCTGTATCCAGATCGGGCGCGTTGTTTACAACATCAAAAAGTTCATCCTGACGCAGGTAACCGGTCAGGCCGTCAGTACAGAGCAGTAGCAGATCACCCTGGTTGACTTTAATACGATACAGGTCAACTTCTAAAAAAGGTCCTGTCCCAAGCGCCCTGGTCAATACGTTTCGCTGCGGGTGCACAAAAGCCTGTTCCTCAGTGATACCCCCGCTTTTAACCATTTCCTGCACCAGAGAATGGTCCACGGTCAGCCTGGTGATCCCTTTTCCTTGCAGCAGGTAAGCCCTGCTGTCTCCCACCTGGCCGATTATAATCTCCTGCTCAAGCTTCAGACACGCTGTTATAGTAGTTCCCATACCTGCCCACTCAGGATTCTGAGCAGACTTCTCATATATGGAAGTATTGGCTGCCTTTATTGAATCAACAAGGGCTTCCTCCGGCTTCTCACCGCGGTTGAGCCGCTGGTCCAATTCGCGCTGTAAGACCTGCAGCGCCATACTGCTGGCAACTTCTCCCGCCCTGTGTCCGCCCATTCCATCTGCTACCGCAAAAAAACCTTTTTCAGGCGAAAGGCACAGGCTGTCTTCATTTAAAGCTCTGACTAATCCCGTATCAGTTCTGTAAGACCACTTCATGCCCCCACCTCACAAATCGAAAAGTGACGCTGCCTACCTTTAGTCCATCTCCATCCGCAAGTACAACCGGTTTTTTCAGCTGCACCCCGTTTAAAAAAGAGCCATTGGTACTGCCCAGATCCTCCAGCCAGTAATGCCCGTCTTTTATGTATAACCGGGCATGTCTGGTTGAAGCAAATGAGTCATTAATGATAACATCGCTGCTGCCGCTCCGGCCAATAACCATTTCCCGCCCTATACTGAAAGAATCTCCCGGCCTTAGCTCCGGCAACGGGCTGTCAGCGACGAAAATCCTGCCACCGTGTTTCTTCTTTTCCTGTGGCTGCTCCGGCAGCAGACCGGCGGGATGAGGCTCATTTCTAAGGTCATTAATCATCCATCTAACCAGCCCAAAAATAAAAATAAGTAAAAATGCTAAAAAGATGTACCGCAGCAGTGCTAAAAAAATTGCGAACAACCTTATTCCACCTTAAAAGCGCATATTGTAGCGCCTATGCTTACTACGTCTTCAGCTTCAAGCACTTTAGACGCTATTTTAACACCGTTGACTTTGACGCCATTGGTACTGCCCAGATCGAAGATTGTATAGCTGCCCCGGTGCAGTTCCAGGCGGGCGTGATGGCGTGAAACGCTGTCATCTGTCAGCACTATGTCGCAGTCATTACGGCGTCCTATCACCATTGAAACACCGCTCAGATTAAATATTTTTCCCCGGTCAGGTCCGGAGTTTACCTGAAGTTTGGCGAATAACAGGGAGGCCGTCTCCGGCCGCGCTCCTTCTTTAACAGGTGTGAAGCGCTGTGTATGTTCAATAGCTGCTTCCGGTGCAACTGTTTTCCTCTCTTCCGGCGGCGACTCGCTGAACCCCGACTCCAAACTCATATTTCCGGGAGTCACGTTTTCATCCATGGCAAACTTGACCGCCGGGGAACCTGTCAGTGTATATTTCTTTTCATTTGCTTTCCGCCGCACATATTCCTGAAGCTCCTCAGAAAGCAAGGAGGAGAAAGTGGCAATGTTTTCATAGTCCGAAGGGTGGAGGCGCACCTCATACTCGTTTGGCACATAAATATTGCTTATGCTCACCCGCTTGCAGTCTCTCATCTCCCTGGCAAGCTTCTTGGCTATTTCCGCAGGCTGAATGCGCCCGCCGAAACTGTCTTTAAAAAAACCTTCAATATATTTCTCAAGGCTTCCTTCCAATCCAGAAAACATACGCATTCCTATCACCCCCGATTTGAGACGTGAGTATTGGGACGTGGGACGTGAGAATATCCTGCATTCCTACCAAGTCCTTAAAACCCTCTTTTTACGTCACACGTCATATCTTACTTTTAATTCATCGAGTCCATGAATGAGACAAGGGTGAGACAAGGGGACGGTTCTCCTGTCTCATTCTATATATTCCTCTCGGGTCAAGTTGTTCGAATAAATTCGAACCTACAAGTTTTGTACGTAAGGTTTTTGTAGGTTCGGATTCATCCGAACATTTTTGTCCTCTTATATGTCAACCATCGTACCAGTGAACATTTTGTGCGAATAAATTCGCACCTACATCTTCTCACGTCCCACGTCCCAATTCTCACGTCTCACGTCCCAATACCCTGCGTCTTAACTGACCACAGGCGGCGCCGATATCAGCGCCAAATTCTTTTCTGACAGTGACAGCAAGGCCGCCCTGCTCGACAAGCGTTTTGAATAATTCCACCTGCTGCCTGGAAGGAGGCTCTACACCTCTTTCCGGAACCGGGTTGACCGGAATCAGGTTCACATGGCACAGCGCGCTGGATAAAAGCCGCACCAGTTCCAGCGCATGACTCCTGCTGTCATTTACTCCCGCTATCAGCGCATACTCAAATGTAACACGCCTGCCGGTCGCGCGGGCGTAATCACGGCAGGCCGGGATCAGTTCTTTTAACGGATACTTTTTATTAATGGGCATCAGCAAATCCCGGTCATTATCGTTAGGCGCGTGCAGCGAAACAGCAAGTGTAAGCTGAAGTCCCTCTCCAGCCAGTTTCCTGATCGCTGGAACAAGTCCGCAGGTTGAAATTGTTATATGGCGGACCCCTATATTTAAACCATATGGCGCTGTAATATTTCTAATAAAGGTCATTACCGCGCCGTAATTCTCAAGCGGCTCGCCGGAACCCATCAGCACAACATGGCTGACCCTGGTCCCGCTGTCCTGCTGCATAGCGAGAACCTGGTCGTAGATCTCCCCGGCGCTCAGATCGCGTATGAAACCACCCAGTCCCGAAGCGCAAAGGCTGCAGGCGTAACGGCAGCCCACCTGGGTTGACACACAGGCGGATTGGCCGTAGTCATGCTTCATTAAAACACTTTCCACCGCCTGCCCGTCGTTAAGCGCAAAAAGATACTTTACTGTGTTTCCCCGCTTGGATTCCACCTTTGCGGCGATTTCCAGCCGGCCTAACCGGGCGCTGGACTCCAGCATATTCCTGAAATCACCAGCTAGGTTGGTCATCTCCCGGAAAGAAGCGGCGCCTTTACCAAATATCCATTCCGCCACTTGCCTGGCACGGTATTTCTCGGCTCCCAGACCTGTGACAAAGCTTTCAAGCTGGGGCAGATTAAGGTCTTTTAGACTTACCTTTAGCTCTTCTTTATTCTCCATTATCTTTTACGATCCCTTTTTTTCTCATCCTGGCGATAAAAAACCCATCCATTTCATTCCAGCCGGGCAGTATCTGCACATAGCCCCGTCCCAGGCTGCCGTCATAATCCAGTTTGCGCGGCAGCAGTGCAGTCAGGTCCTCCATTTTAAAGTCCGGATGTTTGGACAGAAAACTTTCAACCTGTCCCAGGTTTTCCTCACGGGTAATGGTACAGGTGCTGTAGACCATCACTCCGCCTGGTTTCACACATCTGGCGGCGCCGTCCAGAATTTCTGCCTGCAAACCAACCAGTTCCGTGATTTGGCCGGGCTCTTTACGCCAGCGCGCGTCCGGACGGCGTCGCAGGACTCCGAGCCCGGAGCAGGGCGCGTCAACCAGAACAAAATCAGCCCAGTTATTGAAGCTTTCCGGCAGCTTCCTGGCATCACCGGCTAATTCCTTGATTATGGCAATTCCCAGACGGCTGCTGTTTTCTTTGATCAGGGCCAGCTTGTGCGGGTGAATATCCACCGCTATGATCTCGCCCCGGTTTTCCATTAACTGGGCCAGGTGAGTGGTTTTGCCGCCGGGGGCACCACAGGAGTCGAGCACGGTCGACCCTGGCGCGGGCGCCAGGGCCAGGCCGGCCAGCATGGAGCTTTCGTCCTGCACCTGGAACAAACCTTCCTTAAAAGCGGTAAGGGAACCTAACGAGAAAAAACCTTCGATTTTTAAACCCTCGGGCGCGAAAGCGATCTCTGTTACCTTCAATCCTTCCTCCCTCAGGCTTTCCGCCAGCTCCCGCCTGCTGATCCTCAGAGTATTGGCGCGCACCGTATTGGGGGCCGGCACATTGTTGGCCCGGCATAAAGAAATGGTTTCTTCCAGGCCCAATTCCGCCAGCCAGCGCTCAACCATCCAGACCGGGTGTGAATACTTCAAAGATATGTGTTTGACCGGGTTGTCAGCAAGCGGTGGAAATATGATCCCATCCTTACGGCGGGAAACATTACGCAAAACCCCGTTTACAAACTTAACCGCCCCCGCATGCCCGTACCTGCGCGCCATTTCAGCACCTTCGTTACAGGCGGCGGACGGAGGAACCCTGTCCATAAACATCAACTGGTAGACGCCAAGCCTGAGTATGTTCCTTACGGCTGGAGTCTGAGAACTTAAAGGCTGTTTGATAAACTGACCCAGGACCCAGTCCAGGGTGTTCAGGGAACGCAGGACTCCATATGCTAATTCAGTGGCAAAAGCCCGGTCAAGTTTACCGGGCCGGTTTTTTTCCAGAATGTAATTCAAGGCCAGGTTGGCGTAAGAGCCTTCCTCTTCAACTGCCTTAAGGACTTCCAGCGCCATTTCCCTCGCGGACAACTCAGGCAATAAGCCCACCCTTTCCAAAACACTACATTTATTATCCACACTTAGCCCGTGTTTAAAACCAGGATTTACAGGATTATTTAAAAATGATTGCTACTGGTTAAATCTCTTCTTAATACTTACCAGTGGAATTTATTTTAAATTTAATAATTTAATTTAAATCCTGTTAATCGTATTTATTAATCCAGTTAATCCTGTCCATTTGTTTTATTTATTGCAGTCTGAAATCAGGCACTCTTTGGTCGGGCTCAGCCACCCTGCTTTTCTCAATCAAAAAGTAACGAACCGCCTCTTCCACTTTGGGTATTTTTATCTGGGTGTTAAAGCAGGGCCCAAAGGGGCGCTCATTGGTGACCCCCAGGACCGGGATCGGGTTCGAGTCCTGGATGCCGCTGGTAAGGTCGCGCTCACAGGCAATGGCGACAATGGCGCGGGGGCGGTACTCTTGAACAAATTTTCGGGCCAGGGTTCCTCCTGTAGCCATACCTACCTTAATACCGTAAGCATCCCTCAGGTTCAGCAGATCGTTAACCGGGCAACGCCCACAGCGGTGACAGTTATCTATGTTAATGGTAATTTTATAAGGACAGTCGCTGTTTTGCAGGCAGTGCGGTGCCAGCAGGAGAATCTGAGCCGGTGCTAACTTCAGTTCACGGGATTTAACAAGGTCATTGTTTACTTCAACAAAAGAGCTCTTAATCTTATCAATATCTATGTGAAAGATCCTGCCTAAAATTAGGGCGAGGGGGAAGAAAAGGTTTACCGCCACCCGCATCGGCCCGTGCAGAGCTGTAATATCCTTTGCATAGATTATGGTCAGAACAATACCGCCTATGCCGAACGCCGCTACCACCATACCGCCGACCAGCAACCCGGCCAGGGCGACCAGAAGGATCTGGTCATAAATTGTTCTTTCAGGATTCAGTGCCAAATACCATATTCCCGTAAGCAGAAGTCCAGCGAACAGGACACTGATGCCTAAAAGCCCGATAAACAGCCTCTTGCGCACAGGTAAAAATTTTCTGACAATCACTAAGTATCTCCTCGCGTATTTGGACGTCGGACGTCAGACGTCGGTAAATTCAGTCGTCGGTCGTCAGACGTCAGACGTAGGTATATCCTGCATTCCTTGAGGGTCTCTGACCCACGTGACTTTCATGCATAACTGCGATTTAAGTAGTAGGTTGAGGATCGTTGGCCGTCTAAGCCGTAAGTCGGCTGTAGGCTGTAGGTATATCCTGCATTCCTAATTGGTCTTTTACCCAAGAGAATTTCATTCATACCTACGCCGTACGCCTTACGACTTATTCTGAGACAAGAGAACCGTCCCCTTGTCTCAAAGACCCAAGAGGAATACCTGGATCTCACGTCCCACGTCCAATCACTGGGGTATGGACTCACCCAAAATTGTGCCTGCGGCGACAGGGGTGCCTCTTAAGAAATCCGCTGAGCTGAGCCTTTTAGCACCCTGCAGCTGAAGCTCGGCAATGCTGAGCCGGCCGCCTCCGGTTTTGACAACAATACCGTCGCCGCCGCTGGCCAGCACCTGACCTGGTCTGCCTGCGGTACCGTCATCTTCCAGCGCCGCCGCACTCCATATTTTAAGCACCCTGCCCGAGAAAGTGGTACGCGCTCCTGGCCAGGAATTCATTCCTCTGATCTGGTTACAAATCTCCGGCGCCGGCCTGTCCCATAAAATCATCTCGTCACCGGCTTTAAGCATGGGCGCGTAGGTGGGACTGCCTGTTTGCGGCAGCCTGGGAGCCTGTCCTGATGCAATCAAACCAAGCGTTTTAACCAGCAGCTGCGCTCCCAGCAGAGCCAACCGGTCATGGACCATACTCACCGTATCGGAGTCGCCAATGGGAACTTTTTCCCGCAAAATCATGTCACCGGTATCCATCCCCTCATCCATGTACATGGTGGTGATCCCCGTTTCCTTTTCCCCGTTGATCACCGCCCGGTGAATGGGAGCCGCGCCCCGGTACTTTGGCAGCAAGGAGGCGTGGACATTGATACAACCGCACCTGGGGATAGACAGGATTTCAGCCGGCAGGATGCGACCGAAAGCAACCACCACAATCACATCAGGGCACAACCCCTGCAGCAAAGTGATAAAATCAGGATCCTTAATGCGTGAAGGCTGAAAAACCGGTATTTTTAAAGAGCGCGCCGCTTCCTTGACTGGGGGAGGCGCTTCCTTCCCGCCCCTGCCTCTGGGGCGGTCAGGCTGAGTTACAACAGCGGCAACTTCATGTCCCGCCTCTACCATAGCTTTGAATGAAGGCACTGCAAAATCCGGCGTGCCCATAAATATTGCCCGCATGTTTACTCCTATTCCTCTTTCTGTTCCAGTTTCCTCACATTTTCAGCCCGGTCGATAAAAAGGATACCATCCAGGTGATCGATTTCATGCTGAAAAGCCCTGGCCAGCAGGCCTCTCGCCTTTACCACCTGCTCCTGGCCGTAGCGGTCAAGAAATTTTACTCTAACCGAGGCAGCCCGGGTGACGTCCCCCATAAGACCGGGTATGCTGAGGCATGCTTCGGTTTCGGTTTCTTTTCCGGAGAAACTTAGAAACTCAGGATTGATCAACTCGATCAGGCCGTTCCCGGCATCCACCACGACTACCCTTTTGGAAACGCCCACCTGCGGGGCGGCCAGGCCCACACCTTTAGCGCTATATAACGTTTGAGCCATGTTGTTTAACAGCTTAATAATATTCGGCGTTATTTTCGGTACGGCCTTTGCCTTTTCCTTAAGGATTTCGTCTCCTATCTCGACAATTTTATAAACCGCCAAAAATTACCCTCCTTTATTGGGGACATTCCTTCACTAGGTTATCAAACGGTTACACTGGGCCAATGATATCCCTCAGCCCATTTTTCTCTGTTATGCTAACCCGGAAGGGGTGTCCCCTTTCCTTAAAGAATCCCCTGCGGGTTAATATCAACGTTAATGGCCGGCTTAAAAGCTGGACGCAGCTTTTGCAGCACGTCCAGGCTTTCCTTAATGACATCCCTTAATATGCCGCGCCGCGGTCCCTTCAAAACCAGCTGCCAGCGGTACCGTCCTTTGATCCTGCTCAGCGGCGCGGGCGCCGGTCCCAGGACATCAATAAGATCATCGTGCCCCGCAAGCGTTTTGTCAAGAATTTCTTTAGCCAGGATGGCCCCTTTTTTTAGCTCTTCTTCATCATCATGTGTAAAAAGAAGCCTGGCCAAATGGCTGTATGGAGGGTAACCCAGCGCACGTCTTACCGGCATTTCATGGCGGTAAAACCCCTCGCAGTCATGAACCGCCGCGGTGGTTATACTGTAATGGTCCGGGCAGTAAGTCTGAACCATCACCTCACCGGGCAAATCCCCGCGCCCTGTCCTGCCAGCCACCTGGGTCAGCAGTTGGAAAGTACGCTCCGCCGCCCTGAAATCAGGCATGTGCAGGGTAGTGTCGGCGTTAATCACGCCAACCAGGGTTATCCCGGGCAGGTCCAGGCCTTTGGCGATCATCTGGGTGCCGATTAAAATATCTGCCTCCCCCTGGCGGAAGGCGCTGAATATTCTTTCATGCGAGCCCTTGCGTGAAGTGGAGTCGCTGTCCATGCGCACAATCCGTGCCCCAGGGAAAGTTCTTTGCGCCACTTCTTCCACTTTTTGCGTGCCGGCGCCAAAATGGCGGATATAGCGGCTGTCGCAGCGGGGGCAGAGCCCGGGCAAATCTGTGGTGTAGTTGCAGTAGTGGCACCGCAGCAGGCCGTCGAGGTGATAAGAAAGAGAGATGTCGCACCTGGCGCATTTCATGACCAGGCCGCACTCCCGGCACACCACAAAGGTCGTGTAACCGCGCCTGTTCAAAAAGAGAAGTGTTTGCTCCCCTCTTGCCAGCCTGTCAATAACCGCTGAGGCCAGGGAGCGGCTGAAAATACCCCGGTTCCCCTCCTTCAGTTCCTGCCTGAGATCGATCACTTGGACTTTGGGAAGAGGCCTTTCGTCTATTCTATGTGGAAGTTTTAAAAGGCGATACGGTCCTCCCTTGCCGGCCCGCAGCCACGACTCCAGAGAAGGAGTGGCGCTGCCAAGCACTACCACCGCTCCTGCCAGTTGGGCTCTTTTCAGGGCTACCTCGCGGGCATGATAGCGAATATGGTCATCCTGTTTATAGGTTGGCTCGTGTTCTTCGTCGATGATAAAAAGTCCTGGTCCGGGTACGGGCGCAAACACTGCGGAGCGTGTTCCCAGGACTACGGGGGCCTGTCCTTCCTTGATCCGGCGCCACTCCCGGTATCTTTCTCCGGCGGCCAGGGCACTGTGCAGCACCGCCACCAGAGAGCCAAAACGCTCCCGGAAC
>CAZIYV010000128.1:0-7342 GCA_964543575.1 uncultured Pelotomaculum sp.
GAGGCACATTTAGGCGTAATAAAAGCAATATAGTAAGGTTATATTAATTTTGCACTGATTATTTTGAAATATTTTTGATTATCTCATTTTTTCATAGTTTATGGAGGTGGGTGACAAAAAAATTGGAGGAGTGATGTTTGAGGGGAAAGTATAAAGGTTTTCTTTGGAGTATATTATTTTTTTTGTCCGGTCTTTTAAGCTACCAGGTACAGAATATTATGCTTGTGCCGGACAGACAATCTGTCGCTGTAGGAGAACCGCTTAAAATAAACTTCCCCGCTCCGTTACAAAAAACATTAAAAGCGCAGGTATTCGGTGGTTCAGATTATTTTGACCCAGTTTCCGGCCCCGTAGCTTCGCAGCCCGGAGAACTCCAGGTGAGATTAAGCCTGTTCGGGGTGGTACATGTTAGAGATGTGCTGGTAAGCGTACTGCCACAGGTAAAAGTTATCCCCGGAGGACAGTCTATCGGGGTTTTGCTTCACTCCCAGGGAGTTATCGTAGTAGGGCATTCAGCAGTGCTGGAAGAATCCGGCCGGGAGGTAAAACCGGCTGAAGAAGCAGGGATTATAGAAGGCGACATTATTTTAAAAATAAATAATGAAACAGTACAAAGCGACACTCACGTACGTGATATGGTGGCTAAAGCCGGTGCTGCCGGACAGCCTCTTTTAATTGAAGTCAAGCGGGAAGGAGAATTGTTCACTAAAGAAGTCAAGCCTTCTCTCTGCAGTGAAACACAGCAATACAGACTTGGCCTGTTGATCAGGGATGGCACCGCCGGTATTGGGACGCTGACGTTTTATGAACCTGAAAGCATGGTTTACGGGGCACTTGGCCACCTCATTACAGACCTGGGCTCAACCCAGCCTGTTGAACTATTTGACGGTGAGATAGTGGATGCCAATGTACAGGGTATTCACAGGGGCAAGAGGGGTCAGCCAGGTGAAAAAATAGGTATGTTTCCAGGTGATAAAAAAGTAAGCGGAACTATCAGAAAAAATACAAAGCTGGGCATATTCGGCTCCTTAAAAAAACCAGTTGATAACACTTCATTCAGAGAAGCGATTCCTGTGGCCATGGCTGAGCAGATCCATGAAGGCAGGGCAGAAATTTTAACAGTTTTGCAGGATGATAAGATCGAAAAATTTGAAATTGAAATAATAAAAATAAATAAGCTGGTCAGGCAGGACGGAAAAGCGCTGGTAATAAAAATTACCGATCAAAAACTTTTAGAGCAAACCGGCGGTATAGTACAGGGAATGAGCGGCAGTCCTATTATCCAGGATGAACGGCTGGTAGGCGCTATAACGCATGTTTTTGTCAATGACCCCACCCGTGGCTACGGAGTTCCGGTGCAATGGATGATTGAAGAATCAGGCTTATTGGATGAATATAGCCAGGACAAAAAGCAGGCAGCTTAAAGGCGGTTAGAATTAAATTTTTTAATGGGTAATAAAAAGTTTTACTTATTTAACCTGGGAGTCGAGCAAATTCCCAGGTTTTATTCTGTTTTTACTTATAGAAAAATTTACCAATTTTTTTAAATTTACATGATCTCTGGAAGGACTTTCTTTTTGGTTGTCGAATTTGTAGGTACAGAATAATTAGCAAAAAATAGAAATTATAGGAGGCGGGCGTTTTTTATGACAAGGAAGTCGATACGGCTGTTAATCGCAGATGATAACAGAGATTTCTGCGAACTGCTGAAAGAGTTCATTAACGAACAGGAGGATCTTAACCTTATCGGCATCGCCTATAACGGCCTCGAGGCTCTCCAGATGATCAGGGAGCATAACCCTGATGTTGTGGTACTTGATATTATCATGCCCCACCTGGACGGGATAGGCGTGTTGGAGAAACTGGTAACTGGCAGTTCAGGCAATAAACCAAAAATTATCATGTTGACTGCTTTCGGGCAGGAAAGTGTCACGCAAAAAGCAGTTGAACTAGGCGCCGATTACTATATTTTAAAACCTTTTGATTTTAATGTCCTTGCCACCCGGATTCGCCAACTTGCGGAAGGAGTAAATGTCTCACAGTATATTACTCCGGCGAAACCAAAAAATCTTAACGTAGCAGTGACAAACATCATCCACGAAATGGGTGTTCCCGCTCATATTAAGGGTTACAATTATTTAAGAGATGCGATTTTAATGGTAATCAGCGAAGTTAACCTGCTTGGCGCTGTAACCAAAGAGCTTTACCCGATGATCGCACAAAAATTTCAAACGACTCCAAGCAGGGTTGAAAGAGCTATCAGGCACGCTATTGAGCTGGCCTGGGACCGCGGCAATGTGGAGATGATGACCAAGTTCTTTGGTTATACTATCAACCTTGAGCGGGGCAAGCCAACCAACAGTGAATTCATAGCCATGGTTGCTGACAAACTGAGGATCGAACAAAAAGTAAGTTAAGGTAAGGGTTTGGGGCATTTTAAAATGGTATAATTATGCCTACTAATATCTAAGTAAACCTATTAATATTTACTTAGTATGCCAACAGACACCGCTTATTTATTGGGTTACCACCAATAAGCAGGAGGTGTATTTTTTTTGGAGAGTGGATCGCTGATTCTATTGAGCAACAAGGGGTAAACTGCCTCGGCTAGTTGTTCAGACGTGCAGGCACTGGAGAAAGAGTGCTGCAAGATAGCGTCCAGGTGGAGTTTGTCCCAGAGATGGCGGAAGATGGCAACTCTAAGATGCGGCCTATGTTCAAAAGGATCTTTTGGATAACGTGGCAGCACAAATATGAAATTATCAGAAGCGACCCCTTGATTTTATTGGGTTTTGCGGGCTCAGAAGGGTCAATAATGGGCTGAAAGTATCAAGCTTGAGTCCAACCTGATTGCAAGCTTTTAGAAAAGCTATGTAACCAATTGGGTATTGCTGGCATATCATGGTTCAACCGGTTAAAACCTATCAAGTTAAAGGAGGATTTTATATGGATGAAATTATCAATGAAGATTCTCAGCTATCCCAAGTATTAGAGATACTCGGTAAGATAAAACCCGAATCGAATTTAGCGCGTCACTGTCCCGGCAGCGGTTGTGCCAGCGAAAGTATTTTTTCCTTCAGCCATTGCGGGAACTATTACTGGATCGTTATTATTTGCGATAGCGGTACTTTCGCCTTTAAGCATATAAGTCCTGATTGGATCAGGACTTATGCCAACCTGATTCTCTCGTCGACGGCAGTTTGTGTAGAGTGGAACATGAACCATTATATAACCGATTGGACCGTTGAGCAGGATAAATTCTGCGGGGATAATGCGGACAGAAAGATGGTACGGGCGGTATAAGTAAATGAATTAATCTGCAATTTATGTGTAGTTAAGGCCAAAAACAACTAAAAATTAAATTTTCCAATAATGCCATAGTCTGTAACAAGGCATACAGTGCTTTAATATAATATAACAAATCCAAAGAAAGGGGAGAACATCATGAGACATAGCATTCAAGCTTCCAGTTTGGCCGAAGTAGTCGACAGAATTTTAACAAAAGGTATAGTTATTGATGCTTTTGTAAGGGTGGCCCTCGTCGGTATCGAACTTTTGGCTATTGAAGCGCGGGTTGTTATCGCTTCCGTTGAGACTTGGTTGATGTATGCTGAAGCTGTAGGACTAACTGCAGGACCACACCCACACCCACACGCTGCATAGTGGAAAGTTTGCCGGGACCATTTAATGGTCCCGGCAAAAATTAAGACTTATTGGAGGAGGTCATCCCATGTCATTAACTGCAAGTATGCAATCCTGGTGTGACACGTTTAAAAACGGTTGCAAAGACAGATCAGCCGATATTGATAATGTAATAAAACAAACAAATGATCTTGTAAGCAAGTACTATGATAACAGGCTCCGGATGGGCGCGGAAACCAAAAAACAATTAAAGCTTAAATATTCAGAGAACCAAAAGATGGTCTCGCATATTATAAATGAGTATACCAAGGACCGTAAAGGTGCTGCCGACGCATTGTCGACCATGAGAAAATAGTTTTAAATATTAAGGAGTTAAGCATGGCCATAAAAAAAACAATAGAAGCTGTGCAACATTTTTTTTGTGAAGTACTAGGCAAACCGGGAAAGATTGTTGGGGTTATTCGGGGAGAAGATTGTTGGAAAGTACAAATAGAAGTGCCAGAGGAAGTAGAATACATGAGAAGACACGCTAAAGGCGATCTGATGGCTATATATGATGTACTTGTAGATCATAGCTATGAAATAGTTAGCTTTGAAAGGGTAGCCCTTATGGAGCGTGGCTCACTGATAATTTATCCTGTTGAACCCGACAAGGAAGAAGAAAAAGCCTAGACATAAAACAGCCTTAAAAAACTGCAAAACAGTTATATAGAGTTCGTTTTATATTGCTTCATGAAAGATGTTTTTCTTCCCTGTTTTCTTCTTTCAGAAGAAAACAAATTTTTTTGACTTAAAAGGGGTGATTTAAGCTGCTCGAACAAAAAATTCTTGACAAAAAGCTAAGTTTTGTTGAAACAGAATTTTTGAAAGAAATTTCCGAAAGGGCTCTAAGGTACCTCGACGCAGGACTTTCCATACATTTTAGCGGACCATCAGGAACAGGAAAAACGTCACTTGCTCTCAAGGTTGCCAGGAGCCTTGAGAGGCCTTTCAGTATCATTTACGGAAGCAATGACTTCCACTCTGCAGATTTGATTGGTGGTAACTACGGTTACCGGCGCAAAAAAACTGTAGACAACTTTATCCACAATGTTTACACGATTGAAGAAGATTTTCAACTCAGGTGGCTTGATAAACAACTAACCAAGGCCTGCCGGGAAGGGCATGTTTTGGTTTATGATGAGTTTTCCAGAACCCGCCCTACCGTAAATAATATTTTACTTTCAGTATTGGAAGAGGGAGTATTATTTCTGCCAGGTTTTGAGGCTCAAAAACAATCGATAACTGTTCACCCTGAATTTCGTATCATATTTACCAGTAACCCATTAGAATACGCAGGCGTACACAAAACACAGGCCGCATTGGAAGATCGTATGGTTACGATCGAGCTGAACGAAATGGACCGTGAGACTGAGGTGGCAATAACCATTGCCAATTCAAACCTGAGTGATGAAGCTGCCGGCAGAGTTATTGATATAGTTCGGGATTACCGCATCATTGCCCCACCATCAAATACCTGTACCGTCAGGACCTGTATCAAAATCGCCAAGGTTATGTCTGATGAACATTTAAGTGAATACAGAGGCAGTACAACAATGAATATGGTTGCGGAAATACTGTTTTCTGAAAGCAGGCATCAGATACTTAATCGAAAGGAGTTATATCCTCAAGTCCTTTCACTTATTAAAAAACATTTATAAGGCATACCTTTAGTGACCACCAATGAACCGGTAACCATTATAAACACAAATAGGTGAGGATAAATGAAGCTCTCACAAGGACTTTATGCATACTGTATTATTCAGTTGGAGCAGAAATCCGATTTACGGACCAAGCTTCCCACTGACCTTTTTTTTATTTCACATAGTAGCATTGCTGTCATTGTAAAGAAGGCAGCACGATCCAGTTGGCAACCCACCCGAAAAAATATACTCAATCATCAAAAAGTTATTACCCAATTGCAAGAAATAATCGACCTCCTGCCCCTAAGATTCGGCACGGTCTTCAAGAACAATAACGAGGCAGAAAAAACACTGGACAACAATTTTGAAGAAATAAACCGCTTGTTGCGCAAGATTAAAGGCCGGATAGAGCTTGGACTGAAAATATTCTGGAAACAAGATGCCTTCGTGAAAGAAATTGGAGACAAAAAGATTGAAAAACTAAAAAAAGAATATGGGGTAAGGAAAAAGGACCGGTACGCAATCGCTCTAGAGGCAGGCAAAATTATTGAGGAAAAGGTTATGGATAAGAGGGATGAATATGTAAGGTCAATTTTTAGGCCATTAAGGAATCTGGCAGATGACGCCATTCTTAACCCTGTTACCGGAGAAAAGATGGTTTTTAACGCAGCATTTCTCATTAAAAGTGATCATATTACAGTTTTCGATGAAGCTGTGAAAGAACTTCTTGACAAGTACCAGGATAAATTTATTTTTAAGTATTCAGGCCCTTGGACCCCCTATAATTTCGTGAAGGTTAGCTGGTGACCCGGGAGGTGCTTTATGTTTTTAGTTGATGACATACTTTTGTCTCCATTTAAGGGGCTTATGTTTATATTCAAAGAAATCCATAAAGAGGCTATGAAGGAGTTTTGCGACGAAGAAAAAGTATATGAAGAGTTGCGCAGGCTTCAGTACTTGTTAGATATTGGAGAAATTAGCGAAAAATTGTATGACCGTATGGAAAATACCCTGATCGAACGCCTTCAGGAAATTGAAGAATACAAGGAAAATATGGAAGAAGAATCGGCTGAAAGCTCAGAATAACAAAACCAACATCAGATTTTCTGCCCGTCATTTATTGCTGCCTGGTCATCTTTGACATGGCATACCATATACTATAACAGACGAAACCTGTAATATGCTTGGAAAAGCTTTTTTTGAGAACTTTGCGATTATCCCGGAGCGATCCGGCCGAACCGAGGTGTTATTTAGTGAAAAATGATGGTGATGGCGGTATTCTGGGAAGTATTTTGAGAGGCATCGGTGAGATGGTTGATCTGGTACAAAAAATGGACTCCGATGGAAAGACAGAAGTCAACAGGACGGGGACCTTCGGCGACTTAACGGATCGTAAGGGGCTCGGCGGTTGCTATGGTTTCACCTTGAAGACTGGTTTGCCGGGAAGAAAGCTATCCTCTGCCGGCGGCACTGTGCAAACCGACGCTCAGCAAGATATTCCTTTTAAAAACAGTGAGCCGGTGATAGACGTATTTGACGAGGGTGATTTTGTCCGGGTAGTAGTAGAAATACCTGCCGTTTCAGATGAAGATATAGTCCTTCACATTAAAGAAAATGTTCTTTATTTAACCGTTTGGGCCAAGGATGAGGCTTTCAACAAATCCATAGCTCTGCCTCACCGGGTAAAACCAGGCACAATGCGAAAATTCATACGCAACGGCATCATGGAAGTACTGTTCGACGTGCAGGACTAAGCAAGGAAAAGCAGGTGACGTATTCAAATTGAATGAGCAGCTCTCTTTTACAGTAGCCAAGGCTTTAGGCAAGGATGTCGGCAGGGGTATCGCCCGGCTGGATCCCGCCGACATCCAGGCGATGGGGCTGGAAATCGGGGATCTGGTTGCCATTGGCGCCGGTTGCCGGACGGCTGCCCGGATCCTGCCTGCCCACTCCGAGTTCAGGGGCAAAAAATTACTGCAGATTGATCCTGCTGAAGAATATGGTGGCGACTTTAGCCG
>CAZIYV010000128.1:7352-9847 GCA_964543575.1 uncultured Pelotomaculum sp.
GGACACGGTTCCGATCAGCAGTGCGAACAGTCGGAACGCCAAAAAAATAATCATGACTCCCATCGGCTCTGGAACTAACCAGATGGACGCAACCTTCATCAACCGTTCGCTGCAGGGAATGCCCCTGAGCAAAGGAGACAAGGTACGTATTTCAGTACTTGGCTTAAGAAACCAGGAATTCGTGGTAGAAGATACACTACCCGAAGGTTTTGTTCTGTTAAAAAAAGACACCCTGGTGGAAGTTATACAGACCAAAGGAGCAGCTATTAAAAAGGCCAATCAAATCACCTATGAAGATATCGGCGGCATGGGTAAGGAACTTGGCCGGATCCGGGAAATGATCGAACTGCCCCTCAAGTATCCTGCTATATTTCAACACCTTGGTGTTGAGCCACCGAAAGGTGTGTTATTGAGCGGACCGCCAGGCACTGGTAAGACGTTGATAGCCCGGGCCGTGGCTAACGAAGCAGGCGCCTACTTTTTATCCGTTAACGGGCCGGAAGTTATTAATAAATTCTATGGAGAAAGCGAAGCTAAGTTACGTGAAATTTTTGAAAAAGCCGCCCAAAAAAGCAGAAGCATTATCTTTCTGGATGAAATTGACGCTATTGCACCCAAACGGGTCGAGGTTACAGGCGAGGTCGAAAAACGGGTAGTAGCCCAACTGCTTACGCTAATGGACGGTATAGCCTCACGCGGCCAGGTGATCGTCATCGGCGCCACCAACATCCCCGATTCACTGGATCCCGCCCTACGGCGACCTGGTCGATTTGACCGGGAAATAAATATTGGTGTACCCGATCACAAGGGAAGGTTAGAGATCCTGCAGATCCATACCAGGGGCATGCCCCTGGAAGAAGACGTCGACCTTGAGCGGGTGGCAGAATTAACTGGTGGCTTCGTAGGCGCGGACCTGCTGGCTCTCTGCCGTGAATCAGCCATGCATCGTATAAGAAAATATTTACCACACCTGGAGCCGCTCACCGAGGGGCTTCCTGCTGACCTGGTCGCCATGCTGCGAGTATCCATGCAGGATTTCTTGCAGGCCTTGGAAGAAGTTGAACCGTCGGCAACCAGGGAATTCCTGGTGGAAATACCTAATGCCGGTTGGGAAGACATTGGGGGACTGGACGAGATCAAGCAGCACCTGCGGGAAACCGTTGAATGGCCCTTGAAGTATGCAGAACTCTTTGACCAGGCAGGAGCACAGGCGTCGCGAGGGATACTTTTATATGGACCGCCAGGCACTGGCAAAACCCTGTTGGCACGGGCGATGGCGAACGAAGCCAACGCCAACTTTATCTCAATCAAAGGCCCCTCCCTTTTATCCAAATGGGTGGGAGAATCGGAAAAGGCTGTACGGGAGGTTTTTCGTAAAGCGCGTCAGGCTGCACCCTGTATCGTTTTTTTTGATGAAATAGACGCTCTGGTATCTTCCCGGGGAATGGGTGGTGGCGCCGTGGCAGAACGGGTGTTGAGTCAGTTATTGACCGAGATGGACGGTATTGAGGAATTACGGCGGGTAGTTGTGCTAGGGGCCACCAACCGGCTGGATCTAATCGATCCTGCCTTGTTACGACCGGGCCGGTTTGACCTGCAACTGCAGTTGGGGCTTCCCGACTGTGCTTCCCGACGGCAGATCCTGGCTGTGCACACCCGGAAAAGGCCTGTGGCAGAAGATGTGGATTTGTACGGACTGGCCGCCGAAACAGTGGATTTCTCCGGTGCAGACATCCGTCATCTATGCAACCGGGCGGCACTAGCTGCTGTGCGAGAGTATTTGGCGCAAAATTCCTGGCCTCCCCCAGCACCTCCCACCATAGAGCTCGGTAATAAGCATTTCTGCCAGGCATTGGCGGAACTCAAGGCATGGGCAAAACCGGACGCTCTGGAGAAAGATGGCTCCGAACTATAACAGGATTAGAAAAAGTTATCAAGGAAGTTATGCATAAGTGACGCAAGGCAGCCGGCTAAATGGGAGAGGTTGGAGGTTTTTGCATGGAATCAGGTCTGCGACCCAGAAAGCAAAGAGATGAAGACACGCTGGTGGTTCTGGTAGACCGCCTGCTGGACAAAGGCATAGTTATTAATGCCGATATTGTAGTGTCCGTAGCCGGGGTCGAACTACTGGGAGTAAAAATAAGGGCAGCGCTTGCTTCCTTTGAAACAGCAGCACGGTATGGGCTGGAATTCCCCTCCGGTACAAATATTGAGACTGCGGCCTGGAAAGACGCCATTATCGAGAGAGAAAGCTGCCCGCAATGTGAAAAGCGGATACCCAAGGAAGAACTTCTGACCGAGGGATGCCCGTGGTGTGGTTGGATTTCGGCCAAAGCGAAAAAACGCCAGGAAGCAATTGCATTTTTGCCTGAATAACGTCACAGGAAGGGGACATTATGATGAATTTAGATGAGCAAAAATGAAACAATTCCTGGCTGCATTGGATTGCCAGAGCAGAGCCATCTGGTGGCACTTGTGCTGCTATGGCCATGCAA
>CAZIYV010000129.1:0-9632 GCA_964543575.1 uncultured Pelotomaculum sp.
AAGACGGGCCACCAATCATACCAAGACAGGCAGCCCAGCTACTTGTACGTTCCTAGGAAAACAGTTAATTAACTATGACCCGGTTGACAAAACCAAACTGGGAGTTTTTAATACAATTATGATACGTTTACTATTGCATTTATGGCCTCTGAGACCTTCTTGAAGGACACCCCGCCCGGCAGCAGCGGTTTGCCGTCCAGAACGGTCAGGGGCAGTTGGTAGTTTTCTATGACTTTTTCAATCTCGGGATAATTCTTAAACTCCTCACCTGCTACATCAACGTAAGCAAATTCAATTATTTCGCGATGTTTTTGCTTCAGCAGCTTCTCCAAATGTTCCGCTTCTTTTCTCATAATATCGATAGTGCTGCAGCTACAGGCGGCGGTGTTAGGTTCGGTGTCACAGTCGCCGCAGGGAGGCGCGTAAGCGCCTAATATTGTTACTTTTACTTTTCCCATATTATATTCCTCCATCACATTTTAGGTAGACTAGGGAAAAGCGGACTTTTTTAAAATAGCTGATCTTTACAACTACTGAGCAAAATATGAGCAACAGTAATCAGTAACTTTTTTTACCAGCAGTTTAAAAGAAGAGTTGGGGGGCGCCTCAAAAGCCTGGCCGCCTCTAAAGGTTTGCCACTCAGACTGACCCGGCAGCAAGACGTCAAGCTCACCGGCGGTAATCTCCATAAGCTCTTTTTCCTGCGTTCCAAACTGATACTCCCCGGGCAACATAATGCCCAGGGTTTTTCGTGTGCCATTATTGAATATTACAGTCCGGCTGGTAACTTTCCCATCAAAATAGATATTGGCCTCCCTTATTACCGTCACGTTTGCGAACTCTGACATATAATCATCCTCTCATAAGTAATTAAGAAAATAAAACCAGCTAAATATATCCCTTTTCTTTGGCCAGCATGGCGCCTTTAAAAATAGCTTCATCAGAGTTTTTTGCTTCAAATTGAAAGGTTCGGGCTGTGCCAACCACATCCGGGGCAAACAATAAGCCATATAAGTTATCATCTGCCTTATATTTAACTATGATCAAATATTCCGTGATATTAGCTACTACATGGTACTCTCCCAAACAATCACCCTCTCTTATTTATTGGTGCCTATTTATTGGTGCCGGTTGTTGAATTGTTGAATAACTTTTGCCTGAGCCCTACCGGAACTACCCTTCTTTTTAACTATACCGAAACCGCTGGATAACAGCACCCCGAGGATTACCACCCCGCCGGCCACAAACTGTCCGGCGTTGACCCGTTCACCCAGGAGCAGCATCGCGCTGATAACGGATACCACCGGCACCAGGTTGATGAAGATGCCGGCCTCCGAGGCATCGTAGTACTGCAGCGCGTAATTCCAGAGGAAGATAGGCAGCGCCATGGCGACTATGCCCAGGAGAAGCACATTAGCCACGGTCAGCCAGCTTAAAGCAAGATTAAAGCCGCGCATTTCCATAACCACGAAAGGGAGTGTGAACACCATACCGTAAAGAAAAGTGGCCAGCGTGGCTGTCACAGGGCTAATCGTCAGGTTAAAACGCTTGTTCATTATGGTATAAGCGCCCCAGGCCAAAGAACTGCCCAGCACTAACAGGTTGCCCAGGATCGGACGGCTGCCGCTCTGAACTTCGCCGCCCAGAAAAACGATCCCTACCACTCCGGCAATGGCCAGTAAAATGCCGGCTGCGCGGTATGTGTTAATCCGCTCCCCTAAAAACATGATTGAAAGCAGTGCGATAATCACCGGTATCCCGCCATGGATCAGAGAGCCGGCGGAAACGCTGGTATAATACAGCCCCCAGTTCTGCAGGGCAAAATAGAGAAAGGCTCCGGTAAAGCCGAGCAGGGCCAGTTCTCCCCAGGGAACCCGCTGCCTGCGGCTGGGGTCACGCAGGAAAAAAGGAAACAACACCAGGCTGGCCAGCGCAAAACGGATGAAGGCCAGGGTGGTAGGCGGCACCTGACTCATGGCCTGCTTGGTTGAAACGTAAGTGGAACTCCAGATCAATACCGCGCTCAGCAGCGCAAGCAGGGCGCGTTTCCGATTTTTATCAGGCATAGCGGCTCTCCAGTCTGCAAAGGACGTTGAGTAACAATTTTGCCGGAATTAAACTACAACCTGGTCCTGATCCTCTCAATCGCCCTTACTGTGTTTTCCCTAGTGCCGAAAGCGGTTAGCCTGAAATATCCCTCACCGTGGGCCCCGAAACCGGCGCCGGGGGTACCCACCACATTCACTTCCCGCATCAGCCTGTCGAAAAAGTCCCAGGAGTCCATATTACCAGGCGTTTTAAGCCAGATGTAGGGGGCGTTTACTCCCCCGAAAACTGTGTAGCCGGCTTCTTCCAGTCCCTGCCTGATGATTCCGGCGTTTTCCATGTAGTAATTGATCGTTTCCCTGACCTGCTTTTTGCCTTCTTCTGAGAAAACCGCGGCGGCCCCCGCCTGCACAGGGTAGGAAACCCCGTTAAACTTGGTGGTTTGTCTTCTCAGCCACAGGGGATTGAGGCTGTGTGCCCGGTCGTTGGCATCATATACCTTTACCTCCCTGGGCACTATGGTGTACGCGCACCTGGTACCGGTAAAGCCAGCTGTTTTGGAAAAACTTCTGAACTCCACCGCCACCTCGCGTGCGCCTTCAATCTCGAAAATACTGTGAGGCACCCCTTCTTCCCGGATGTAAGCCTCATAGGCGGCGTCAAACAATATGACCGACCTGTTTTCCCTGGCGTAATCCACCCATTTCTTCAACTCTTCCTTTGAAATAGTCATCCCGGTTGGGTTGTTGGGAAAGCAAAGGTAGATTATGTCCACTCTGGCACTGGGGAAAGGCGGCTTCATGCCGTTCTCCTCAGTACAGGGCAGGTATACTATGTTCTCAAACTGTCCTTTATCGTTTGCCATACCGGTACGCCCGGCCATAACGTTGCTGTCGACATAAACCGGGTAAACCGGATCGCTTACCGCCAGTATGTTATTAAGGCCGAAAAGCTCCTGAAAGTTGGCAGTATCGGTTTTAGCGCCATCGCTGACAAACACCTCGTCAACCGCTAATTCCACTCCCCTGGGCTTGAAATCATTTTCGATTATTTTCTCGATTAGGAATTCGTACCCCTGTTCCGGACCGTAACCCCTGAAAGTATTTTCACTGCCCATCTCCTCAACGGCCTTTTTCATCGCCTCCACCACGGCAGTGGGCAGTGGTTGGGTGACATCACCTATACCCAGCCTGATAATGTCCGCGTCAGGATTGTTCTTTTTAAACTGGTTGACTCTCCTGGCTATTTCCGAAAAAAGATAACTCCCGGGCAGTTTAAGGAAATTCTCGTTCACACGCGCCATATTATGTTCAATCCTTTCTTTCATAAATTAGTTCTCGAAATCATACCGCTCTGTCCTTTTAGATTTAGCAGGTATTATATAACTAAATATAATAAATTACAATTATCTCCGGCTGAACTTATTAAAATAAAATATTGACAACCAAAGTGACATATGTTAGAAATAACATATGTCACAATAAACATACAAGTAAATCCAAGGAGGGTAATCATGACCATTAAATACGCCATACTGGGCTTTCTAAGCTGGCGTCCTTTTGCCGGATACGATTTAACTGGAAACAGGCGAACTAAATAGAATAATAGAGAAATATGAATATGAAGTTCATATGCAGCTGCTGATTCAATAAAATTCATTCTTTTTTTCACCAGGCTTTGCCTGGTTTTTTTATTAATTTTTTCGCCGAAAAGTAAATTTTTAATCTTTCAGCAAAAATTCAGCTCCTCTTCAGGCAGGATTTGTCTTTGTTTAGTTAAATTAAATATAAAGTATATAAATAATTTTTTGTCTTCATCATGGATATGATACCAAATTTTTAACGCATTCAGGTTATCCGAACTGGAGGTGTTTATATCCGAGAGTATTAGCAACAGTGTTCCGGATTGTTTGCACAGCTAAAAATACCAAATAATAGCTATTGGGGGAGTTGAACTAATGAAGAAAAGAATTATTTTAGTGTTGCTGTTGCTGGCTTTGATGCTGGGAATGGCCGTGTCCGCGGAAGCTACTATAGCTACAAAGCCAATCACTGTTGATTATGCGGACATCATGATCTTTGTAAACGGTAATACTATCAGTTTGCAGCCCGATGAGGAACCGTTTATTTATAACGGAAGAACCTTTGTTCCCATCAGGTTTGTTTCGGAGGCGTTAAACCAAACTGTTGAATGGATCGATTGGATAAAGGCCGTGAAAATAACCGGTGGCGCCGATGCGAATTCTTTAGCTGAAAAGGATCAAGAGATAGCGGCTCTTAAAGCTCAGGTCACGAGCTTACAGAATAGAATAGACTATCTTGAAGATGATGAAGAAGAAGAAGTTGTAGATACAGATGAGGAATTAAGCGATCTGGAAGATGAGTTGATTGACGATTATACCGAGTTAGAAAATGTGGAAATTGACGATCTCAGACTTGATGGCGACGAAGACGATGTGGATGTGGAAATCGATGTTGACCTGGACGAATATGGTGATGACTGGGAAGATCTGGACGACGGTGATATTGAGGACTGGCTTGAAGATTTAGTAAGTGCTATTCAGGATGAATTCTCTGATGACACCGTGGTTACCGGAGATATAACAGATATTGAAAGCGATGACGTACTGGTAAAATTCGAAAAAGACGGGGACGATGACCTTGAAGTGACTTTTAAGGACGACGACTACCGTGACAGCAGCGGCAGTTCGAGCTCTGATGATGCCGACGATGTTATAGAGAGCCTTGAAGACGATAGTTATGATGTTGGCGGGATAGACTTCACCATGAATATTACTTATTACGAGGATGATGACAGGGTATCTGCTAATCTCAGAGCTGTTTATAACGACGCGGAATCGGATTGGGACGACTTGGATGATGACGAAATTGAAAGCGACGTGGAGGATATTTGTCAGGACATTGCCGATGCTTTTGAAGATGACGCGGACATCATCCTTGAAGAAATTAAAATTTATTTCTATGATAGAGACGACAACTCACTGGATAGTTTTAACTATGATGTGGACGATGGCGAGCTTTAATTAAAGGAACCTCTTGTTGAGACTGACTGTGTCAGTTGTTGAATTGTTGAATTATGAAGGCCGGCTGCACTGGGTGCAGCCGGCCTTATTAGTAAAGCTGCTAACAATTATCAGCTCAATGGTTTAATCATCTTTCATTCAAGAATATAGTTCGCTTATTAAGAAAACATATGAATAATACATTTCATATATTGCAAAGGGGTGGGTTACTATGTGCCCATATGTGCTGCACTTCGATGAGATAGATAGCACCCGTTTGCCTGATGTCGGGGGGAAAGGCGCTAATCTGGGGGAAATGAGCAAGGCCGGATTTCCTGTGCCCCAGGGATTTTGCGTTACCACAGCCGCCTACCGGGAGTTCATTGCGGCAAGCCGTGAGATGGACAAACTGCTGGATTCGCTTGACCGGTTACAGCCGGATCAGCTGGACGAAATCGGCAGGCTGGGCCGGCGAATCCGTGACCACCTGCAGTCGGTTATCATGCCTGAAACGGTTAAATCGGCGATCATCGAAGGGTGGCAAGCTTCGGGGGAAGACCGGGAGTATGCCGTCCGGTCCAGCGCCACAGCGGAAGATTTACCGACGGCTTCCTTCGCCGGTCAGCAGGAGACCTATTTGAATGTGAAAGGCGCCGGTCAGCTGCTGCAGGCCGTGCAACAATGCTGGGCTTCGCTGTTTACCGACCGGTCCATTGTCTACCGCGCCAGGAACGGGTTTGACCACCGTGCGGTGTTTCTGTCGGTGGTGGTGCAGCGGATGGTCTTTCCCGAAGTGTCGGGGATTATGTTTACGGCCGACCCGGTAACCGGCAATCGCAGGATCGTCTCCATTGACGCCAGTTTCGGCCTGGGAGAAGCGCTGGTGTCAGGCATTGTCTCAGCCGATTTATACCAGGTCAAAGCTGATAAATTGATCAAAAAGCAGGTCGCCAAAAAAGAAATCGCCATCTATGCCAGGCCTGAGGGCGGCACGGAAAAAGTGGAGCTTACGGTCGAGATGCAGACAGTCCCGGCTCTGTCTGATGAGCAGACAGTCAGGCTGGCCCGGATGGGACGAAGCATTGAAGAACACTTCGGCAGCCCGCAGGATATAGAATGGTGTCTCGCAGACAGCGAAATATTTATTTTGCAGAGCCGTCCGATAACCACACTCTATCCTGTTCCGCCAATCGCTGATGATCAAATTCACCTTTTCCTGTCATTCGGTCATGTGCAGATGATGACTGAGGTCATCAAGCCCCTGGGGATATCGGTGCTGAGGACTTTTATTCCTCTGGGCAAAAGTTCACCGCTGGCAGAGAGCGACCTTCTGGTAGAAGCCGGCGGAAGAATGTATACTGACGCGATCACCCGGTTACTTGAATATCCACAGTTAAGGAAGCGGCTGCCCGAAATATTGCTCAATTTAGATGAATTGTTCAGCCGGGCGGTACAGGACTTCATTGGGAGAGAGGAATTCCGGGCAGCGGCGCGGTCAGACAAAAAAGTGAAGTTCACTCTGGTTAGAAAGGCCTTCCCGACAGCGCTTGCCATCCTCAGAAACATCCTGTACCGTGATAATGATCAGGCCATTGATATGATGAACCGGTTTATCACCGAAAAAGTCGATGAAAACAGAAAACTGCTGCTGGAAGTGTCCGGTCCGGACAGGATCACGCAGATTCAGGAAATGCTGCACACCATGCTGCCAATGACTGTTGCGAAGATAGCCCAATATTTGCCGACCGCGCTTATCACCTACAAGCTCATTGAGAACCTGTCCCGCAAGTGGCTGGGCGATACGGCTGAGTTGGGCTTCATCAGCAAATCACCTCCGGGTAATGTGACAACAGAAATGGGGTTGGCGCTGGGGGATGTGGCAGATGCCGTGAGAAACCATCCGGCGGTGATCGAATACCTGGGGCATGCGGCCGACGAAACATTTTTTGAGGACTTAAGGGCTGTTCCCAGCGGAGATGATGTCCTGCCTGTTTTCCTGGGTTTCTTCGAACGGTACGGTATGCGGGGGACGGGGGAAATCGACGTGACCCGGTCGCGCTGGCGTGAGGTTCCGACCCAGTTGGTTCCCGCCATTCTGAGTCACATCAAAGGTGTCGGACCAGGGCAGCACCGCCTTGATTTCCTGGCAGGCAATAAGGAGGCTGAACTTGCCGCCGGCAGGCTGTTGGATCGCCTGCGTCAAAAGCCCCTGGGTCTCTATAAGGCCAGGATCATGCGGCGGCTGATCACGGTTCACCGCTCCTTGATCGGGATTAGGGAACATCCCAAATATTTTATTGTGCAGAATTTTGATCTAATCAAGCAGGCTATTTTGCAGGAAGCTGCCCAACTGGTCAAAGCCGGAATCCTTGAGCATCCGGAAGAAGTTTTTTGGTTGTCGCTGCGGGAAATTAAAGAAGTGATAGAAACACAGCAGCTGGACCGCAATCTTATCACCAGGCGCCAAGAAAAATTCCAGCGTGATGAGAAGATGGCGCCTCCCCGGGCCATAACCAGCGAGGGAGAGATCATTACCGCCAAACCGGGAGCCCATGTGCCACCAGGCGCGCTGGCCGGGAGCCCGGTGTCGGCTGGCACGGTCGAAGGCCGCGCCAGGGTAATTCTAAAGCTGGGAGAGGCCAAAATGGATAAGGGAGATATCCTGGTGACGCCTTATACCGACCCGGGCTGGACGCCGTTATTCCCGCTGGCGGCCGGTCTGGTAACGGAAGTCGGCGGCCTCATGACCCACGGCGCCGTGGTGGCCAGGGAATACGGCATCCCAGCGGTGGTGGGGATAGATAACGCGACCCGCAAAATCAGGGACGGGCAGAAGATACGTGTGGACGGTACTCAGGGGTTCGTAGAGATTCTGGAGTAGAGTTACTGGCATGTTCCACCTTTGCCTGCTTGGGGCAATTGCAGATTTTGCATTATTTCATTGATTAGACTCTCAATATTCTGATATAATATTAGCATAAATATTGAGAGATTAGGAGTATAAGAAATATGCCGAAAATAAGACCTATTTCCGACCTTAGAAATAATGCCAATGAAATCTCCGAGTTTTGCCGCAACGCTCGTGAGCCGGTGTTTATCACTAAAAACGGCGTGGGCGATATGGTGGTTATGAGCATTGAAACCTATGAACGGCAGCAGGCACAACTTGAGCTTTACGCCAAGCTCGCCGAAGCTGAAGCTGAAATTATAAATGGCGCTGAAGGCGAAGACTTTTTTGAATTTGCAAAGAAGCTGAGAGCTGACGTGCATGGGAAAATATAAGGTGGAAATATATCCTGCCGCACAGCGGGACTTAAACGACATTGTGGATTACCTCAATTCTCTGTCGCCGGACACTGCAATCAAATACTACGACAGGATTGTTGAAAGCATCGGCAGCCTTGCCGAAATGCCGGAGCGGCGCCCTCTCCTAAAAGACCCGCAACTCCGGTTGCGAGGGTATAGAACCTTGATTGTGGACAATTATATGGTTTTTTATGTTGTTAAAGGCGATACGGTGCAGATACGCCGGATAATATACAGCAGGCGGCAGTATGAGTGGATGTTGTGAGGAGAGGATGGTTTTAATAGAAGAAGTATTTACTGTTTAAAACCCTTTATTAGTGAAGGGTTTTTTTATTGTTAAAGAAAGTTTGAGATTCAGGGGATTCCCCTTTTTCTGAGTTTGTGTTACCTTAAAACTTGGAAGTGCAGTTCGCATTCGGGCATAGGAATGGAGATCCCACCTTGATCGCACTCTGGATGAGCACCTTTTCGAACACCAATCGGTTCGTCGCGAATTTTACGGCGGAGGTATAATATGAACCGGCATAAATTACATAACGGTATTTTGAGGATTATATTATAGATCGAGTTATCTGGAAACGAGGAGATATGGACAGCTTTTCATGGACAAATCATGACGGAATTTCGTTGGTTCCGCGCTTTGATGGAGGAAATCAGGACGGCAGGGATCGGACAGCCTTAATTCAACATTTCAACAACTGGCGCCAATAGGAGGGAAACATGGAGTACAGAACACTGGGTAAAACAGGATTGAACATTTCTGTGGTAGGGTTTGGCGGCATACCTATCCAGCGAGTTTCAGCCGGTGAGGCTGATGCGATTGTGAGCAGGGCTCTAGACCTGGGCATCAATTTTTTTGACACTGCTCGGGGCTACACCGACAGCGAGGAAAAGCTGGGCGCCACTTTAAAAGCAAGGAGAAAAGAGGCTGTTGTCGCCACCAAGTCCATGGCCAGGACCAGAGAAGCGATGGCCGCGGACATTAAGAAAAGTCTTGAGACAATGGGTTTGGACTATATTGACTTGTATCAGATGCACAATGTGAAAAGCAAAAAGGAACTGGACAGGGTTTTAAATCCGGATGGGGCTCTGGCCGCTTTAATAGAGGCAAAAAAAGAAGGACTGATCAGGCACATAGGTGTAACGGGACATATAAAAGACTTTTTGGCGGAAACGCTGCAGGTTGAGGAAATTGAAACGGTACAGTTTCCTTTCAACGCGGTGGAAACCATAGGCGTTTTGGCGCTGCTGGAGCAGG
>CAZIYV010000130.1:0-9427 GCA_964543575.1 uncultured Pelotomaculum sp.
CTGCTTTCTTCCACAGGCGAAGCGCTGTTGCAAGGCCTGAGGGCGCCGGTGGCGGGGAGAGTCTGAATGGACCAGGTGATGGTAGATGTGGGCTATATCCCCGGGGTTAAGGTGGGAGATGAAGCGGTGCTTTGGGGACGCCAGGGTGAGCAGGAAATATCAGTTGACGAGGTCGCCGCCAAAATAGGCACAATTAATTATGAAGTAGTGTGTATGGTCAGCTGCCGCGTCCCCAGAGTATACAAGTAAGGGACGTGGGTCGTGAGAAATAGGACGTGAGACGTGGAAAGAAGTAAGTGCGAATTCATTCGCACACTATTTACCAGATAAATCGGGCTAAAATATCTGACCGCCTACGACCAATGACTGAAATGACACGACATTTTTTACCTGGACCTCTTGCCTGGAAAAACTATGTTGGGTATAATGAATCTAAGATACAAGGAAGTGTCGAAGGTCGATGATGCCCTGATGCCATTATTTTATTGGTATTTTAGGGTATTTGTTTTTCCAAAATTTAATATTAAACAACATGGGGGTTGTTTGAAAGTTGAAGAAAATTGAAGCCGTTATTCGTCCGGAAAAACTGGAGGACGTGAAGGACGCCCTTGGTAAATACGGAATACACGGGATGACTGTAACCCAGGTTGTCGGCTGTGGGCTGCAAAAGGGTAGAGTTGGGGTTTACAGGGGGCATGAGTACAGCATTAACCTTTTACCCAAGTTGAAAATTGAAATTGTTTTGATGGATCACCAGGTCCAGGACGTGGTGGCTATCATCAGCGACACAGCCAGGACCGGTGCTGTGGGGGATGGCAAAATTTTTGTTTTCAACATGGAAAATGCTTATAGAATCAGAACAGGTGAATCCGGCAACGATGCCATATAGTTATTTAATAAAATAGCAGGAGACGATTCCTGCCGGGCAAAGGTGCTCTCTGGACCGGGGTTTTTATCCCGAGGCCAGTTAGCGCCTTTTTTATTTTCATAGAAGAAAAATCAGATAAGGAGGAACTTATCATGGAAATCAGCTTTAACGATCTGGCGTCAGGCATAGACACAGTATGGGTGTTGCTCTGCGCCGCATTAGTCTTCTTGATGGAGGGGGGTTTTGCCTTTCTTGAGGCCGGCTTTATTCGCGCGAAGAACTCCATGAACATTGTCATGAAAGTATTCACCGACAGTACTGTGGGCATGCTCAGCTACTGGGCGGTAGGCTTCGGTATCATGTACGGACTTGACAAAGGAGGACTTTTTGGCACTACCGGGTTTTTCATAGAAGGGAACCTGGAGCATATCCAACTCAGAGTGCCCATCTATGCCTACTGGCTTTTTCAGGCCGCATTTGCCATGGCTATGGCTTCCATTGTTTCGGGAGCCGTGGCGGAGCGGATGAAGTTCCGTCCTTATATTATTTATACGGCTCTGGCTACAGCCCTGATTTATCCGATAGCAGGGCACTGGGTCTGGGGTGCTGGCGGTTGGCTATACAAACTGGGCATGCTTGATTTTGCCGGTTCAGCGGTGGTGCACGCTGTAGGCGGCTGGAGCGCCCTGGCTGCGGTGTTTGTGCTGGGGCCGAGGACCGGCAAATACAACGAAGATGGTACGATGAATGTGCTGCCGGCCCATAATATGCACCTGGCTTTTTTGGGCACATTTATTTTGTGGTTCGGCTGGTTCGGATTCAACCCGGGCAGCACTCTGTCCGGCCTGGATATGAACATCGCCAGGATCGCCGTGAATACAAACCTGGCCGCGGCTGCAGGCGGCACCGCGGGCATACTTTTCACCATGTTTAAGTACGGCAAGGCGGATCCCAGTATGGCTATGAACGGAGCGCTGGCCGGGTTGGCGGCCATCACCGCAGGGTGTGCGTTTGTGCATCCGGTCAGCGCGGTTTTTATCGGGGGGACGGCCGGAATATTCTGTGTTCTGGCTGTTGGCGCTTTCGACCGGCTCAGAGCTGACGACCCGGTGGGAGCTATCGCTGTGCACGGGGTAAACGGAACCTGGGGCGTTATCGCAGTCGGCATCTTCGCCCAGAAGGGCGGTCTCTTATACGGCGGCGGAGCCAACCTGCTGGCGATACAGGCCATTGGCGTTCTCTCGGTTTCCGTGCTGGCTTTTGCGTCAACTTATATTATTTTCAGCGTTTTGAAGAAGACTATGGGGATCAGGGTCTCAGCCGCGGAAGAGTTTGAAGGTATGGACCTAACTGACCATGGTATGTCGGCTTATACCGGCCTGGTCGCCTCTCCTCTCTATGACGTGGAAGAAAGCACGGCTCACACAGGAGCGGGGTTGAAAGCTCAAGGCGCGGTATTTACGGTTTCACAGGCGGTTGTTGATAAATAGAAAAAAATACATCAAAGCCTATTGACACCGTCCTGTTAACCTTTTATAATAACAGAATAAATCTTAATTAAATCTGATACAAAGCAGTATCAAAGGCAATGACGCTTTTTAGGAAGGGTATCTTCCTGGAAAGCGTTTTTTTGTCAGAATCCAAAGCAGTATTTCATATGAGCAGTGACGCTCTCAGGGACAGGGTAAAACCTGTTCAAGAGAGCGTTTTCTGTTATAAAGGGAACCATCAAAAAGCCGCGCGCTTGCGAGGGGGGCGCCACCTTCGCAAGATGCGATACAAATAGTGGTTCTCAGGTGGAATTTAAAAATAAGGAGGATGAAGAAAATGAAAAACCGGCTCTCGCGGATCATATTAATGACTGCTGCGTTTATCTTCACAGTGCCGGCCCTGGCCTGGGCTGAAGAGGCGGCGGAAACAGCCGCTAAGGTTGATACCGGAGATACCGCGTGGGTGCTGGCATCCACAGCGCTGGTTATGCTCATGACCCTGCCCGGCCTGGCCCTTTTCTACGGAGGTTTAGCCCGCAAGAAGAACGTGCTCAGCACTATTATGTATAGCTTTTTCGCCATGGTTTTAATCAGCCTGCAGTGGTCACTTTGTGGCTACAGCCTGGCTTTCGGACCGGATGTCAGCCACATTATCGGTAACCTGGACTGGATAGGGCTTAAGGGGGTAGGATTTGATCCGAACCCTGATTACTCGGCTACAATTCCTCACCAGGCTTTCATGATTTTTCAAATGATGTTTGCAGTGATCACACCGGCTCTGATTTCTGGAGCATTTGCTGAGAGGATGCGCTTTCCGGCCTTTATGGCATTCATCCTTCTCTGGGCTACCTTTGTTTACGACCCCGTGGCTCACTGGGTATGGGGTGTTGACGGTTGGCTGCGCAACCTCGGCGCGCTCGACTTCGCAGGAGGCACCGTGGTACATATCTTATCCGGTGTATCGGGTCTGGTCGCCTGCCTGGTGCTGGGCAAGCGCAAGGGCCTCGGCAGTGAGCCGATGATACCGCACAACCTGCCCTTTACAGTGCTCGGAGCCGCCCTCCTATGGTTTGGCTGGTTCGGATTCAATGCGGGCAGCGCTCTCGGCGCCAATGGACTTGCGGCAGGTGCGTTCGTTGTAACCCACCTGGCAACGGCCGGGGCGGCGTTATCCTGGGTAATAGCAGAGTGGGTCCATCGCGGCAAGCCAACCACCCTGGGTGCTGCGTCCGGCGCGGTGGCAGGTCTGGTGGCCATTACTCCAGCTTCGGGCTTCGTAGAGCCTATGCCGGCCATTGCTATCGGTCTGGTTGCCGGTATAATATGCTACGCTGCGGTTGGCGTGCTTAAGGCTAAACTTCGCTATGACGACGCGCTTGACGCCTTCGGTATTCACGGTCTCGGAGGCACCTGGGGGGCTATTGCAACCGGTCTGTTTGCCACCACATCTGTAAACGAACTTGGCGCGGACGGACTTTTTTACGGAAGCTCGGCCTTGCTTGGAAAGCAGTTTATTGCAATTGGAGTCACCTGGGCGATGGCTATTGTAGGCACCTTCGTTATCTTAAAAGTTATTAGTGTCTTCACCAAGCTGCGCGCCACGGATGAAGAGCAGGATACCGGCCTTGATTTCACCCAGCACGGTGAGGACGCGTACACCGACTTTGCTATGTCGGCGTCACCATTTGGCACAGTCGGGGCGCCTGTACTGAAAACCAGTAGTGAAGTAAAGCCGGCTTTATAATACGTAAATTTTGTGATGGGGGACATAACTCCCCCATCCGTAAAAAACCATATTTAAAGACAAGGAGGGAACGATTTGACAAAAATAGAATGCATCCTGCGCCCGGGAAAACTTGAAAATGTTAAAGAAGCTATCAACCTGTACGGAATCCACGGTATGACGGTCACACAAGTTATAGGTTGCGGGCTGCAAAAAGGCCGTACCGAAGTCTACCGCGGTACGGAGTACAGCATTAACCTGCTTCCAAAAATTAAACTAGAAATGGTGGTACCGGACGAGAAAGTTGACGACATTATTAAACTCATTGTAGACAATGCCCGGACCGGCGCGGTCGGAGACGGTAAAATATTTACCTCTAAAATTGACAACGCGGTACGGATAAGGACCGGAGAGATGGGAGATATAGCTATATAGTGTAAGTGCTACATTTGTTCAGGGGCAGAGACGCCTTGTTATAATATCAAAACTGTTTTTAATAAACAGCATAAGGCGATGACGCCTGTTCCCCAAGAGGGGCAGGCGTCATTTTTTTTATTCGGAAAAACAGGAGGAAGAATAATGAGACAGGTAGCGATTTATGGCAAGGGCGGCATCGGCAAATCCACAACAACACAGAACACCGTAGCGGCTCTTGCGGAAAAAGGCAAAAGAATATTGGTGGTTGGCTGCGATCCCAAAGCGGACTCAACAAGGTTGCTTCTGCACGGACTTAACCAGAAAACAGTTCTCGACACTCTTAGAGAAGAAGGTGAGGATATTGATTTGGATGATATTATGAGGCTGGGTTTCAAAGAAACTAAGTGTGTTGAATCCGGAGGTCCGGAGCCAGGCGTGGGCTGTGCCGGCAGGGGGATTATAACTTCTATCAATTTGTTAGAGTCACTGGGAGCTTACACGGATGAACTGGATTATGTATTTTATGATGTGTTGGGCGACGTTGTCTGCGGCGGGTTTGCCATGCCGATCAGGGAAGGAAAGGCCAAGGAGATTTACATTGTGGCGTCGGGAGAGTTAATGGCTTTATACGCCGCCAACAATATTTGCAAAGGGATTCAAAAATTCGCCACTACCGGTGAGGTGAGACTGGGCGGGATCATCTGCAACAGCCGTAATGTTGATAATGAGCACGCGCTCCTAGAGGCGTTTGCCGAAGAATTAGGCTCCTACCTGATCCACTTTGTACCAAGAGACAATTTAGTGCAGAAAGCTGAAATAAACAAAAAAACAGTTATTGATTTTGACCCCGCTTCCTCTCAGGCGGACGAATACAGGAAACTGGCCGGTAGTATCGACGGAAATAGAATGTTTGTCATTCCCAAACCCATGGTTCAGGACCGTCTGGAAGAGTTAATGATGGAATTCGGGATACTTGACTAAAACAACCAAATAAAAAAGGAGGAATGAACTATGCTGATGATTCGGGCCATTGTAAGACCTGAAAAAGCCGGTATAATTCTCGCTGAATTAAGCAGCGCGGGATTTCCGGCGGTAACCAAGTTTGATGTGGTCGGGCGCGGTAAACAGAGAGGTGTGCGGGTTGGGGAAGTGGTATACGATGAAATCCCCAAAGAACTGCTGATGATGGTAGTTCAGGACGAGGATAAAGATGACGTAATCAGCATCATTTCAAAATACGCCAAAACCGGGGAAAAGGGAGCTTTTGGTGACGGTAAAATTTTTATCAGCCCAGTGGAAGAGGCGTATACGATCAGCAGTGGAACGAAGGGTTTGTAGGAGGGTCTGTCATGAAAGAGATTATAGCTATTGTTCGCATGAATAAAGTAAATGAAACGAAGAAAGCCCTCGCCGACATCGGGATTTGCAGCCTGCACGCCATAAAAGTGATGGGACGTGGGAAAATGCAGGTAGACTTCAGTGTGCTGGACAGTTTGGGAGTCCAGGAAGAGATCGGCGGGATAATAGCTGACGGCCTTGCCAAAGGCAGCAGGCTCATTCCCAAACGGCTTTTAACCATTCTCGTTCAGGACGGAGAAGTAAACAAAGTGGTGGACACTATTATTAAGGTCAACAAGGGAGGAAATAAAGGGGACGGCAAAATTTTTATCGCGCCTGTTATAGATGCCGTCAGGGTCAGAACCGGTGAGCGGGGAAAAGAGGCAATTTAACAGTTGGTGAAAGGATGGCTTAAATGTTATGGCTGTTAATGAGAAAGTTATAGATAAAATTCTTAACAGATACCCGGCTAAAGTGAAGAGGTCGCGCAAGAAACACATCCTGCTCAAAGACTCCTCCCTGGGGCAACAGGAGATCGAAGCCAATACACGCACCATACCGGGTATAATGACAAACCGGGGCTGCGCCTTCGCCGGCTGCAAGGGGGTTGTGCTGGGCCCGTTAAAGGACATGGTGCACATTGTCCATGGTCCTATAGGGTGCGCTTATTACAGCTGGCTCACACGGCGAAATAAGGCCATATCAGAAGACCCGAAAAAAATTTTTCTTACTTACTGTGTATCAACGGATTTACAGGAAAGCGACATTGTCTTCGGCGGAGAGAAAAAACTGGCCAGAATGATTGATGAAGTGGTGGAATTTTTCAAGCCCAATGCTATTACCGTTTCTGCCACCTGCCCCGTGGGGCTGATTGGTGACGATATTCAGACTGTGGCCAGGCTAGCCCGGGAAAAGCATGGTATAAGCATTACCTCATATAACTGTGAGGGTTATAAAGGAGTCAGCCAGTCTGCCGGACACCATATAGCCAATAACGGTTTATTGGAATGGATGGTAGGACAGGGGGATATGGAGGAGCCGCCCGGCAAGTACACGATAAATATACTGGGAGAATACAACATTGGCGGTGACAGCTGGGAGGTTGAAAGGGTATTAAAGGAATTAGGCTACAATGTTCAGGCAGTACTAACAGGCAACGGCTCTTATGAAAACCTGATCAACGCTCACGTGGCTGAACTAAACCTGGTCCAGTGCCACCGTTCCATCAATTACATCGCCGACATGCTTGAGAAGAAATACGGTACGCCCTGGTTAAAAGTAAACTTTATAGGCATTAGAGCAACCTGTGAGTCGCTGCGCAATATGGCCCTTTACTTTGGTGACGAGGAGTTAATGAGAAAGACAGAAGAAGTAATCACCAGGGAACTGGCTCAGATTGAACCGCAGATGGAGCCATATAGGAAAATTTGTGCGGGGAAAACAACTTTCTGTTTTGTGGGTGGTTCCCGTGGTCACCACTATCAGGGTCTGTATGAGGAATTGGGTATCGATACGATGTTGGCAGGCTACGAATTCGCTCACCGGGACGATTACGAGGGGAGGGACGTGTTGCCTTGCATCAAACCCGATGCGGACAGCAAAAATATCCCTGAACTGCATGTTGTTCCGGACGAGCGCCGCTACCGCTTAAAGATTTCCGCCGAGAAAATGGCGGAATTAAAGGACAGGATACCCTTGGGTAATTACAACGGAATGAACGTTACCATGAAGGATGGCAGCTTAATTGTAGACGACCTGAACCATTACGAAACCGAAGAATTTATTGAGATCTTCAAGCCGGATATTTTTTCCTCGGGTATTAAGGATAAATATATACCCCAAAAAATGGGCATTCCGTCAAAACAGCTGCACAATTATGATTACAGCGGTCCTTATGCCGGGTTCAAAGGCGCTGTTAACTTTGCCCGGGATATAAGCATGAGCTTTACTACGCCAACCTGGAATTTTATTGACCCACCATGGAAAAATAGGCCAATGCTTGAAGGGACCATCCAGAGCTGTGCTGATAACTGTTCCGAATAAAAAAAGAATTTCAAAATTGTAAACCGAAGAATTCTTCCGGGAGGAGGAGCATTTTAATGTTAGACTGTACACCGAAAGAAATCAAAGAACGCCGTGGCGGGGTAATTAACCCGGCCAAAACCTGTCAGCCCATCGGGGCGATGTACGCTGCCCTGGGTATCCACAAGTGCCTGCCACACAGCCATGGTTCCCAGGGATGCTGCTCATATCACAGAATGCATCTGACACGCCATTTCCGGGAGCCGGTGATGGCCTCCACCAGTTCATTTACCGAAGGGGCTTCAGTGTTCGGGGGAGCTGCTAACCTGAAGACAGCCATTAAAAATGTTTTTGAAATATATAACCCTGATGTAATGGCCGTTCACACCACCTGTCTGTCTGAAACAATCGGCGACGACATCCCGACGATTATCAAGTCAGTCGAGGTTCCCGAGGGCAAGCTGGTTATCCATGCCAACACCCCAAGCTATCAGGGTTCGCATATTACGGGATTTTCAAATATGACTAAAGGAATGGTCAATTATCTGGCGCAGGCTTCCCCGGAGGCCAAAAATGAGCGGGTAAACATCATCCCGGGCTTTGTCGATCCGGGTGATATGAGGGAAATTAAAAGAATGACAGATCTTATGGGTGTTAAATTTATTATGTTTCCGGATACCTCGGGTGTACTGGATACTCCTATGACCGGCAAGTTCGTCATGTTTCCAAGCGGGGGCGCTAAAGTAGAAGATATAACAGATTCAGGCAACTCAAAGCTCACCATTGCCCTGGGCTTTTATGCCTCCAGTGACGCCGCAAACCAGTTGGAAAGGAAATGCAAAGTGCCGGCCGTAACCCTGAAAACACCGATAGGTATAAAGGCAACCGATGAGTTCCTTTTAACCCTGCGGCAGAACTTTGTGACGGAAGTGCCTTATCAGTTAGAGGAAGAAAGAGGGCAGTTGGTGGACATTATGACGGATACCCATTACCATTTCCATGGGAAAAAGGTGGCTATCTTTGGGGACCCGGATATAATCATCGGTTTGACTGAGTTTGTCTTAAGTCTGGGGATGAGGCCTGTCCACGTGTTAACCGGCACGCCGGGGGGAACAATCGGCGGCTCGCAGAGAATTTTCGAAAATGAGATAACCGGTATGTTGAATGAGGCAGGTATCGAGGGGAGAGTAAAAGCGGCCGGTGACCTGTTCGGACTTCACCAGTGGATTAAAAATGAACCTGTGGATTTATTGATAGGAAATACTTATGGGAAATATATCGCCAGAGCGGAAGACATACCTTTCGTAAGGGTCGGGTTCCCTATTCTGGACAGGAGCATGCACCCTTACCTTCCGGTGGTTGGCTATAAGGGAGCCATGCGGCTGCTTGAACTGATCGGGAACGCTCTCCTGGACAGGGCGGACCGCGACGCCAAAGATGAAGATTTTGAACTAGTTATGTAAATAATTTGTTTTTTAAAGGAAGATGTGATGGATATGGAAGCAGCCAAACTGGAAGATTTGGCCATAGAAGAAAGAATTGACTTCATCCACACCAAGGGCAAGCAGA
>CAZIYV010000131.1:0-9372 GCA_964543575.1 uncultured Pelotomaculum sp.
AGGCTAGTGGAGCGGTTTTTGTCATGTTCTTTTCCATGGCCTGCTCAAACAGATTCACCATTTTTGCCCTCCTGTTTGGGATGTGAGACATGGGACGTGAGAATTGAGAAAAGACAAGAAAATTATAGATGGTTTTATAAGCTAGAAAGAATTAAAGCCACTTAATGTGATATGTTTATTATAAAAAAAAGCACGTACAAAAACGTGCTTTTTATAATACAATTTTATAATAGCTTGCTGATAAAACTGCTTAGTTCGTCCTTAGTCTTATATCCAATAGAACGCTCAAGCTCCTGGCCGTCCTTAAAAAGGATCAAAGTCGGAATACTGATCACTTTCAAACCTGCCGGTACATCCTGGTTTTCGTCCACGTTTAACTTGCCAACTTTGATTTTCCCCGCGAACTCCGAGGCTATATCTTCCACAACCGGACCTATCATCTTACAAGGACCGCACCATTCAGCCCAAAAATCTACCAGTACAGGGACCGTGGATTCGCTTATTACTTTTTTAAAATCATCATCTTTTAATACAGTTACATTTTTACCGGCCAAGAAATCTCCCCCTCACGGTTTAGTCCTGTTTGTCCATTGTGTATAAACAACAATTCCATTTAGCAGTTTCTTAAAACTAAAGAAAAATAAACTAACCTATAAAAATTATAATCCCCATTAAAACCCTTTGTCAATGACCGAAGGGAGTATTGAAAAATTAAAGGTTTTCAGCCGCCGGGCTTAAACCAGCCTAAACTGAAAACCTGTAGCTCATATCTTACTAAAACCCCACAAATGCCGTGACCACCAAAAGTTTGAACCTGCTCTCACAGGTGGGTGCCCTCCTGGATGATTTTTGTGTCCTCGACCAAGGAGGCGTGCAAGCCACATCCAGAGTCCGGACTCCCGTTTATAAAGTGTTGGCTCAAAACTTCACGGTCGACCACGAACACAGCAGGGCGTTATGTTATTGACATTATGTTACCATACCTGAGGGTGATTTTCAAGTGTGCCTCGAGGCTAAACGTGTACCTTTCTGCTGGTTAGTTTTTCTTGAGATCAGTTTTAATATGCAGTTCTTTAAGCTGTTCCGGCGCAACCAGATTCGGCGCCTGAGACATCAGGCAAGTGGCGCTCTGCGTTTTGGGGAAGGGTATCACATCCCTGATTGTCTTTTTCCCGGCAAGGAGCATTATCAGCCGGTCAAAGCCAAAGGCGATGCCTCCGTGGGGCGGTGTGCCATATTCAAATGCCTCCAGCATGAATCCAAACTTTTCCGCCGCTTCCGACTCTCCGATGCCAATGGTGGAAAACATTTTCTCCTGGAGGTCCCTGTGGTAGATCCTGATGCTGCCGCCGCCGACCTCTACCCCGTTCAGAACCAGATCATAAGCCTTGGCCCGCACTTCGCCGGGACTGGTATCGAGCAGAGCGATGTCGTCTTCCCTGGGCGAGGTAAAAGGATGATGCATGGCAGTATAACGGCCTTCCTCCTGGTCATAGTCGAGCAAGGGGAAGTCAACAACCCAAAGAAAATTATAAAGGCCTTCCTGTATCAGCCCCAGACGCTCCCCAAGATGCTGTCTCAGGGCACCCAGCGCATTGGCCGCCACATCAGGCTTATCGGCTACAAAAAGAAGCAGATCGCCAGGTTCCGCTGCCAGCCTCTCAAGGATCAGTGACAGTTCTTTTTCGCTGAAAAACTTGGCTATGGCCGATTTGATGCCGTCCTCAGTCACTACAAAATACGCCAAACCCTTGGCTCTATAGATAGCGGCGTAGGCAGTCAGATCATCTATTTCTTTCCTGCTGAAAGATGCGCAGCCTTTGGCGTTAATCCCTTTTACCTGTCCGCCGCCGGCGATGACTGAGGCAAACACCTTAAAACCACAGCCTGAAGCAATGTCGGAGATATCTTTCAGTTCCAACCCAAACCGGGTATCAGGCTTGTCCGAGCCATAACGGTCCATTGCCTCTTTATAGGAGAGACGCGGGAACGGCGCTGCTACTTCCAGTCCGGTGGTTTCCCGGCACAGGCGTGCAATCATCTCTTCCGACAGCCCAAGTACGTCGTCAACATCCACGAAAGACATTTCCATATCGATCTGGGTAAATTCAGGCTGGCGGTCAGCTCGCAGATCTTCATCCCTGAAGCAGCGAACGATTTGGAAATATCTGTCCAGTCCAGCGACCATTAAGATTTGCTTAAAAAGCTGGGGAGACTGTGGCAGAGCATAGAATTTACCGGGGTTGATCCTGCTTGGTACCAGGTAATCCCTCGCCCCCTCCGGGGTGCTCTTTTGCAGCATTGGTGTTTCTATTTCTAAAAAACCATGTTCATCCAGAAAGTCACGGGCCGATTTGGCCGCCCTATGGCGCAGGATTACAGCCTCCTGCATCTCCGGTCGCCTCAGGTCCAGGTAGCGGTAGCACAGCCTCAGGTTCTCATCTACCTCAATATTATCTTCTATGTAAAATGGCGGAGTCTTAGCCCTGTTTAACACCCTGATTTCACTGGCCAACACCTCTACCTGGCCGGTTGCCAGGTTAGGATTGACAGTGCCTTCAGGTCGCTCCCGCACAGTACCACGCACAGCCAGGACATACTCGCCGCGAACTCCTTCTGCTTTTTTAAAAGCGTCCACGTGCTGGTCCGGGCTGAACACCACCTGCACCAGCCCGGCTCTGTCCCTGAGGTCGACAAAGATAAGGCCGCCGTGGTCCCTTCTCCGCTGAACCCAACCCATCAAAACCACTTGCCGGCCGGCAAGTTCAATTCTCAAATCACCGCAATAATGGCTGCGCTTTAAACCGCTCATAAAGTCAATCATATTTATCCCCCCAAATCCATAACTCACTTAATTTCAAGAATAATTCCGGCCCGTGGTGCTGGTTTAGTCCTTACCAAGCCAACCTCTCAGGCTTATCCCGCCGCATTTATGAATTCATTCGCACATTGTCCAGATAATCCGGATCTACAGGCATAGTCATTTGTCTCAATGAGACAGGAGAATGAGACAGGAGAACCGTCCCCTTGTCTCACTTACACCTGCAGAGACATTGTGTGCGAATTAATTCGCACCTACATCTCCCAAGTCCCAGGTCTCACGTCTCACATTTCGTTAGATATTTGACAACCTCGTCGAGTTTTATCGCTTCCTGACTACACGCGCCCATATCGCGTACCTGAGCGGTGCCGTTAGCCAGTTCCTCCTCGCCAAGTATCACCACAAAGCGGGCTCCTGTTTTGCCGGCATACTTCATCTGCGCTTTCATGCTGCGGTTCATATAATCTTTATCAGCGGAAAACCCTGCGGAACGCAGGCTGAAAAGCAGCTTAAAAGCCTGTGCCTCCGCTCCCTGTCCAGCGGTAACAACAAACACGTCGGGCGATGACGCTCCGGGTATTCTGATACCCTGACGTTCCATAGCCAGGATGATCCGCTCTGTTCCCAGGGCAAAACCTACTCCTGGTGCAGAAGGACCGCCGCAGGTTTCGATCAGGCCGTTATACCTGCCACCGCCGCCAATCGAACTCTGGGCGCCGATATCAGGAGCCATGATTTCAAAAGCGGTATGAGTGTAATAATCCAGACCTCTTACCAGGCGTCTGTCCACGATATAAGACAGATTTAGCAGGTCAAGTCCCTTTTTAAACTGTTCGAAATGATGTGAACAGTTTTCGCACAGACACTCAATGGTTGTGGGAGCGTTACCGCCGGCTTCGCTGCATCGCTCTACTTTGCAGTCCAGAATCCGCAGGGGGTTCTTTTCAAAACGTTCCTGACAGTCCCCGCAAAGATCACTCATTAATGGCTGAAAATATTTTTTTAGCTCCCTACGCAGCACGGGCCGGCAATCCGGGCAGCCGACACTGTTGATGTGCAGCTCAAGGTTTTCAAGGCCTAATTTTTTATAGAAATTCATAGCCATGGCCACAATTTCCGCATCCACATATGGATCGTCAGCCCCAAAGACCTCCGCCCCAACCTGGTGAAACTGCCGGAAACGGCCGGCTTGAGGGCGGTCATAACGGAACATCGGCCCTATGTAAAAAAGCTTTACAGGCTGCGGTACGGCATATAGTTTATTCTCCAGGTAGGCTCTTACAGCGGGAGCTGTATTCTCCGGCCTTAAAGTGATGCTGCGGCCGCCCCTGTCGACAAAAGTGTACATCTCCTTCGACACTATGTCGGTAGTATCGCCAACCCCGCGCTGAAAGAGCTCGGTGTGCTCAAAAACTGGCGTTCTGATTTCATTGTAACAGTATTCAACACAAACGCGGCGAAACTGGTTTTCAACCCACCGCCACTTTTCCACTTCTCCAGGTAGTATGTCGTTAGTGCCGCGCGGCCGCGTGGTAAGCATAAAATCCCTCCTAAAAATGAAAACCGTCCCGGCCATGCGACAGCATTACCAGGGACGGATACTTGTTATCCGCGGTGCCACCCTTTTTCGGAAAACTCCCGTTTCCCCTCTAACCTGTAACGGAGGTTGCCGGGCCAGCCTACTCATGCTCACATTTTCGGTAGCCGCTCCCGGGTGTTCTTCAACGCCTGCTTACAAGGAAGGCTTTCAGTCAGCGGCCTTCCATCCCTGCTGAAAACAATTGCGTTTACTCGCCCCGGTCATCGCTTTCTATTGTTGAAAAAGACCTATCATTAGTCCCTGACCACCATTTTATGAAAAATATACTTCTTTGTCAATTCGATATAAAACCATATGATATTCAGCGGGTGGTATAATACTTTTAGTAACATTATATCGCAGCATGAGGTGATCGTAGTTGATAACCAAGGAACTGGTCGACCGGATCAACGAACTGGCCCGTAAACAGCGGGACGGTGGCCTAACCGGGGAGGAAAAAGCAGAGCAAAAAAAACTGCGCGAAATATACCTGGCCAACATCCGCTCCCAGGTTGTTGACACATTGGAATCTTCTGGTCTCAGACCTAAAAAGAAACATGATGGGGCTTGCGGTTGTGAGCACTGCGCACCGTCAGGTGACAGCTTTAAATCCACTAAACATTAAAAATCTTAAACCACAGCAGGCCAAGCGGTTGATTTATACATTTTGTTAAGGTGTAGTATATTTAAAAGTTACTTTTTTTAATGTCATGCCGCTGCATGGCAACAGCAAATGATGAAATTTGTAGGTTCGATTTAAATCGAACACGGCGCATTAGCGCCATACTAGTTTGAGGCACCTGGGGACATTCCTCGTCGATAAAGGAATGCCTAAAATAGAGGTGTGTCCCCATTCCTCTGACGAATGAATTCGCACCTACATTTAACCAACGCAGTAGAACCTAATGTATTTTCAAAGTAGTTAACCTGTAAAGACAGGAAGGTGTTGCTATATCGATATCGAGGCAATTTTTTTTGACCTTGACGGAACACTGCTCCCTACAGATATGGAAGAATTCATAAGAGAATATTTTAAAGCGCTTACTTATAAATTTCGCAATTTAGTTCCCCCTGACCAGATGAAAGAATTTATCTTTGCCGCAACAGGAGCCATGATACGGGACACCCGACCCGGAAAAACCAACCAGGAAGTGTTCATGGAGAACTTCCTGCCACTGGTAAAACGTCCTGCCAGCGAGCTGATCCAGGTATTCGATTACTTTTACGCTCATGAGTATAAAGAGTTGAGATCCTATACCCGGCCTGATCCCATTGCCAGGGAAGTTGTTAAAAAACTGGCTGGTTACGGTTACCGCCTGGTACTGGCGACCAATCCGATCTTTCCCAAAAGAGCAATTATGGAACGAATGAGTTGGGCAGGTGTTGAAGGTATCCCCTGGGAACTGGTGACAACTTATGAGAACAGCCACTACTGCAAACCAAACCCCTGTTATTACAACGAAATTCTTGAGAAGACAGGTCTCCCTGGCCATCGCGCGTTAATGGTGGGCAATGACACCGCCGCAGATCTAACCGCTTCATCACTCGGCATTAAAACTTACCTGGTCACCGACAACCTTATCGACAGGGGAAATTCGCCCTGGCTGCCGGATTTCAAAGGAAAACTGGCTGACCTGCCAGTTTTACTTAGAAAAGTGTAGACTCCTCTTATTAACAGTATGTTGGTCTGCTCTGAGAAACAAGTTTGGCGCTAACGCGCCGTGTTCGATTGAAATCGAACCTACACAAATAGGGATGATTACGGAAACAATGTGGAATACAAAACTTAATGATCTCGAATGCTAAAGAGCACCTGCGGCAGGTGCTCTTTGTGGTCTATCTCAGAAACGGGTTGTAGCGTTTTTCTTCTTCTATGGTGGAAGCGGGCCCGTGGCCGGGGTAGACCTTTGTTTCAGGCGGGAATTTCAGCAGCTTATTCTTGATGGAAGCGATCAACTGGGTGTGGCTGCCACCCGGGAAGTCTGAGCGCCCCACCGAGCCGGCGAAAAGGGTGTCGCCAGTGATCAGAATACCCGGTTCGCATTTCAGGCTTATACCGCCCCGGGTGTGGCCGGGGGTATGAATTACCTCCACTTCCTGGTTCCCCACTTTTAAAATGTCACCGTCCTGTAACAGCCTGTCGGCCTGTTTTACCGACATCTTCGTACCAACATAGATTGACAGGTTTTTGTTGGCGTCTGTGAGCTGCGGGGCGTCTTCGGCATGAATCCACACCTCTGCGCCTGTAGCCTCCTGCACCTCAGCTAAAGCCCCGATATGGTCAACGTGACCGTGGGTTAAAACTATGGCTTTTATTTTCAGACCCAGAGAGTCAACATTCTTTAAAATCCTTTTAGCCTCAGCGCCCGGATCTACCACTATGCCCTCTTTTGTTTCCTCACAGCCCAATATGTAACAATTCGAGTCCATCGCTCCTACGGCAAGCCCTTTAAATAACACTGGTATCAAATCCCTCCATTAATTAAAAATTATTTTTGCTGTCCAAAAGCAAGGTTACTGGACCATCGTTTATTATTTCCACTGTCATATGCTCGCGGAAACACCCGGTGGCCACCTTTAAACCTAGTCTTTCCAACTCCTTTACAAAAATATTATACAACTCCCTTGCCTCATCTGGGAAGCAAGCCTCGGAAAAGCCAGGCCTTCTTCCCTTACGGCAGTCACCGTAAAGGGTAAACTGGGAGATTGCAAGCACCGCTCCACCGGTATCAATTACCGAAAGATTCATTTTACCGTCTGTGTCTTCAAATACCCTCAGGTTCGCGACTTTATCGGCCAGATAGCCCGCTTCGCCTGCAGTATCACCGCGGCCCACACCTAACAGCACAACTAATCCCCGGCCAATTTCACCTATTGTTTGGCCATTTACCGCTACAGATCCCCGTACAACCCTCTGCACTACCACCCGCAAATACTTACACCCCCGTTTAGTTCAACGGGTTCTCCGGTTGGGCGCTGAAGTTTACCCGCCGCATATCATAAACATCTTTAACCCGTTTAATTTTATTAAATATGTGCTCAAGTTGTTCCAAGCCTCTCATTTCCAGAACAAGTTCGATTACCGCGCCACCGTCTTTCTTGCCCCGCGCGGTCACCCAGTTGGCGCTGATCTTCATTTCAACAAGAATAGCCATGACATCGCTCAAAAAACCAGCCCTGTCTAAACCGGTTATTTCAAGCTTTACCTGAAATGGCTCAGTAAAATCTTTATCCCAGGCCACTTCAACCAGCCGCTCACTCTCATACTGCTGGTAAGTGAGCAGATTCCTGCAGTCGGTACGGTGAATCGAGACACCCCTGCCTCTGGTTACATAACCGGCGATAGGATCACCGGGAACCGGATTGCAGCAGTGAGACAACCTGATCAATAAATTATCGATCCCTCTAACCCTGATTCCCTGAGTTGGTTTCCCCCATCCCTGAGACGGCCTGACCTCGGTTTTTAAAACCTGGACCTCTTCAGCCAGCAGGCCCTTTTTATCTGTTTTGTTCTCTACCTTGATCTTAGCCAGGATGTTGCTGGCTGTGATTTGCCCGTCACCGATTGCGGCGTACAGGTCATCAATGGTTAAGAAGTTAAATCTCCTGCCGATTTCCGCCAGCTTTTCACCCTTTAATAAATCAATTTCAAAGCCCTGTTTTTTGATCTCACGCTCCAGGTGCTCTTTCCCTTTAATAATATTCTCTTCCCTGTGTTCTTTCTTAAACCACTGTCTGATTTTCGTTTTGGCGTTGGAAGTGTGTACAATGTTCAGCCAGTCCCGCTTGGGAGCGCTGTTTTTGGAGGTCAGTACCTCTACGATATCTCCGTTTTTCAGCTTGTATTCCAGGGGCACGATCCGCCCGTTAATTTTCGCGCCAATACAGCGGTGCCCGACATCGGTGTGAATCCGGTAGGCAAAGTCCAGAGGGACTGACCCTGCCGAAAGTTCCACAACGTCACCTTTGGGTGAAAACACAAAAACAGAATCAGCGAAAAGATCAATCTTCAAGCTTTCCATGAATTCCCTGGCGTCACCCAGATCGTGCTGCCACTCCAATAGTTGGCGCAGCCAGGCTAGTTTCTTTTCAAACTCGCGGTCACCCCTGCCGCCTTCTTTATAGCGCCAGTGCGCGGCAATACCGTATTCAGCGGTTCGGTGCATCTCCCTGGTGCGGATTTGAATCTCCAGCGGCTCACCCTGGGGGCCAACAACTGTTGTGTGGATGGACTGGTACATGTTTGACTTGGGCATGGCCACAAAATCCTTAAAACGCCCGGGTATCGGCTTCCACAAGGTATGAACAATGCCCAGGGCGGCATAGCAGTCACGCACAGTTTCCACCAGGCAGCGCACGGCCATGACATCAAATATCTCATCAACATCTTTCTGCTGCTTCAGCATTTTACCGAAGATGCTGTAGAGGTGCTTGGGCCTGCCCTGGATGTCGGCTTCAATGCCCATGTCGGCAAGTTTACCGGTCAGGGTTGAAATGGTGGAGCAGATATACTCCTTCCTTTTATCACGGGGTTTGGCAATCTTATCAACCAGTTCAAAGTAATTTTCCGGTTCTATGTATCTAAAAGCCAGGTCTTCCAGTTCCCACTTTATTCGATAAATCCCCAGCCGGTGTGCCAGCGGGGCGAAAACCTCAAGCGTTTCACCTGCTATTTCCTTCTGTTTGGGCTCGTCCTGGTATTTAAGGGTGCGCAGGTTATGCAGGCGGTCAGCAAGTTTTATTAGTATAACCCTGATATCCTTGGCCATAGCCAGGAACATTTTACGCAGGTTTTCCACCTGCTGTTCCTCTTTTGATTTATACTCTATCCGGCTAAGCTTGGTCACTCCGTCCACCAGAAGGGCTATCTCACTGCCAAACTTCTCACTTATATTTTCCAGGGTAATTCCGGTATCCTCCACCACATCGTGCAGAAAACCCGCCGCTATGGTCTCCTGATCCAATTCAAGCT
>CAZIYV010000132.1:0-9241 GCA_964543575.1 uncultured Pelotomaculum sp.
TTATCTTTACCGGCGGGGTGGCCAAGAATGAGGGAGTGAAGGAATTTATGTCCAGGGAACTGGGGAGGGATATTGTTGTGGCGCCCGAATCCCAGCTTGCCGGCGCCCTCGGCGCCGCCCTGCTGGCGCGGGAAAAGCCGGTTAGAAGAGAAAGGTAACCACATGATGCCATACATTTAACCTGCAGTATACGATAATGAGTTTCTGGTTATGGTCAGCCCGTCCGGCTGTGGCAAATCAACCATTTTGCGCCTCATTGCCGGGCCAGAGGAATCTGTGTCCGAGAGCATTTGTCTAGTAGAACGTATGTTGATTTCAATCTCTTCGCAAGTCCAAAATACCGCGCGAAAGGCAAAGCCTGTGCATTATGGTGCATTGGACAACCCGGCTGAAAACGCCGCTCTGAAATTACGCGTGATCGGCATAACGCCACCATAGAGATGTTCCAGTCACTCCGGCGATAATATGATCCACTGCTTTTCTGTCGGATATACCGCGCAGCTTACGGATGATGTCCAGGTTTTCTCTGACGGTGAGCTCGGGGTATGAACAGGGTATTTCCACGATGTATCCCACCTGATTCCAGGCGCTGTATTTCCCCCCCCCCGACTTTTTCTCCATTTAAATAGGCTACGCCTGATGTGGGATGGATCATTCCCAAGAGCATACGTATTGTAGTGGTTTTACCGGCGCCGTTTAGCCCCAAAAATCCGTATATTTCCCCTTTTCGCACCGAGAGGGAGATGTTTTCCACCGCCCGGACCGGGCCGTAATGTTTGGTCAACCGAACTGTATTAATCACTTCATTCATCTTCAACCCTCTCCTTACAGACCAAGCCGTCGCTGATCAACTCAATCAATAATGCCATCGTATCGTCATATACGGTTTTACCGATTTCCTTTTTATGAAGAGATAATAGCAGAAGTGAGCGCAGCAAGCCTGTAATCGTTTTCGGGCTTTTCTTCCCTTATAAGCCCTTGCGACTGCCATCTCTTAATGACTGGTAATACATCGTTGAGATCTCTGTCGAAATGGGTTTTAAGCTTTTTATCAGACAGCTTCCTTGCCAGTATTTCCATGCTGTTTTCCAGATATAGCTGGGTCATCAGTAGATAATCCTGAACCATTTCAAGGGAGCGTGTCAACAATTTCCTCAGGTACTCCCGGTGCTTGTTTTCAAGGGGGCTAATTCTGAGAGAAGCCTTTTCTTCAAGGTCTTTTCCTCAAGTTCAATTATTTCAAAATACAACGGCTGGCCGATGCACGGGAGTATTCCCGTAATTATCGTGTATATGCTGTAGATATACCGGGGGAACCGGGCAGGAGCGATGAAAACCAGCTGCCATTGAACGGTTCCGCTTATGCGGAATGGCTTGAAGATGTCTTTAACGCCCTGTCTATAGAAAAAGCCAACCTTATTGGCATTTCACTGGGAGCATGGCTGTCAGTAAAGTGCCGTGTGTTGCCCGGAAAAAGTAAATAAACTTGTGCTGCTTTGCCCGGCAGGTATCGGTAGACAAAAAACCTCTTTCCTTTTTAAAGTCATAGCCCACATGGTTTTAGGGGAAAAAGGGATGGATAAATTACCAGAAGGTAAACGGTAACGAGCCCTTACCTGACGCGGTGCTGAAATATCAAAGGCTTATAGGGAAAGGGAGGTAATACCTTTGTTTTCTGATAGTGAATTAAAGCGATTATCCATGCCTGTGATACTGTTTGTAGGCGACAAGGATATTATGATTCATTCTATAGAGACAGCGAAACGTTTGGGAAATTTACTTCCTCACGCAAATATTAATGTGTTGCCGGGGACCGGGCATACCATCATCAATATTACAGACAAGATAAACAAAATCTTGAATTAATGGAGACAGGGAGAGACAGGGGGACGTTCTTTTTGTCTCCTTTTTTATGGCATCTTCACCTGCTGGGTTGGGTATGTTTGCAAGATCCAGTGGACGCTGGATGGGTAACTTAACCTTTATGGAGCACATGCTTACTGTAACATTGGAAAAGGCAGAGCCATTGCACATAGAGCATTTCCCCGGAGGTAAAGTCATAAATACCGGCTTCTTTAAATACTCGGGACAACTGCTTTTTCGTGAATAAGCGGCGAAGCCCGGCGCCATTGTTTTGCAAGCCCGCTGATATAAATTTTTCATAGATACGCCGCTGGCCTGCAGCAATATCCGGGTGCTCCTTTCTTTTTAAGTGCAGCATCACAACATCGACGCCGGGCTTCGGATGAAAATCCTCCCGGCGAAAATGGTGTACGATGTTAAGATCAAATACCGGCTTTATCATGAGCGACAGCAGAGTTTCACGAGGCTTTCCAATAAAGCGCTTGGCCGCGCCTTTTTCCATCGTCAGCCATGCTTCGGTTGGCGGGTTTTTGCTTTTCGTTAACTTGCGCAGTATATCGGTGGTGTGGCAAAAAGGAATGTTCGCAAAAACCTTATAGCTCTCGGAAGCGGGAAGCCGCCACTGCAGGAAATCCTGATGGCAGAGCCTGAGGCTTTGGGAATCGTTATGCTTTTCAAGAAGCCTGCCGTAGAGCTTTCCGTCCACCTCAACGGCGGTTACCTTACGGCAGCTTTGAAGGAGCAAGCCGGTAATGTGTCCTTTGCCGGGGCCTATTTCGATCACATGATCGCTTGGACTAATGCTGGTTTTATAAATCAATCTTTTGATTGTTTTATAGCTGGTCAGGAAATTTTGGGATACCCAAATGGGCGGTTTTTGCCCGTGGTTTCTATTTTTGGACAAAAGAAATACACCTCTTTTCAAATCAATTCGGATGATCGAAAAAAGGCGCACAAAACTACGAAAGAGCATCTACGCTTCCGTTTGTTCAGTGCACCTTTCTATTTACGAATCCGCATTGAAGCACACATAAGGTGTATTCAAGCCTCCAAAATGTTAAGTTGAATTTTATTATAAAGAAAATATGCAATATTGTCAAAAACGGTACCTGCTCAAGAGACATTAAATACTCTTCTCCGGAGGAGGTGGCGATTATCAATTTCATTAGGTTTACAGAAACCGTAAAAGACCAAAATGACAGCCCAGGGCGGGCGCGATACGGAAAAGGATATTTTTGGCCGAAGCGGCGGGTATGAGACGATGATGTCCAATAAAAAAACTGAGCAGCCCTTGCCCTGCTTGCGGAGGATCTGTTGTCAAACAGGCTTATATGGGCGGCAACGTTTACTTCTGCCCGGTATGCCAGCCTATATTAAAGTGAATCAAGGAAAAAAAGACATAACGAATGGGACATTCTTTTTATTTCACCGCTTACATTTTGAAAAAGTGGGACAAGGGGCCTGTCTACTGTCTTCTTGGGCGGCATTAAGGATTGGCCTTACGAAAAAGTCAGTGGGCAATAGGGGAAACAAAGGGACGTTGTTTTTGTTTCCCTTGTTTTACTTAAATGCAGATAAGCCAATAGCCGGTTAAAACAGACCGGCTTATTAAATTTTCCTCAATATAATTGATGGACTGGTTAAATATCTTCTTTTGTTTATTTATTCTTTCTCCCTGGTCTCAATAATCAATCCATCCACATGCCGCTTGCTCATAAGGTGTCGCTTTTTCCGGTTTTCCTTGCTTTCAAAGACGATATCCAGATCGTAGTTTTCGGGGTAAAGGTCCTTGGCTTCCACATGGAGGGTCAGCCTCTTGTGGTTGATCTTATATTTCTTTTTCATTACCATTACCACTACTTCGCCCCTGCTGTTTTCAGGTTCATAGACGATTCCCGTCCTGTTCATGCTGCTGATGTATACGCAATCTCCTTTAATGAAGCTGCTTATAGCCGTTTTATGAAGCTTGTCCGTCCTGTTTGGGCTGGCTTTGACATTGTTTGCTTCCCTGTCCGGCGCCGCAGGTCCGTCTGCTTTATCCTCATCAATCGGAGACTGTGGCCGGAGCGTCACTTCACAAGAGTAATCTCTCTTTTCCCCGTATGTGATCTCATGGGCCCGTTCGATAATCCGCCTGCGTACTCCGAGCCTCAAAGCGATCAGAAACGCGTTGCTTTCTCCCGGTCGGCCTATCGTTAGCCTGTACAGGGGCTTGAGGGAATCGATATCGAACTCCATACGGCCATTTATGAACCCCTCGCTCTTTGCCGCAAATTCTTTGATTTCGCTGATATGGGTTGTGGCTACGATGGTGGCGCCCTTGCCGAAGACCTCTTCCAGAACCGCGACGGCGAAGCCCATGCCTTCACCCGGGTCGGTGCCCGCTCCCAGTTCGTCCATAAGCACCAGGGAACGGGGGGTAGAACATTCAATGATAGCAGATATGTTTTTGACATGGGATGAAAAAGTGCTCAGGGACTGTTCGATGCTCTGGCCATCACCAATGTCGGCCAGGATACTGGTGAAAACAGCTAACTCGCTTCCCTCTTCGACAGGCGCGTGCAGGCCGGACTGCGCCATCAAGGTGAGCAGGCCCACCGTTTTCAAGGCTACAGTTTTCCCGCCGGTATTGGGCCCGGTAATAACAAGAGCTCTATAGCCCTCTCCAATCTGAAAATCCAGCGGCACAGCGTTTTTACCGATGAGAGGATGCCTGCCGCCTTTAATTCTGATCTTATTGCGCGCATTCAGCTTTACAGGAAAGCAATCAAGGGATTTGCTGTATTTCGCCTTGGCAAAAATAAAATCATACTGGAGAAATGCCTCCACATTGATTGATATTTCCCTCATACCGGCTTCAACCATTTCAGACAGGCAAGACAGGATCCGGAAGACTTCTTTTTCCTCTTCCATTTTCAATATATTGAGCTCCTCCTGGAATCTGGCGATGGCCGCCGGCTCAATGAACAGGGTAGAACCGCTTGATGACAGATCGAGTACATTTCCCGCGAAGCTTCTCTTGTATTCTCTCTTTACGGGGATCACGTACCGCCCGTTCCGCACGGTGACCACGGCTTCCTGGATAACGCTTGCCAAAGAAGGCGAAGATAAAATGCTGTTCAGCTTTTGTTTTATTCTTTCATCGGCGACGGCAATCTTTTTTCTGATCCTGTTCAGTTCCGGCGTCGCCCTGTCATCAATTCTTCCGTTTACTACGCACCTGTCGATTTCATCATGCAGGTGGGGCAGTTCCGACATGGATAAGGCATAGGAAGCCACGACGGGTGAGACCGCCTGCATCGGGCTCATGAACCTTTTTAGCTTCTTGACGCTTTCCAACAGTTCTTTAACCGCTGTCAATTCATCTGTGGTCAGGGCAAATCCTTTCCCCGTCTTAGTCATTACCTCGCCAATTCTCTCCATTGCCGTCAGCGGGATGCTGGCATTTATGTCGGTGATGCGCCGGGCCTCAGTAGTTTCAAGCATCCATCGCTCAATTTCGGGTATATCAACAGATGGCTGAAGCCTGTCGAGCATGTTTTTAGCCGGTTCGGAGATGGCATACTGTTTTAAGTTTTCCTTTAGTTTGTCGTATTCCAATATTTTCATTGCATATTCGTTCATCTTAGCAGATACCCCCCCTAAAATAAATAGGCTGCAATGAACACCTCTGCGTTCATCACAGCCTCAATTAGCACAACTTGCCGCGATAATACATTAGAATACCGTGCTTTTGAGCACGGTACAGCATAACGTCTTATTCCGGAAGATGAGCAGACTATGCCGGTATTCTCAATTAACCAGTCCGCATCGCAAGCCAATTAAGCCCCGCAATAATGCGCCGGCTTGCTGCAGACTATCATATTAGATTTGGTTAATTAAAAACAACCTCAGACACAAACTCAGTCCCCTATTTTGTGGATACTTTTATTATTCTAGTTTATTCTAAGCAGGAAGTCAATGCGTTTGGCGGTGAATAGTTTTTTATGACAACCCTAACAACTTAATAACTTAATAACTTAGGTACCCGGTACAGTTAATACCAATTCTTTATTTCCCATCAACTAACCATAAAACAATCAAATAATTAAAATAAAGGATTTATGTAAATAGAAAAGAAGACTTTATCTGTTAACCAGATACAAGCAAAGCATTGACAACTATGTTCGTAAACCCTATCTCCTCCCTCTAAAGAACACCTTCATTTCAACGAGAAATGAAGGTGTTCTTTAATCTCATCGTATTATTCAAACCCCAGTTTTAGATGCAAATTATTTCTTGCCGATCATTTCCAGGAAAGCTTCAACCCTGGTTTTAATCTGGCCTGAATCTTCCTGCCCGTAATCGGTTTCAATCTTCAACAGGGGTATGTTGTGTTCTTTCAGTACCTTCTCAACCCGGTTGGCTTCTACCAGATAGGGGTCGCAGAAAGCCAGGGAACAGTGGATAATCCCGTCCGCCTTATATTCCTTAGCCAGTTGTACCAATTTTTCCATGCGGCCTTCATTAGGTGTAAAACAGGCGCAGTTGATATTAAGGTAGCGGCTGGCGATATCGTCAACCATTTGCCCGGTGGTTTCAGCTTCTTCCGGTACCGTGTTCTCAAAATAACGAAGCCCGGTACACATTTCCTCGGCCACAATCACGGCGCCGCTGGTTTCTATGATATGAGGCACTTTCCAGTTCGGCAGGGCCATCGGCGTGCCTGTAACGATAATTCTCGGCGCTCCGGATTCAGCAACACCCTTGCCTTCTTTCACCCGGATTTCAAGCTCGTCACATAGCGCGTTCAACTGCGAGGTGAACCGCGGCACATCATCATACATGGCGATTTGTTCAATCAAGAGACAGTCCTTGCCGCTGATTGGCGCGGGGTTGTTCTTGCGCAGTTCGGACAGGCGCAGAAGCGCTCTGCGCTTGCCGTTGATGTCTTTGATCGATTGCCGCAGCGATCCGCCGGTAATCTTGTTGCCTGTGAATTCCTCCACACTGGCCAAAAAGTCACGCACCTCGCTGCGCCACAGTTCCTTGTCTTTTTCCCGCTTCATTTGGGGTGTCTCCATCACGTGAACGGGTACATAGTCATTCAGGATTTCAAAAGCTTTCTTTTTGCCGTCGCAGGTTGTTTCACCCACCACCATGTCGCAGGACTCGAAATAGGGGCAGACCTTGCCCAGCTTGAACCCCATGAAGGACTTGATCAGCGGGCAGATATTTCTGGGCAGCACTTTTTCCGCCTTGGCCGCGCCGATCTCAACGCCCGAGCACAATCCGACACAGATCCCGCCGGCGGCGCGGACAATTTCCTCGGGCACGAAAACGCAAAAGGCGCCGATGACCTTGCCGCCCGCAGCCTTGTGTTCCTGCAGTTCCTGAATGCGCAGTCCGTGCACTTCGCTGACCACAAAGTCAAAATACTCCATTCCCTCCGGCCGGTTCTCCTGGCTCATGTAAACTTTCCCGTAAGTGGGCGGCAATACATTCATGAGCTGGTCGTGCGCCTCCAGGTCCACCCCGATGGACTCCCACATCTGACGGTAATCATTAGCCATAACAGCATTCCTCCTGTACGTTAATTTCAAAAATTGGTTCAAATTAGGTCATTTTGCCCGGTGGCTCTGAAACATTTTTAATATACATAAGATTTTTATGTTTAATATAAATAATCCTTTATTTCGATGATTCATAGTTTTTATGATCATCCGTTCAGTAATAAAATAATCAAATGTCATTGATAAAGGAATCGTTTGGATAAAAGGAGAAAATACTCAATTATTTTGTAATTATAGCGGATCATTTAGCAAATATATTAAGTTTTGGAGGATATTGGATTGTGATTGAAAAAAAACCATCCATCTGTGGTATTTGCCCCGGTGGTTGTGCGGTGGAAGTAACGCTGGAAGATGGCATACTCGTAAAGGTAGAGCCGCTCAAAGGCGCGCCTTACGCGAATTTGTGTGTCAGAGGCAGGTACGCGCCTGAGATAGTGTACTCGCCGCACCGCCTGAAAACGCCGCTTATCCGCACGGGAGAGCGCGGCGCGGGAAAGTTCCGGGATGTTTCCTGGGATGAAGCGCTGGACCTGACGGTGCAAAAAATGAAAGAGATTAAGGGGAAATACGGCCCACAGGCCTTGCTCAGCCACTCCGGGCGGGGCGCTTTTGAACAGTCGATGGTGGAATTCTGCAACTCGCGTGATTCCTTGGCGAACAATCTGCTGCTGTCGTTCGGCTCACCGAATATCGCCAGCACCGGGTCTTTGTGCTTTGTTTCATTCGGCATCTTGGCGCCCATGGCCAACTTCGGCCTGCCCGGAGCCTGCCTGACTCCGGACCTGGAAAACAGCGATCTTATTGTCGTATGGGGTACAAACCCGGTCACTGATTCCCCGCCAATTTTCTTTAAAAGGATCGCCAGGGCGCAGCGAAACAAGGCCAGGGTGATAGCTATCGACCAGATGCGCTGTGATATAGCCGGACGGGCCGACCAGTGGGTGGGAGTGCGTTCGGGAACAGACGGAGCCTTGATCTTAGGCCTGCTCAACGTTGTGATCAATGAAAAGCTGTACGACCGGGAGTTTGTGGAGAATTGGACGCTCGGCTTTGCGGAGCTCAGCGATTATGTACAGGAGTTCACCCCGGAGAAGGTGGAGAACATCACCCGTGTGCCGGCGGAAACTGTGGCGGCGCTGGCCAGGGAAATAGCAAACACAGAGAGAGTCAGCCTGCGCACCTACACCGGCCTGGAGTATACGAACAGCGGCGTGCAGAATATAAGGGCGCTCTATATCCTGTGGGCGCTGACAGGCAACCTGGATGTGCCGGGTGGTTTATGTTTGTCTGCCCCGCCGGCCCGTCCTGTGCGACGGAAAGGATTCGAGGCGCCGGCAGGTATGCTGCCCATCGGCGCTGAAAAATACCCGCTGTTTTATGAGCTGACCGGGTGTGCCCACTACATGGAATTTCCCAGGGCTGTTCTGGAGGGAAAACCATATCCCGTAAAGGGTTTGCTGATCAACGGGTCTTCCACCCTGACCTCTTACCCGCAGCCCGAAATCTTTGAAGAGGCCTACCGCAGCCTGGATTTTATGATGGTAATTGACCTTGTTATGACCCGGGACGCGCTTTTTGCTGACGTTGTGCTCCCGTCGGCCACCTACTATGAAATAAACTCCTATCAGCGCTACTCTGATTACGTTCGCCTCAGAAGACGAGTGATAGAGCCCGTGGGCCAGTCGAAGAATTGTGTCATGATTATGGCTGAACTGGCCAACAGGCTGGGTTACGGCCACCTTTACCCGCAAAGCGAAGAAGCGGTTATTGAAAAGGCTTTTGCCGGGAACACCACGCTGCTTGAAGCTTTGCAACGCAGCGCGGAC
>CAZIYV010000133.1:0-9226 GCA_964543575.1 uncultured Pelotomaculum sp.
TCGGACCGAATACATTCGGCATCGTTTCCGGCGGCAAATGCAAGATGGGCATTCCGCCCAACCAGTATTTCATCGAGGGCGACATCGGCGTAGTTGCCCGCTCTGGGACCTTGACCTATGAAATAGTCGGCAACCTCACCGCTAATGGCCTCGGCCAGTCCACCGTTGTTGGCATGGGCGGCGACCGGGCAGTGGGCCTGACCTTCGTAGATGTTTTAAAAATGTTTGAAAAGGATGATCAGACCAAGGCTGTTGTGCTGATTGGTGAAATCGGCGGCAACAATGAGGAAATAGCTGCTGAATATATAAAGGAAATGACCAAACCGGTCGTTGCCTTCATCGCTGGCAAAAGCGCACCTCCAGGCAAACGCATGGGACACGCGGGAGCCATTATTGAGCGCGGCAAGGGAACCTACCAGGGTAAAGTTGACGCGTTGACAGCTGCCGGCGCCAAAGTAGCTCCGCTGCCGTTCGAAGTCCCCGCGCTGATTAAAGAGGCGCTTGGAAGAAAATAATTAATATGGAAGGAGGAGATATCTTGTTTAAACAAGATCAACTGGACAAAATAGCAGCCAAGAAAGAAGTATGGTCTGGGAAGCTCGAAGCGACAGTGAAAAAGCGCCCGGAAAGAGAAGCTGAGTTTGCCGTTGATTCCGGGATTACCATTAACACTGTTTATACTCCGCTCGATCTCGCAGACAGGGACTACGATCAAGACCTGGGTCTTCCCGGGGAATATCCGTTTACCCGAGGTGTGCAGCCCAACTTGTACCGTGGTCGTTTGTGGACTATGCGCCAATACGCAGGTTTTGGCTCGGCCGAAGAGACCAACCAGCGCTTCCGCTATTTGCTGGAGCAAGGCCAAACAGGCCTGAGCTGTGCCTTTGACCTGCCTACCCAAATCGGTTACGACTCTGACCATCCGCTGGCACGGGGTGAAGTCGGTAAAGTGGGCGTGGCCATCGACTCTCTGGCGGACATGGAAACTCTCTTCAACCAGATTCCCCTGGGCAAGGTCAGCACCTCAATGACCATCAACGCACCGGCAGGCGTGCTGCTGGCCATGTACATCGCCTGTGCTGAAAATCAAGGTTTTAAGAAGTCAGAAATTAACGGTACTATTCAAAACGACGTGATTAAGGAATATATCTGCCGGGGCACATATATCCTGCCTCCAGAACCTTCAATGCGTCTCATTTCCAACATCTTCGAGTACTGCTCCAAGGAAATCCCACAGTGGAATACCATCAGCATCAGCGGTTACCACATCCGTGAAGCTGGCGCCACTGCCGCCCAGGAAATCGCTTTCACCCTGGCGGATGGGATCGCCTATGTAGACGCTGCAATAAAATCTGGATTAGATGTTGATAACTTTGGCCCACGGCTTTCTTTCTTCTTTAACGCTCACCTGAACTTCCTTGAGGAAGTCGCCAAGTTCAGGGCGGCACGTCGCGTTTGGGCAAAAATTATGAAAGAGCGTTTTGGCGCCAAGAGTCCGAGATCCTGGACACTTCGTTTCCACACCCAGACTGCCGGCGTCAGCCTGACTGCTCAGCAGCCTATGGTCAACATTATGAGGACTGCTTTTGAGGCCCTCTCTGCTGTGCTGGGCGGTACCCAGTCCCTGCACACGAACTCTTACGACGAAGCGCTGGCTCTGCCTTGTGACGCGTCAGTGATGATCGCCCTGCGCACCCAGCATGTTATAGGATATGAAATTGGTGTCTGCGATCTGGTTGACCCGCTGGGTGGTTCTTACTACATTGAGAGCCTGACCAACTCACTTGAGGCAAAAGCCATGGATTATATTGCCAAGATCGACGCCCTAGGCGGTGCGGTTAAGGCAATTGAATACATGCAGAAAGAAATCCACAACTCTGCTTACCAGTACCAGCTGGCTATTGACAATAAGAAGAAAACCGTCATTGGTGTAAACAGGTTCCAGATGAAAGAAGCGCCACCTACAGGGCTGCTGAAAGTTGACCTTTCCGTGGGGGATATCCAGGTTGCAAAACTTAAGAAGATGAAAGCGGAAAGAGACAACGCCAAGGTTGAAGCTTTACTTAAAGCAATTCGTGAAGCAGCGCAGACCGAGGCCAACTTGATGCCTGTATTTATCGATGCTGTTAAAGAATATGTAACTCTCGGTGAGATTTGCGGCGTTCTGAGAGACGTATTCGGTGAGTACAAGCAGCAAATCGTATTCTAGGAGAAGGAGGAAAGCAGATGAGCGAGAAACGCATTCGTGTTCTGGTCGCAAAGCCAGGCCTTGACGGTCACGACCGTGGAGCAAAAGTTATAGCCCAGGCCCTTCGTGACGGAGGCATGGAAGTTGTATATACGGGCTTAAGGCAGACTCCTGAACAGATTGTATCAGCAGCGCTGCAGGAAGACGTAGATGTTGTTGGTATGAGCATTCTTTCCGGTGCCCATGCAACACTATTCCCGGAAGTAGTTAATCTCCTGAGAGAAAAGGGCGCAGGTGACATACTGGTGGTAGGCGGCGGGATTATCCCGGAAGAAGACATCCCGGCTTTAAAAGAAGCGGGTGTCGCCGAAATATTCGGACCGGGCACTCCCCTGGCAAACGTTGTACAATACATCAAGGATAAATTAAATTAGGTTAAAAAAGGTTAAAGTAGATATCTAAAAGCGCGGGGTAGGCCGGGCTGGCCCTGAGCCTGCCCCGCGCCAAACCTGTTTTACAAGTGAGTAAGGTTGGAGAATTGAGAATCCTATATATTTGGAGGGATCCGGATGATTAAAAAAATCGACCATATCGGTATTGCAGTCAAGGATCTCGATGTAGCATTAAAATTTTGGGAAGGCCAGTTAGGCTTAAAATCTATAGAAACCGAAGTGGTTGAAGAGCAAAAGGTAAAAGTAGCTTTTCTGCCAACCGGTGAAAGTGAAATTGAGCTTCTGGAATCCACATCACCTGATGGTCCTATCGCCAAGTATATTGAAAAGAACGGCGAGGGGATCCAGCACATCGCTTTCCGGGTTGATAACCTTGAGCAAAGGTTAGCTGAATTAAAAGAAAAAGGCGTCCGTCTGATTGATGAGAAGCCGCGGAAAGGCGCTGGCGGCGCCAAAATAGCCTTTTTGCATCCTAAATCCACATTTGGTATCCTGGTTGAACTGAGTGAGCGCGACTAGAATGGAGGTAATCGCATGAGTATGCAGGATAAACTGGATATTCTAAATAAGCTGCGGGCTGGTGTAGTAGCCGGCGGTGGCCAGAAGAGAATTGACAAGCAGCATGATGGCGGCAAGTATACCGCCCGCGAAAGAATTGAAGCGCTGTTTGATGCCGGTTCCTTCAAGGAAATTGTTGTTTTCGCAAATACAGAGGTTGACTACAGGGCTGTAAAGAACCCGAACGAAGGTGTTATCGGCGGTTACGGCACCATCGGCGGACGCAAGGTTTATCTATTTGCCCAGGACTTTACCGTAGTGGGTGGCTCACTGGGACGTGTACACGCCGCCAAGATCTGCAAAGTTCTTGACATAGCCATGAAAGTCGGGGCTCCGGTCATAGGCATCTGCGACTCCGGCGGCGCCCGTATTCAGGAAGGTGTAGACGCTCTGGACGGATACGGCCAGATTTTCTACCGCAACACTATCGCTTCCGGCGTGATTCCCCAGATTTCCGTAATTATGGGACCATGTGCCGGCGGAGCGGTTTATTCCCCGGCCCTGACCGATTTCATCATGATGGTTCAAAATACCAGCCAGATGTTCATTACAGGCCCGCTGGTAATTAAAGCCACTACCGGTGAAGATGTCAGCCAGGAAGCGCTAGGCGGCGCGGCAACCCACAACCAGGTCAGTGGTGTGGCTCACTTCATGGCCGCGAATGAGGACGACTGTATTGCCCAGATTAAAGCGCTGGTCAGCTACCTGCCCTTGAATAACCTGGAAGATCCGCCGACCTATCCCGGAGCTGAGCCCGCTCTTGATAAGGAAACACTCCTTACCGTTATACCTGACAACGCGAACAAGGGGTATGATGTCCGGGATCTTATCAACGGTGTGGTAGACGCTGGATCATTTTTAGAGGTACACCAGTACTACGCTACCAACGGTGTTGTGGGCTTTGCCCGTGTTAACGGCCAGTCGGTGGGAATTATCGCCAACCAGCCCAAGGTATTGGCCGGCTGTCTCGACATTAACGTGTCCGACAAGATTGCTAAACAAATCCGCTTCTGTGACTGTTTCAATATACCGATCATTACTTTTATGGATGTTCCAGGATTCCTTCCCGGTGTCCAGCAGGAATACGGCGGGATCATCAGGCACGGCGCCAAGATGCTCTACGCTTATTCTGAAGCGACAGTGCCTAAAATCACTATAATTACCCGTAAGGCATACGGTGGAGCTTACCTGGCCATGTGCGCAGACTCACTGCGGGCTGACACCACGTTTGCCTGGCCCAGCGCTGAAATAGCGGTTATGGGTCCGGAAGGCGCTGTTAACGTTATCAACCGCAAGGAAATCTCCGAAGCCGAAAATCCAATTGAAAAGCGCAAACAACTGGTGCAGGATTACCGCGATCGTTTTTCCAACCCATACATCGCCGGCGCCAGAGGCTTAATTGAGGATGTTATTGACCCGAGAGAGACAAGGGCCAGGATAATTGATACTCTGTGGAACCTGTCTACCAAGCGCGAAAGCAGACCCAAGAGGAAACACGGAAACATCCCCATGTAGTGCTGAATACCGGCATGGAGGAGGATATAATAAATGGCTAAACAAAAAGCAAAGGCCGGTATCAAACCCGAGGTGCTCGCCGCAATTTCTGCGGCTCTGGTTCTTTACGGTTACTCGGCTGAGGCTGGATACCAGATCAGCAGTGTGACCAAGACCGGTAACCCCTGGAAAAGGGCTGGCATAGCCGAGTTAATGCTGGGCCGTGATTTAACTATGAGAGATTTCATGTAAGACAATAAGGCAACGAGAACAGGCCTACCATTTAGGAGGGAAGTTTGCATGAAAAAATTCAAAATTAAAGTTAATGAAGAAATCTTTGAAGTAGAAGTTGAAGAAATTGGTGGAAGCCCGGCAGCAGCGGCACCAGCCGCTCCCCCAGCGGCTCCGGCAGCAGCACCCCCGCCGGCTCCGGCACCCGCTGCGGCACCCAAAGCAGCAGCGGCTCCGGCAGCTGCTCCCAAGCCCGCTGCTGGCGGCGGCGGTGGCGGCGGCGCGTTGTGCGCCCCAATGCCAGGCACCGTTCTTGATGTTAAAGTAAAAGTTGGCGATGCCGTTAAGATGGGCGACGTGTTGCTGATTCTGGAAGCCATGAAGATGGAAAATGAGCTTCAAGCCGACAAGGCAGGCACAGTCAAGGAAGTTAAAGTTACTAAAGGCCAAGCTGTTAACGGCGGAGACGCCCTTATCGTTATCGGTTAAATATAAAAGCCGGTGGAGGTTTAGTTAAGCTGGTCCTCCACCGGAAATAGAATATGAACAACAGCCTTTGTTCATAAAAATGATAGGAGGGTATGCTATGAAGAGGAACAAAATCACAGTGGTGGGGGCAGGTAACGTTGGCGCTACAGCAGCTCACTGGTGTGTAGCCAAGGAACTGGGAGATGTCGTACTTGTTGACGTCATTGAAGGCGTACCGCAGGGTAAAGCCTTAGACTTAATGCAGTCTAACCCTCTGGATGGAACAGACAGCTGGGTAAAAGGCACAAATAATTATGAAGATACTGCTGATTCGGATGTTTGTATCGTTACAGCCGGCATTGCCCGTAAACCAGGCATGAGCCGTGACGACCTTCTGAATACTAACTTCAAGATTGTTAGCTCAGTAGCTGAGAATATTGCCCGCTACTCACCCAATACAATCATTATCGTTGTTTCCAACCCGCTCGATGTTATGACCTTTGCCGCCTGGAAGGCCAGCGGCTTCCCGTCCAACCGTGTCTTTGGACAGGCCGGCGTGCTTGACTCAGCCCGTTTCCGCACCTTTGTGGCTATGGAACTGGGTGTATCATTTGAGGATGTTAATGCCTTAGTGCTTGGCGGCCACGGCGATACAATGGTATCGGTACTCAGCCACGCTAACGTAGGGTGCATACCGATCACCAAGTTAATACCAGCCGAGCGCCTTGCTGAAATAGTTAAGCGTACCGCCAATGGCGGAGCCGAGATTGTGAACTTCCTTAAGACTGGCAGCGCTTTCTACGCTCCTTCTGCATCTGCGGTTCAGATGGCTGAAGCGGTATTGAAAGACAAGAAGCGGATCCTGCCTGTTGCGGCATATCTGAATGGCGAATACGGGGCGAAGGACATCTACACTGGCGTACCGTGCATTATCGGCGGCAATGGTGTTGAAAAGGTTCTCGAAATTGATCTAACACCGGAAGAGAAAGCGGGCTTGGATTATTCCATCCAGGCAGTTCGCGACCTGATGAAGGTAGTCGGACTAGGAGCATAAACAAGTCCGGCTAGCGATAAAAGGGGAGGATAATAAGATGGCAAAAGGACCAAAAGCTGTATTGATTACGGATACTACTTTCCGGGACGCCCACCAGTCCTTGTTGGCTACCCGGATGAAGACCGAGCATATGATCCCGATAGCGGAGAAACACGATGACATCGGCTTCTTTTCAATGGAGTGCTGGGGCGGCGCAACTTTTGACACCTGTATGCGTTTCTGCGGCGACGACCCGTGGGAGCGTCTCAGAGTACTAAGACGTCACCTGAAAAAAACCAAAACCCAGATGCTCCTCAGGGGCCAGAACGTAGTTGGTTACAGAAACTACGCTGACGATGTTCTGATTGAGTTTATCAAAAAAGCGGTCTTTAACGGCATGGACATTTTCCGCTGTTTCGACGCCTTAAACGACTACCGCAACCTGGAAGTAGCAATTAAAACAGTCATAGAAGAAGGCGCTCACGCCCAGGGTACCCTGTGTTACGCCATTAGCCCGGTCCACACAATTAAGCACTATGTTGGGCTGGCCAAAGAACTCGAATCGATGGGAGTTCACTCGCTCTGTATTAAAGACATGGCCGGTATCATTGCGCCATACGTAGTTGGCGATATCGTCAAAGGTATCAGGGACGCCAAGATTACCCTGCCCATTCAGATTCACTGCCACTACACCAGCGGCATGGGCTCCATGGCTTACATGAAGGGTATCGAAGCCGGCGCGAACATTATTGACTGTGCTATTTCCCCGATGTCTGTACAGACCTCACAGCCCTCAATCGAAGTTATGACTTCAGCCTTTTCAGGAACTGAATATGACACTGGTTTAAGTCTTGAGCCCATGATTGAACTGGCCGACTACTGGAAAGAGATTCGTCCGCTATATGCCGCTTTCGACCTGGCTCAAAAATACCCGGATGCCGGCATTCTTGTATCACAGGTGCCAGGCGGCATGATGTCCAACTTCCTCTCCCAGCTACAGCAGGCTAACGCTCTGCACCGCCTGCCAGAAGTGCTGGCAGAAATGCCGCGGGTTCAGGAAGATTTCGGGTGGCCGCCACTGGTTACCCCGTCCAGCCAGATCGTTGGTTCGCAGGCCGTGTTAAACGTTCTTATGGGCCGCTATAAAATGAACACCAACGAAGTTAAGCAGTACATGCGCGGCTACTACGGTCGGCCTCCCGCGCCTATTAATGAAGAAGCCCGCAAGCTGATCATCGGCAATGAGCAGCCGATTACCTGCCGTCCGGCTGACATGCTTGAGCCAGAACTTCCGAAAGCCAAGGAAACTATTGCGTACGTAATGGAGAAGGAAGAAGACATCATTTCCAACGCCATTTACCCGCAGGTTGCACCCAAGTTCCTTGAGGAGAGAATGGCCAAAAAGCTCAAGGTTGATGTTGAACTTGCCAAGCAAAGCACCCAGTACTATCCAGTTTAAATACCAATAATTTAAAATGTCATTTTTCGGGCCGGCGGATATTTCCGCCCGGCCCGTTATGACGAACTAAATGTTTCGCAAACCTAAAAGGAGGTTAGTCAACTAAATGGCCAAAGACAAGATGAAAACCATGGACGGAACCAAGGCAGCGGCATACGTATCGTATGCTTTTACCGAATGTGCCTGCATTTTCCCCATTACTCCATCCTCACCCATGGCGGAATACGTGGATGAATGGAGCGCTCAAGGCCTCAAAAACATTTTCGGGCAAACCGTGAACGTGACTGAAATGCAATCCGAAGCCGGCGCCGCCGGAGCCCTGCACGGCGCGCTGACCGCTGGTGCGTTATCAACCAGTTACACTGCATCCCAGGGTTTATTGTTGATGATCCCTAACATGTACAAAATAGCCGGTGAACTGCTGCCGGGCGTGTTGCACGTTACAGCCCGCAGCCTGGCGACTCACGCCCTAAACATTTTCGGCGATCACTCTGACGTATTGTCCACCGTGCAAACCGGCTGGGCCATGCTGTGCTCAAACAGTGTCCAGGAAATTATCGACATCGGCCCCGTTGCCCACGCTGCAGCCATCAAGACCAGGATCCCTTTCCTGCACTTCTATGATGGATTCAGGACCTCACACGAGCAACAAAAAATTGAAGTCATCGATTATGCAGACTATGCCAAGCTGGTCGACCTTAATGACGTTAAGGCCTTCCGCGACAGGAGCCTGAACCCTGACCGCCCGGTCACCAGGGGCACCAACCAGAACCCGGATATCTTCTTCCAGGCCAGAGAGGCCTGCAGCCCGTTCTTCGAGCCAGTAGCAGATGTAGTGGCAGATTATATGAAGCAAATAGGCGAGATCTGCGGCCGGCAGTACAAGCCGTTTGATTATTACGGAGCTCCTGACGCTGAAAATATCATCATAGCCATGGGTTCTGCCTGCGATACAGCTGAAGAGACCATCAATTACCTGATGGCTAAAGGTGAGAAGGTCGGTATGATCAAAGTTCACCTGTACAGGCCCTGGTCGCCTAAATACTTCTTTGCAGTGCTGCCCAAGACAGTGAAGAAAATCGCTGTTCTTGACAGGATCAAGACCCCCGGATGTCCCGGAGAGCCGCTGTACATGGACATCAAGAACACGTTCTATGATGCCGACATTAAGCCGATTATCGTTGGCGGCCGTTATGGACTTGGTTCCAAGGACACCCTGCCCTCTGATATCGTTGCAGCGTTTGAAAACCTGAAGGCTGCTCAGCCTAAGAACAACTTTACACTCAGCATCGTGGACGACGTTTCCAACACCTCCCTGCCGCGTGGTGAAGAGATCGATGCTA
>CAZIYV010000134.1:0-9219 GCA_964543575.1 uncultured Pelotomaculum sp.
CATCGGCGGCGGTGACGTAGCCATGGATGTGGCTCGTACCGCAGTACGGCTGGGGGCCGGCAGGGTAACAGTTGTCAGCCTCGAGTTTCGCGACAAAATGCCCGCTCACATCTGGGAGATCGAGGAAGCCCTGGCTGAGGGAGTAAGCCTCATGCCCGGCTTCGGACCGGTGGAGATTTTAACAGAAGACGGTGAAATTACCGGGCTCAAAACCCAAAAGGTAAAATCAATCTTTGACCAGGAGGGAAGGTTTAACCCCACCTACGAGCCAACTACTTTTCAAACCATCCCCTGCGATACAGTGATTCTGTCCATTGGCCAGGGTACGGACAACTCCTTTTTGTGTGACAGCGGCCTGGCGGTTAACGGCAGAGGATGTCTGGCGGCAGACAGGAAATACCTGTCTACCAATTTAAGTGGTGTCTTTACCTGCGGGGAAGTAGTCACCGGGCCCGGTCCGGCCATCGCCGCCGTAGCTTCAGGACACCGGGCGGCCATACTGGTAAATGACTATATAAATGGAAATAAAACTGCGCCAGGCGAAAAGGAAACTGAGACCATAGGCCCTCTTCCCGAAAAAGTGGCGGAACGGGTGCCCAGGCGCAGCCGGCAGGAAATGCCTGTGCTGCCCGCAGACGAGAGAAAAAGCAACTTTAGGCCGTACGAACTGGGTCTGGATGAGGACGCGGCAGTACGTGAAGCCAGCCGTTGCCTTAACTGCGGCCTGGGTGCGCAGGTAATCCCCGAAAAATGCGCCGCCTGCCTGACCTGCCAGAGAGTATGCCCTTACGATGTGCCGGTGGTTGAGGGATTGGCCGGCATGCCGGTGGAAGGATGCCAGGCCTGTGGTATTTGCGCGGCATTCTGTCCCGGCAATGCCATTACACTGGAAAACCTGAATGAAAACAGCGTAAAAAGCGCCATTGAATCTATTTGTGGTAAATCCCTGGTCGTATTTGCCGACCGGGGAACAAGCGTGGACCTGAAAGAGGTTTCCGCCCTTGACAATGTTCAAGTAGTTAGTATATCTACAGTACGGGCCATGCAGCTACAATGGATCCTGAGCGCGTTTGAAAACGGCGCTGCCGGAGTAGTGGTAATTGGCTGCAAGGAAGATGAATGCCGTTACTCAGGTGGTGATGAACTCCTGAAAAGTTTGATTGACCGTGCTAAGAACCTGCTGGAATCGATTGGTTTATCCCCGGAAAAACTTTATTACTGCCTGCCGGAAGAGGGGACGGACCCGGCGAGTTTACTAGCTGGGTTCTTTAAGGACTGTTTATAACAAACGAGCGGGGGTAGCAGACTTGGTTGACACGGAGAAGATTGAAACCGCTGTAAAAATGATTTTGGAGGCAATCGGAGAAGATCCCGCCCGGGAGGGTTTGAGGGAAACGCCGGCCCGGGTGGCCCGCATGTACGGGGAAATATTCTGCGGCTTGAGGGAAGAGCCCCAGGATCATTTGTTGAAAATGTTCTCAGAAGAACATGATGAAATGGTGCTGGTTAAAGACATCCCTATCTATTCCATGTGTGAACACCACCTGCTTCCTTTTTACGGAGTGGCTCATATTGCGTATATTCCCAAGACCGGGAATGTGACCGGGCTGTCCAAGCTGGCCAGGGTGATGGAGGGCTTTGCCAAGCGGCCGCAGCTGCAGGAAAGACTCACTTCCCAGATCGCGGACGCTATCGTGAAAGGGTTAAGCCCGCACGGGGTGATGGTGATCATTGAGGCCGAGCACATGTGCCTGACCATGAGGGGGATTCGCAAACCAGGTTCAAGGGCGGTAACTTCCGCTGTGCGGGGAGTATTTAAAAGAAGTGAAGCAACCAGGGCCGAAGCCCTGGCGCTGATAAAAAGCTAGAAGATATTTTTTTAAAGGAGACGAGCAGGCTTGATTATAGCACAGCAGAAAAACATACAAGATATAGCGGCCATGATCGGTGACTGTAATAAAGTGCTGCTGACAGGCTGTGCCGGTTGCGTCACCGTATGCCTGTCCGGCGGGGAGAAAGAAACAGAAATACTGGCTTCAGCCCTGCGCATAATGAAAAGGCAGGCAGGCAAGCCCATTACCACCGTCACCTATACAGCCACCAGGCAGTGCGACCCGGAGTTCATCCCGCCCATGGATGAACTGGCAGCAGATGTGGATGCGGTAATTTCTCTGGCCTGTGGAGTCGGAGTACAGTATCTGGCGGAAAGATACAAGGATAAATGGGTTGTGCCCGCCATGGATACAATGTTTGCCGGTGGGGCCACAGCACTTGGCAGCTGGGAAGAAAAATGCGGGCTCTGCGGAGACTGCGTACTTCATAAGACTGGCGGCATTTGTCCGGTAATACGCTGTTCCAAGAGCATCATGAACGGTCCCTGCGGTGGTTCACAGGATGGCAAATGTGAAATCAGCAAGGAAGTGGACTGTGCCTGGCAGCTGATTTATGACCGGATGAAAGCCCTGGGCAGGCTTAGTGAACTAGCTGTAATCCAGCCGCCGAAGGACTGGTCGAAATCAAGAGACGGCGGGCCGCGCAGGATATTGAGAGAGGATTTGATCAAAGGGTGAAATATTTAAGCAAGCTGCAAAAAATGCTGGACAGCGGGCACTTTGCCGTTACTGCTGAAATAGGGCCGCCCAAACATGCCAGTGCGCAAGGTGTCAGGCATCATGCCCAATTACTGAAAAACCATGTGGACGCCACCAATATTACCGACAGCCAGACCGCCATCGTTCGTCTTTCCAGTATAGCCTCCGGTGTGCACATCCTTGATTGCGGCATAGAACCGATTGTCCAGATGACTGTCCGGGACAGAAACCGTATTGCTATCCAGGCCGACCTGCTTGGCGCCTATAGCCTGGGTATGCGCAATTTGCTCTGCCTTTCCGGCGACCATCAGCAATTCGGCAACCATCCCACCGCAAAAAATGTCTTTGACATTGATTCAATGCAGTTGATTTACCTGATGCGCCGGATGCGGGATGATAAGAAGTTCTTCTGCGGTGAAGAGATCAAAGAACACGAGCCGAGGTTCTTTATCGGCGCGGTGGCAAACCCCTTTGCCGATCCCTTTGAGTACAGGGTGGACCGCCTGGAGAAGAAAATCGAAGCCGGCGCGCAGTTTATCCAAACCCAGTGTGTATTCGATATGGAGCGGTTTGAGCGCTTTATGGAAATGGTCAGGGCAAGAGGATTGGATCAAAGAGCGCATATCCTGGCCGGGGTAACTCCGCTGAAAAGCTGGCGTGCAGCCAAGTACATCCAGACCGGGGTGTCCGGGATGATCGTGCCCGACTCCCTGGTGGAAAGGCTGAAAAGCGCGGCAGAACCGAAAAAAGAAGGGATAAAAGTTTGTATCGAACAGATCAAACACATCAAAGAAAATATCAGGGGTGTACATGGCGTTCACATCATGGCCATTGCCTGGGAAGAGATTGTTCCTGAGATTGTGGAGCAGGCCGGGCTGTTTCCGCGGCCAGAGATTGAGTTTAATAGTGAGGAAAACGATTTTTAATTAATTAAGATATAATGGCTGAGTTTTGAAAGGAGATAATAACATGTCGGCACAGCTCCTTGACGGGAAAAAATTAGCTGCTTCTTTAAGAGAAGAGGTTAAAGAAGAGGTTGTTAAGTTAAAGGAGAAAGGCGTTTATCCCAAACTGGCTGTTATATTAGCCGGTGACGACCCTGCTTCGGTGGTATACGTCGGCTCCAAGGAGAGATCATGCAGAAACGTGGGTATCGAATTAGTCCTTCACAAACTGCCTGAATCAGTAGAGGAAAGCGAAGTACTTGATCTTATTAACCAGCTGAATAAAGATGACAGTGTCCATGGTATCATGGTTGAACTGCCGCTGCCCGCGCAGTTGGACAAAAAAAAGGTGCTGGAGGCGGTACTGCCGGTAAAAGATGTAGACGGCGCTCACCCGATTAACCGGGGTTACATATTAAGTGGGGGGGACGGCCTTTTCCCGGCCACTCCTCAGAGCTGCATTGAGATAATGCTGCGCAGCGGTGTGGAGATAAAGGGTAAACATGCCGTAATCGTCGGCCGCGGTGAGACAGTAGGCAAACCGCTGATGTTTATGCTGTTGAACCAGAATGCCACAATCACAGTTTGTCATACAAAGACTCAGGATTTGGCGGGGGAAACCAGGCGGGGCGACATTCTGGTGGTAGCGGCAGGGCGCCGGAATATGATCAAGGCAGACATGATCAAACCCGGCGCTATTGTGGTGGATGCCGGCATCAATGAATTTGATGGAGGTATTTGCGGCGATGTGGATTTTGAGCAGGCCCGTGAAGTAGCCGGTCTGATATCTCCTGTACCAGGCGGGGTGGGAAGTCTTACCACTGTTCTGATTCAGAAGAACGTATTAAAAGCAATCTCGCTCCAGAACAAGTTATCAAACGGAGTAATTTGTTAAAGGAAGTGACCTGAAATGAGCGATATGTTTGATTATGGATTTAGAAAAATACTGGCCGTTTCAGCATCCGACTCTCCTACTCCCGGAGGCGGCAGCGTGTCGGCCATGGTAGGCGCCCTGGGAGTGTCAATGGCGGCCATGGTAGGGAACCTGACAGTGGGGAAACCGAAATATGCTGAGGTGGAAGCCGAAGCAGTGGAACTCACCGGCCGGGCCTATTATATTATGGCCAGGCTTGAGCAATTAATGGCAGCCGATATAGCGGCCTTCGGCAAGTTTATGGACACCTACCGGATGCCCAAAAATAATGATGAGGAAAAGGCCAAGCGTGAAGAGGCTGCCCAGAAGGCGTTAAAAGCTGCAACCAATGTACCTTTGAAAATTGCTAAAATGCTTCTTGAAGCATTGTCAATTACAGAAAAGCTGGCCCGGATCGGCAACAAGATGGCCGTCAGCGATGCCGGGGTTGCCGCCTATGTTTGTGAAGCGGCCTTGCATGCTGTACTGCTGAATGTCGATATAAATGTGCCGCTCATCAGTGACCCTGATTTTGTGTCCGGGGTTATGGGGGAAAAGAAAAAAATTGCTGACGAGGCCATGCGTATAAAAGAACTGGCCGTAGCTGTGGTTAAAGAAAGGATGCTGTAGAAGCCCAGGGCATTCCAGAAAGCAATTTGCAGCAAAATATTAGGTTTTAGACGGGGTGATTAGATGAAGTTAGCGGTTTCTGGTAAAGGCGGCGTTGGCAAGACAACCATTGCTGCCGCCCTGGCTCAATTGTTTTCTGAGTCACACCGGTTGGTATATGCTATTGATGCGGACCCTGACGTTTGTTTGGCCTCAGCTATAGGTATCCCTGATGATATGGCGGATGAATTAAAACCTCTGGTAGAAAAGAAAGAATTGATCAATGAAAAAACAGGAGGAGCAGGCGCATTTTTTACTTTGAACCCCAAATTGACTGGCGAACTGGATGATTATTGTATAAGCTGCGGCAACATCAGATACTTACGCATGGGGGGAATAAAAAGAGGCGGTTCTGCTTGCTACTGCCGTGAAAATTCATTTCTCCACGCGGTGGTATCTGCTCTTTTGCTTGGGGAGAAAGATGTCGTAGTTATGGACATGGGAGCGGGTATTGAGCACCTTTCCCGCGGTACGGCCAGGGGTGTGGATTTAATGCTGGTTGTGGTGGAGCCAAGTTTAAACAGCGTTAAAACAGCTGTCCTTGTGAAAAAGCTTGCCGCAGATTTAGGAATAAAGAAAATAAGGATTATTGGCAACAAGATAGGAAGCAAAGAGGAAAAGGAATTTATTTTAAATAATTTTCAGCCCGAGGAAGTTTTGGGCTTTATAGGTCTGGATGCTGAAATACGGGAAGGCGCGATGAAAAAAAGGTCAATTAAAGAATCAAAAGGAGATTTCATTAATGATATGACCCGGATCTATCAGAAAATGATAACTGAAAGAAACGATAGATAGTGAGGTTATTTTATATAGATTATAAAATCATTTTAGTTAGTTTTATTTTTTAAGATTATTAATTAAGGAGGTTCGATAATGCCCAGATTTAAAGACCCCAGTCATACTTGCAAGTCATCAGACGCACCCAGGGTTGTTGACCCAAAATCGGCAAGAAGAAGTGTCGATCCGGCAGTCCTGGAAATGATTGACCATGCAAGAGAAAAGGGAGTTATTACTACATTTGACCGCTTCGTTGCCCAGCAGCCGCAGTGCCAGGCTGGATATAAGGGGTTGTGCTGCCGCTTCTGCATGGCAGGCCCTTGCAGGATCAAGGCTGAAGAGGGACCCGGCAGTAAAGGAATCTGTGGCGCTTCCGCGTGGACAATCGCTGCCAGGAACACAGGTCTCTTGCTCTTGACAGGCGCCGCATCCCATAGTGAGCATGCCCACGTTATCCTAGAAACGGTACATAAAACTGCTCATGGCAAAGCGCCTGATTACAGTATAAAAGATGTGGAAAAGCTTCACCGAGTTTGCGCTCGTGTCGGCCTAAGCACCGATGGCAAGGATGAACTAACCTTGGTCAGGGAATTATGCGATCTTGCTTTTAAAGATTTCAGCCGTTTAAAAGGAGAAGGTTTTTCCACCTGGGTACAGACAACAGTCACGTCGGACCGCAATGAAAAATTTACAAGTCATGACATTATGCCAAGTGGTGTTTACAATGTCATTTCTGAACTGGTTACTCAGGCTCACGTCGGCATGGACAACGATCCGGTCAACCTTATTTTCTCCGCCCTTCGGGTCGCGCTTGCTGATTACGTCGGGATGCACATAGGCACCGACTTTTCCGACATACTTTTTGGGACTCCCAAGCCAGTACTTTCTGAAGCCAACTTCGGGATCATAAATCCTGAGTATGTAAATATCGCCCTATACGGACATAATCCGGTTCTAAGCGAGCTTATTTGTGACGCCGCGGAATCCATGCAGGAAGAGGCAAAAGCTGCCGGGGCCAAGGGCATCCAGCTAATGGGTATCTGCTGTACGGGCAATGAAGTAATCATGCGGCGCGGGGTGCCCATATTAACTTCCTATGCGGCAGCTGAACTGCCGATTCTTACTGGAGCAATGGATGCCTATGTAGTGGACGTACAGTGTATAATGCCTTCAATCCGTACAGTGGCTGAGTGTTTCCATACCAGGATTATCACCACCTCACCCATTGCTAAAATACCCGGTTCATATCATATTGACTTCCAGACGGAATATGCCCTGGAAAATGCCAGGACGGCTATCCGGTATGCAATTGAAGCGTTTGGCCTGAGGGATAAAGGCAGCTATCGCATACCTAAGGAAAAGTACAAGGTAATTGCAGGCTGGAGTTTAGAGGCGCTTTATGATCTGTTTGGTTCAGTTAATCCTGACAATCCGGTCAGCGTATTAACAGATGCCATTCTTGCCGGTGAAATAAAGGGCGTGGCCATGCTGGCCGGATGCAATAACCTGAAACGGTTTCATGATGACAGCCATATAACTATTGCCAAAGAAATGATTAAAAATGATGTTTTTGTTATAGGCACCGGCTGTGCGATACAGGCTTGCGCCAGGGCCGGCCTCCTCGCGCCGGAAGCAATGGAATTGGCCGGAGGCGGACTCAAGAAGTTTCTGGCCAGAATCAGTGAAAATGCCGACCTGAAGGTGGGTCTGCCGCCGATCTTCCATATGGGTTCATGCGTAGACAACACACGCTGCAGCGATTTAATGATGGATATGGCAAAACAATTGGGTGTGGCAACTCCGAAAGTGCCATGGGTGGCCTCCGCGCCTGAAGCTATGAGCGGCAAGGCGGTATCAATTGGCTGTGGTTGCGTAGCCCTGGGAATGCCGGTGCATGTCGGCGCGATGCCGCCGCTGGAGGGCAGCGACTTGATTCACAGCATAGTCACGCAAGTTGCTTCAGATGTTTATGGTGGATACTTTATGTTTGAAATGGATCCTGTCCTTGCAGCTCAGAAGATGTTGAACGCGCTGGAATACCGCACCTGGAAACTGGGCGTGCACCGAGAAGCTGCTGAGAAATATGAAACTGCTCTTTGCCAGAACTACTAAACGACGGATCGGGAGGGGGAAAAGAGATGTCCGAGCAAATTCATTTTAATCAGATTTACGAAGGGTGCATAGAACCAGGCAAGGAGCCGAAAAAACTTTTTCGCTCCATGTATAATGGCGCTATTACTGCCGTAAGTTACGCGGAAATCCTGCTCAACCAGGCCATAAGGGAATATGGAGGGAAACAGCCGGTTGGGTATCCGGACACTGCCTATAATATTCCGGTTATACGCTGCATGAGCGGCGAACAGGTTACCAGGCTGGGTGAATTGCCGCCGATTTTAAACCGGATGCGCGCCCAGATTAAAGAAGAAAAAACGTTCGAAAATATGCTGCTTTGGGGTGAATCTACCTGGTACGCAGCAGATATCATTGAGGCGCTGCGCTACCTCAAGCATACTCCTGAAAAACCGATCATGCAGCCGCCGTGGACCGGGTTTATCGGTGACCCGGTGGTTCGCCAGTATGGAATCAAGATGGTTGACTGGACCATCCCCGGTGAAGCTGTCATAGTAGGCCGCGCCAGGACCAGCAAAGATGCGAAAAAGATTGTTGACAGCCTCATGGCCAAGGGTTTAATGCTATTTCTTTCTGATGAAATTATCGAGCAACTGCTCGAAGAAAATGTAAAATTAGGTTTAGACTATATTGCTTACCCGCTTGGCAACTTTACTCAGGTTGTACACGCCGCCAACTACGCTCTGAGGGCCGGCATGATGTTCGGCGGGATACCACCGGGGGAACGTGAAGCACAACGGGATTACCAGCGCCGCAGGGTCCTTGCTTTTATTATGTACCTGGGCGAGCGGGACATGGTTAAAGACGCGGCCTGCGCCGGCGCCATCTTCACTGGTTTCCCCGTAATAACGGACCAGGTCCTTGGGGAAGACGAGCAGATTAGAGACTGGTTCGTATCAGAGCCTGACTATGAAAAAATAGTACAGACGGCCCTGGAAATACGGGGGATCAAGATCACCGCCATCGACATCGACGCTCCGATCACCATCGGCCCGGCGTTCGAAGGTGAGACCATCCGCAAGAAAGACATGTACTGCGGGTTCGGCGGACAGAAGACCCCGGGCTTTGAACTGGTGCGCATGATGGGGCCGGATGATATCGAGGACGGCAAGGTAACAGTGATCGGACCTGACATTGATTCGGTAGAGCCAGGCGCAATGCTGCCTATCGGTATACTGGTCGATGTTTACGGCCG
>CAZIYV010000135.1:0-9162 GCA_964543575.1 uncultured Pelotomaculum sp.
GCCGGAAACCTTTTCTGTAAAGAGGCAGCTTGAAGAAAACAAGGTTTTCTTTCGTAAGCGATTCAACGCTCAAAAATACATAGCATATTTTCAGGCATTTACCAATACCTATCTGTCCCTGGAAAGTTTTAAGACAAACATCCTCGAGGCGGTCGAGGTTGATGATCTGGTGGGCATTTCGATTTCTACCAGGCCGGACTGCGTCAATGACCAATACCTTGACTTTCTTCAGGGAGTTAAAGAAAAGAAAAAGCTTGACATAAACATAGAACTTGGACTGCAAACCGTCAACTATCATACCCTGGTCAGGGTAAACAGGGGTCATACTCTGGCGGAGTTTATCGACGCCGTATTAAGGATAAAAAAACACGGCTTTGAAATTTGCTCCCACCTGATCCTGAACCTGCCCTGGGATGACAGGGCGGATGTGGTGGAGAACGCTAAAGTGCTTTCTGCCCTGGGGATAGAGTATGTTAAGCTGCATTCACTTTACGTGGTCCGTGGTACACCCCTGGGAGACATGTATCAGAGGGGTGAAATTGAGATTACCTCCCTGGAGGACTATGTGGTCAGGGTGGTGGAATTTCTGGAATACCTTGACCCTGCGGTGGTTATTCAGAGGCTGGTGGGCAAGGGACCCAGGGCAGACCTTCTCTTTAGCAACTGGGGGATTAGCTGGTGGCTGGTCAAGCAGCGGATCGAAGACTGCCTGGCCAGGCATGACACCTTTCAGGGAAAGAAATTCGACTACCTGAACGGCAGCGCGGTGAGGGCCATCTTAAAGTAAAATTCATTATGATATTAAGATAAATCGTATTCAACCGAAAAGAAAATAAATAAGATATAAGAATGGTCTCAGCCAGGCAGACATCATAAAGGGAAGGAGGTTATTCCAGGCAGTACCGGAACAGACAATAAAGGAGGCATAAATCGTGACGTTTGACAAGGTTTTAGCTTTGCCGTTTAAAAACGGAGGAATAGCTAAAGTGTTGATCGGTGGAGTACTTCAGATCATACCCATAATATTCTTTTTCCCCTATGGCTACATACTGGAGTGTTTTGCAAATGGGGCTAAAAAAAGCGAGACTATGCCAGAATGGACTGACTGGGGCGATAAATTTGTTAACGGTTTATTGATGGCGATTATTTCTTTTATTTACATGATTATACCGATGATACTTTTTGGTTCGAGCATGTCCAGGATGTTTTCTTATCCCACGCGTCATATCGGCGGAGGTATGGGCTCAGGCATGTCAATACTCGGCTTATTAGTTTTCCTGGCATTTGCGTTTATTATGCCGATGGCTATCGCCAACTTTGCAGTTAAAAAGAATTTTGGGGCGGCTTTCGAGCTAGGCTATATCTTCCAGCTAATTGGTTCGTCAATTGGCAGTTATATTGGAGCTTTTGTTCTGTATATTGTTGCTGCAATTATTTGTATGATCATTGCCATGATCCCGATTATCGGCTGGCTGTGTATAATGTTTATCAGCTTTTACCTGGGCTGTGTGGGCGGCTTCCTTTTTGGTTCTGTATACGGCGAGGCCAGCGGCTTAGCGGCCGGAGCGAATAGCGATAAAACAGGTGGCATGGATATTTAGCCTTTATCGTAATAACCGTTGTTTGAGACAAGTGAGACAAGGGGACGGTTCTCTTGTCTCACTTTTATTCCAGACCTTGATATAAAGGGGAGTAGCAAAACTTACCTTTGACTCCACTTAGTTCATCGGTTATACTCAATACTCGTATCGCCCCCGGGAAATTACCAATATGGGGTGATTATATGAGTATATGGAACAAAGTGCTTGGACTTAAGAAAAAAGTTGGCGTCCTGACCGGCATGCTGCTGATACCGTTCGCTCTTTTCCTGCATCTGGCGCCGGCGGCGAAAAAGATGCCGCTGCCAGAAGGTAAACAGCAGACTGTAACAGTTGCGGAAGAAATAATGGAACCGTCAGTTGCCGGTGAAAGAGAGATTTCCGTGTCAAGAGGTGGCGAAAACGACCGGGCAAGCGTTTATACTTTGGCGCAGGGGATTGAAGGCGAGGCGGCTGATGAGCCGTATGAAGGAAAGGTGGCGGTTGGGGCTGTGATTTTAAACCGGACGCAAAGCCCCAGCTTTCCACACACAATCCCGGGGGTTATCAACCAGACAGACGCTTTTCAATCAATAAGCAACGGTCAGTATCAGAGGCCTTTGAGCAAGGAATCATTAAACGCCGCGGTTGACGCTTTGAATGGGAAGGATCCCAGCGGTGGGGCGCTGTACTTCTGGAACCCGGCCAAATCCACCAGTCCTTGGGTTTGGTCACGCCCTGTCGTCACCCAAATTGGCAGGCATGTCTTTGCCATGTAGCTGTATTGCGTGGGAGGCGCTTTGCGCCTCCTCACCATACAAGTGGCTGTAAATCCGGTGGTATAAAAGCACTTTTCTTACGAAATTGCGGGTTTCGGGGAAAGGTATTTGGTCGATGGTGCTGTTGCCGCCCGTCAGGTTTCTACTGGAAACCCATTCCTCTACGTTGCCCCTGCCCCCATTGTAGGCTGCTAATACCAGGACAATGTCGCCGTGGAACTCTGTATTTAGGTCAGCGATATACCAGGCCCCAAACCTGATGTTTGTTTCCGGATCAAAAAGCTGGTCGGGGTTAAAAGTTGGATTGCCCAGTTGCCGGGCTACCCATTGCCCTGTATCCGGCATGATCTGCATCAAGCCCCTGGCTCCTTTGGGCGAGACCGCACGGCTGTTAAAGCCACTTTCAGCTTTCATAATAGCGGCCAGGAGGTAGGGGTCAAGATTGTACGCTTCTGCAGAGTTTATAGTGATCTGGCGGTATGGGAAAGGGTAAAAATAGCGCCAGATCCTATCCGCGTTTTGGATTAACATAATTACAATAATGAATAAGATAATGACAGTCCAAATCTTCAATTTTCCTTTGCTGTTCATCCTTCTACGAAAAGCCGCCACCAAACAAATCCTCCGCTTTTGTTATATATCCGGGTCTGGGACAAGAGAACTGTCCCCTAGGATCAACCCTTATTTCAAGGGTGTTTTTCCCGTTGTAGGTTCGGATTCATCCGAACAAAACCCCTCTTGGGGTAAAAAACTGGCTAGCAAACCAGAACCGTCCCCAGTTGCCTTTAAGCAAGTCAAGAACCGTCCCCATTTGCCCATAAGAACCGTCCCCATTTGCCCCCTAAATGACACAGGAGAACCGTCCCCTTGTGCTTCCCACCCTTGTGCTTCCCACGTCCCACGTCTCATATTATATGCCGCTTGTCTGCTGGAAATGTTCCTTCATTAAATCAGCCCAGTGCTGGTTAATTTGTTTTATAGTTGCATCTGGCTCGCCGCTGTTGTCGATAATCCGGTGGGCGTATTTTAATTTCTCTTCCTGAGGCAGCTGAGCGTCGAGGCGGTTCATGACATCTTCCGTCGCCAGGCCGTCTCTCCGGGCCAGCCGCTGAAGCTGCTTTTTCAGGTCAATCCTGACAACCCAAACCTCGTCTACATCATGCTGTATACCAGTTTCGATCAGCAGCGGCGCGTCCACCACCAGCACTCCGGCCCTACCCAGCAGTTCCGGATGTTCTTTAAACATGGTGATCTCCCGGTGGATTTCTTTTTTGATCCACGGGTGAATTATATTATTCAACCTGGTCCTGGCCCCAGGATCGGCAAAGACCACATCCCCCATTTTTTTGCGATCAAGTTCGCCCTGATCATTGAGGATGCCGCGCCCGAATGCCCGTACAATTTCCTCCAGGCAGGCCGCGCCCGGCAGCACTACTTTCCTGGCCACCTGGTCGGCGTCAATTATTTTAGCCCCCAGGCTTGACAGACGGCGGGCCACGGTGCTTTTGCCACTTCCTATATTACCGGTAAGGCCAATTACGATCATTTTACTCCTCCACAAAAAACATAATCTTGTTACTTCGCTTTAAAGGTTATACTTCCTCTAAAAATATCCTGTTAAACACAAAAACCGCTGTGCTTAACCAGCGGTTTCAAACTGTCGACGATCAAAACATTTTAAACATGCCGAGGGTGATCAGAATAAACCCCGGCAGGATGGCAAGGTGGCGGCCCATCCCGCAGTTTGTTATGGTGCGGCCGGCCTGAAGTCCCAGGTAAGTGAGGAAGAAGTGCCCCAAACCGACTACCATTGACGTGAGAACTATAGACAGTCCCAGCATAGAGACCGCAAACCCGGCGCCCAGGGCGTCCATGGCCAAAGCCATACCCAGTACCAGAGCTTCACCCGGTGAGATCACCCCCGAACTGTCCAGGTCTGCCCTGGCTGGCTCCCGCAAAATTTGAACAATTAAACCCAGGGGACGGATATGAATTTTGATCATCTTATTGTCGCTGTTTTCTTCCGGGGTGTCGCTAGCAGCCGCCTGCCCGCTCCGGCGAGTTTGGTAAAGCACCCACAGCCCGATAATTATTAATAGGATGCCGCCCAACCGGTGAGCGAGACCGGCGGGTATGAAAGACAGAAAGATCTGGCCGCCGAGCATGGAGATGATAATAGCAGCCACAGAAATTAGACTGATGATCAATAACGAAAGCAGGGGGACTTTGATTTGCCTCGCGCCATAGGCCATGCCCGCTCCAAACGAGTCAAGGTTCAGCGCCAGAGCGAAAAGGATGTAAGACAGCAGTTCCAAGATTCATTACCTCCCGCCGCAATATATGCCATTGCTTTTTTAATCTATGGAGGGAGTGATGAGTTGGTTACTGCCAATAGCTGTTTACAAAACCAGTTAAAATAAAAAACCCCGCGTCCTCCCGGGGATCAGCGGAGTCTAATGGTTACTTCTGGCAGGACGGGCAGTAATAGGAACTGCGCCCACCGACCTTCTTCCTGGCGATTGGCCGGCCGCAGTGATGACATGGGCTGTCCTCACGGTTATAAACACGCAAAAGCTCCTGATAGCTGCCCGCCCTGCCGTCGCCGTCAGCAAAATCACGGACGGTGGTCCCCCGGTTGTCTATCCCTTCCAGGATCACATCCCGGATGGCGTGGTGCAGATGAGCTACCTCACGCGACGTCAGCGTGGTGGCAAGGCGTTCAGGGTTTATTTTGGCCCGGTGCAGGGCTTCGTCCGTATATATGTTGCCCAGGCCGGCTATGAAGGTCTGGTCTAAGAGCAGCGGCTTGATTCTGGCATGGCGCCGGCGCAGTTCTTTTTTTAAAAAGTCCCTGGTGAAAATTTCATCCAGCGGCTCAATGCCCAGGTCTTTGTATCCGGCCAGTTCGCCCATGGATGAGGTGGGCACCAGCCACAACCTGCCAAACTGCCTTATATCGGTGTATTGCAGCTGACTGCCGTTATTGAGGTGGAGGATAACGTGAGTATGCTTTGTCGCAGGCTTGTCGCCGGCACAGTAAACAAGCCGTCCGGTCATGCGCAGGTGTACCGCGAGGGTGTAGCCGTCACTCAGGTTTATTAGAAGATATTTGCCGCGCCTGCTAATTTTTAAAATAGTTTTATCTTTAAGGACCTCTTTAAAATCATCAGGCTCTGGCGTCCGTATCATTTTAGAGAGAAGGACCTGGGCATCTGTAAACTTAAGCCCGACCAGCTTTGGCTGCAGTGTCCGCCTTACCGTTTCCACTTCCGGCAGCTCAGGCAATTACCTCATCTCCTTAAATCTTTTTCACGTCGTACCAGTTTGCCCCTGTCTTCATATCCACCACCAGGGGAACATCCATGACCAGGGCATTTTCCATGCATCGTTTTACCAATTCAATGAGATGGTCAAGTTCATTAGCGGGGGTGTCAAAAATCAATTCGTCGTGCACCTGCAGGATCATTTTCGCTTTTTGGCCGTGCTCGGCCAGCTCGCGTTGGATGTTGACCATGGCCAGCTTGATAATATCGGCGGCGCTGCCCTGAATAGGTGTGGTCATGGCGGTGCGCTCGCCAAAGTTGCGCAGGGTGCGGTTGGGGCTGAACAGGTCCGGCAGATAGCGCCGCCTGTTTAAAAGAGTGGTAACGTAACCCTTCTCCCTGGCTTCCCGCACCGCCCTTTCAATATATATTTTTACACCGGCATAGCGTGCGAAATAGTTTTCGATATAACGCCTGGCTTCCTGCCGCCCCACTTTGATATTCCTGTCCAGGCCGTAATCGCTGAGACCGTAAATGATCCCGAAATTTACCGCTTTAGCCCGGCCGCGCATTTCCCTGGTCACTTCTTCCGGCGCTACCCCAAAAACTTCAGCAGCCGTTCTGGTGTGAATATCTTCCCCTTTTCTAAAAGAATCTATCAGCACCGGATCACCGCTGATATGAGCCAGGATGCGCAGCTCGATCTGGGAGTAGTCCGCGGTCAAGAGCAGGTTGTCCGGGCAAGAGGGAATAAAAACCTTTCTGATTAGACGCCCGGCTTCCAGCCGGATCGGTATGTTCTGCAGATTGGGCTCTGAGCTGGAAAGCCTCCCGGTGGCAGTCACCGTTTGGTGAAAAGTTGTGTGCAGACGACCGGTAGCAGGGTTGATTAAAGCGGCCAGGCCGTCTGTGTAGGTGGACTTCAACTTCATCAACTGGCGGTATTCCAGCACTTTGGCCACAATTTCGTGGGACATGGCCAGTTCTTCCAGCACCTCAGCGTCGGTGGAGAAGCCGGTCTTGGTCTTTTTCACGACCGGCAGCTTTAATTCCTCAAATAATATTTTACCCAGCTGTTTGGTAGAGTTAATGTTAAAGATCTGGCCGGCCAGCCGGTAAATTTCTCCTTCCAGGCTTTTAATCAGCAGGCCAAGCTCTTTGGACATATCCTCCAGCTGTTTCTTGTCGACGGCCACGCCCTGGATCTCCATCGCCGCTAAAACTTCAACCAGCGGCAGCTCCACATCATAAAAGAGCCGGTCCTGTTCCAGGTGTTTCAGCTTGTCTTCCAGCAGGCTCGCCAGCTGCAGGACGCAAAGCGCCCTGGCCGGCAGTTCATCCTCGCCTCTGGGCAGCACCGCGTTTAAATGTTCCAGTGCAACATCTTCAAGCTCCCGGTTAGGGGAGGCCGGGTTGAGCAGGTAGGAGGCGATCATAGTGTCAAAGGCCAGACCGGCGAGCTTAATGCCGTTTTTATGCAGCAGCCAGATCAGTTTTTTCCCGTCATGACAGTATTTTTTTATCGTTGGGTCTTCACATATGGTTTTCAAAGCTGACAGCGCCTGCTCCCGGAAGTGCCCGCCGGCGCCGGGATCAGTCTCCAAATTTTCAAATAAGCTGCCGCCACCGTCGGGTTCACCTTGCTGGCGCCAGGTGTCCGGCGGCTGCAGATAGAGCAGGTAGGCCCTGTCTTCATTTAATACAAAGCCCGCCCCGGCAAGAGCGCCGCCGGCGTCACAGACGCAGGACAGGGCTAACTGGCCGGATTTCCGGACGGCTTTGACCAAACCAGCCAGGCGGTTGGGGGTATCAAGCCGCTGGTAGGTCACCGGGTAGGTTTCCAGGTCGGACTCGGATAAGGCCTGTTTGCCGGTTTTACGGCCCTGCTTTTGACCCTTTTTTTTATCTCCCGCCCCATTCCTGGCATCCTGGTAGATCGATTTGATCAGTGTCTTGAATTCCAGCTTTTTAAAAATATCAAGGAGTTCTTTGTAATCAGGGCCGAGCCAGCGGCACTCCTCAAGATCTATATCCACCGGGACCTCCCGGTATATGGTTACCAGCCTTTTTGACATCTCGCCCTGTTCCCTGGCGGAACTCACCAGTACCGCGGTGCGCCCGCTGAGTTCACCAGCGTGAGCCAGAATTTCTTCCAGCGATCCGTACTCTTTTAGCAGGCGGGTGGCCGTTTTTTCACCTATCCCCGGAATGCCCGGGACGTTGTCCGAGGCGTCGCCGGTCAAACCTTTAAAATCGGTGTACTGCAGCGGTGTTATGCCGTATCTGTCCCAAACCTTGCCTTCATCATATTCATCAAGCTCACTGATGCCTTTTTTGGTGAGCTTGACCCTGGTCAGGGGAGAAACAAGCTGCAGGGCGTCACGGTCACCTGTCACAACAACGCTTTTCAGCCCTTCCCGCTCAGCTCTGGCTGTAATAGTGCCGATCAGATCGTCCGCCTCAAAGCCCTCGATTTCAAACATTTTTATGCGCATGGCCTTTAACACATCTTTCAACACCGGGAACTGAGGCCGCAAATCTTCCGGTGTGGCGCTGCGGTTGGCCTTGTAGTGCTCATAGTCATCGTGGCGAAAAGTCACCCTCCCTTTGTCAAAAGCCACCACAATCCAGGCGGGAGATTCTTCGGCGATGATTTTCAGCAACATGTTGGTAAAACCGTACACCGCGTTGGTCAGCAGCCCCTGGCTGGTAGAGAGCGGGGGGATGGCGTGAAAAGCCCGGTGGGCCAGGCTGTTGCCGTCTATGACTATCATCAGATCAGAGGACATATTTACACCTGCCTTGTAGTGCCTGCCGGCAGTTTCTAATAATCTTTCTATTATTTCACCGCGCAGGGTTAAAATACCTGCCGTAAAAGGAGGATAAACGCAGCGCAGGGAAAACATGAAGGAATTTACCAGGGTAGGGCGAATTATACAATTAGTAGAAATAATTTACTAAATTGAGGTGGTTAAGCTTGTTGAAGAAAGCCCTTTTGTCATTAGCCCTGGGCCTTATCCTCTTATTTTCTGTCAGCATAGTGCCGCCAGGCTTCGCATCAGAAAATCATCCTTTGGATATCAGTACGCTGAAAGAAATCATTGATGATGTCAGCCTTTTTTACATCAAGGAACCGGATCAAGACGCCCTGGTCCAGGCAGCTATTGAAGGGCTGCTGGAAAGCTTAAAAGATCCTTATACCGAATACCTCTCTCCCGAAGATTTAAAGTATTTCAAAAGCTATGTTGAAGGTGACTATGTAGGTATAGGAGTACAAGTTCAGCCGGGCAAGGATTACCCCAAAGTTGTCAATACTATTGAAGGTACTCCCGCCAGCGCCGCCGGCATTAAACCGGGCGACCTGGTGATCAAGGTGAATGGCAAAGACATAGCAGGAGAGCCGCTGGGGAAGGTCGTTGAACAAATAACCGGCCCGGCGGGAACTAAGGTCCGCCTGACCATCCGCAGGGAAGGGCTGAAGGATATTGATCTGGAATTGGTAAGGTCTAATATCTCAACGCCTACAGTAACCAGCCGGATTAT
>CAZIYV010000136.1:0-8856 GCA_964543575.1 uncultured Pelotomaculum sp.
AGAGAACCGTCCCCTTGTCTCACTCCTCGGTCCGGATCTACTATTTAACCTTGTGCACTGGTTTGTGCTCAGCTCTGTTAATATTATTTCTATCTGCGTCAGAAATACCCTCCATAGCAAGATAAAAAAAGCACAACAAAAACTAACCATTTTCTTGACAAGACAGCGTCAATTAAGTACAATCTTACTGTAAAGGTAAACACCTTGGCAGGGGAGAGTAAATGGAACGGCGGTGGCAGGCAATTGCTTGAAAAAGTCGACCTGATGAATCTGCTTTTTGATTTTTACGGGCAGCTGTTAACCGACCGTCAAAAAGATTTTATGGAACTTTATTATGCTCACAACCTGTCCCTGGGAGAGATAGCTGAAGAGTTCAATGTTAGCCGCCAGGCAGTTTACGACACCTTGAAAAGGTCCGGGCAGCTGCTTGCCCAGTATGAAGAGAAGCTTGGCCTGGTGTCAAGGTTTAAAGCGGAAAGAAACAAGCTAAGCGACGCCGCCGCCTTGCTGGACGAGTCTGGCAGCATGCAGACTAACGGTAAAGTACGGCGGGCCAGAGAAATCATAGACGAAATCCTTGAGCTTTAACAGGAACAACCCAAAAAAGGGGGGTATGTGATGTTTGCCAGCCTCGCCGAAAGACTGCAGGAAACTTTTAAAAAATTACGGAGCAAGGGCCGTTTGACCGAGACGGATGTGAATGAAGCCCTGCGTGAAGTGCGTTTGGCCTTGCTTGAAGCCGATGTAAACTTTAAGGTTGTTAAAGATTTCATAGCCAGGATCAAGGAAAGGGCAGTGGGACAAGAACTGCTGGCCAGCCTGAACCCGGCCCAACATGTGATCAAGATTGTGCATGAAGAGCTGACCACTCTGATGGGTGGTTCAAACAGTAAAATCAATTTGGCTCCCAAGCCCCCGACTGTTTTAATGATGGTTGGCCTGAACGGCGCCGGTAAAACAACCACCTCTGCCAAACTGGCTAATCTTTTGCGCAAACAGGGCAGAAGGCCGCTCATGGTCGCAGCGGATGTTTACCGTCCGGCAGCTATAAAACAGCTGGAAGTGCTCGGCGGACAGCTTAACCTGCCTGTATTCAGCATGGGTGATAAGCATGAACCGGTCACAATAGGTATGGCGGCCATAGAGAATGCCGACAGCGGAGGCCGGGATGTGGTTATTATTGACACTGCGGGCCGGCAGGAAGTAAATGAAGAACTTATGGCGGAACTCGAGAAAATGAAGGAAGCCATAAAGCCGCACGAGATATTGCTGGTGGTTGACGCCATGACCGGGCAGGCCGCAGTAAGTGTAGCTGAAACTTTTAACAGCCGCCTGGGATTGGACGGGGTGATCCTGACCAAACTGGATGGTGACACCAGGGGTGGCGCGGCGCTGTCAGTGCGCTCTGTAACCGGGAAGCCAATTAAGTTTGTTGGTATGGGTGAAAAACTGGACGCACTGGAACCCTTCCACCCGGAGCGCATGGCTGAGCGGATTCTGGGTATGGGCGATATGCTCACCTTGATTGAAAAGGCCCAGGAGAGCTTTAACGCTGACCAAATGGTCCAGATGCAGAAAAAAATCCGGAGCATGGAGTTCACCCTGGAGGATTTTCTGGATCAACTTAACCAGGTGAAAAAGTTAGGGCCGCTTGAACAAGTTCTGGGGATGATCCCGGGGCTCGGCGGGTCTAAAAAACTAAAGGACCTCAAGGTGGATGAAAAGGAACTGGTTTTTGCGGAGGCTATAATAAGATCAATGACTCCCGGCGAGCGCAGCGAGCCGGAACGGGTGCTGAACGGCAGCAGAAAAAGGCGGATAGCCAAAGGCAGTGGCACTACCGTTCAGGATATCAACCGGCTGCTGAAGCAGTTTGAACAAACAAAAAAAATGATGAAACAGTTTATGGATATGGAGAAATCGCTGAAAAAGGGCGGCAAGATGCTAAAAAACCCTTTCTTTAGCTAAATTAAAATAAGGAGGTGAGGGTGCGTGGCTGTTAAAATCCGTCTGAGACGAATGGGTGCAAAAAAAGCCCCGTTTTATCGTATTGTGGTTGCTGATTCCCGCTCCCCGAGAGATGGCAGGTTTATTGAGGAAATTGGTTATTACGATCCCCTGAAGGACCCGGTGGTAATCAAAGTCAATGAGGAAAGGGCTCTCGATTGGTTAGACAAAGGAGCCCAGCTTTCTGAGACTGCCAGGGCCTTGTTTAAAAAGGCCGGGGTTTTAAAGAAAACAGCGGGAGAGGGTTCAGTAGATTAGGGAGGCTACTATAATGAAAGAATTGGTGGAAAATCTGGCCAAAGCTCTCGTTGACCAGCCTGAAAAAGTAGTTGTGAATCTAATTGAGAAAGACAGATCAACCTTGATTGAACTGAAAGTAGCCCAGGAAGATATGGGTAAGGTGATCGGCAAGCAGGGCCGCATCGCCAAAGCAATAAGAACCCTGGTCAAAGTTGCTGCGACCAGGCAGAAAAAGAAAGTAATTGTTGAGATTATTTAAAAAAGCAAAATGATTCCTATTTAGCCCGCTGGAGGGACTCTTAGATGCAAAGCCTGACTTTGATCCGGCCTGTTCTTATAAAAATTAAAGTTACCGAGAATTATAAGAAAGTCCTGGCGGTCGAGCTTCAGGAGGCTATCCGGCGGGTCGAACTGGATCTGCAGCACCTGGATTTCCAGGAAAAGCGTTTACTGGCTGAACTTGAAAAGAAAAACCCCCAGGGGATTCCCGCCGCCAGACAGGAACTGGACCAGGAACGCAGGCGCAGGCTGGACAGCCGCCAGAAATTGATTGACAGTCTCAAGGAAGTGGGGCAGCTGGCTTTGGGGTCAGAGGTGATTTCCGGAAAGATGGAAAGCCCTGTTGAGGTTGAGGTTGGAGATAACTGGGGGCGGGTAATTGGCATGGAAATTATCCTTCAGGATGGTGTTGTTTCCGCCATCAGGCAGGGGAGCGGCAACAATGAGCGATGAATTTATTACCATCGGTAAGATCCTGAAAACGCAGGGGAATCGCGGCGCCGTGAGGGTGCTGCCGCTTACCGATTTCCCCGAACGCTTTAAAGAATTAAAAAAAATCAATGTATCAGTTAAAGGCGAACGGCTGATAATGACCATTGAAGATGTTATGCGGCGCCCAAAATATATTATCTTAAAATTTAAAGAGATTAAAGACATGAACGAGGCGGAAGGTATTAAAGGGGGAATACTGGAGATTACCCGTGCCGAGCTGATCCCTCTGCCTGAAGGAAGCTATTATGTTTTTGATATAGTCGGTCTAAGTGTATACGGCAGCGGTGGAGAGCGCTTTGGTGAAATTACCGAGGTGATTCAGACCGGGGCTAATGATGTATATATAGTTGATACCGGAGGCAAGCCGCTGTTGATTCCGGCGCTAAGACAGGTTGTTAGAGAGATTGACCTGACCGGGCGGCGCATGGTGGTTGACCTGCCGGAAGGACTGATGGACAATTAGAATTGAGATTCTGACTCTATTCCCGGAAATGTTTGCCGGGCCTTTCTCCTCCAGTATCATAAAAAGGGCGCGTGAGCGCGGCTTAATTGAGATTAACCTGGTTAATATCCGTGATTATTCACCCAACAAGCACCATACCGTGGACGATACGCCCTACGGGGGCGGAGCCGGCATGGTAATGGGGCCGGAGGCTATTTTTAAAGCTGTTGAGCATGTTAGAAACCAGCCCGGGCGGGAGTCCTGCCGGGTGGCGCTGATGTGCCCACAGGGCAGGTCTATTAATCAGGCGCTGGCCTGGGACCTGGCCGGTGAAAAAGAACTGATCATTATTTGCGGCCACTATGAGGGTGTGGACGAACGTGTTCGCGAAATGCTGATCACCGATGAGATATCAATCGGGGATTATATCCTTACCGGTGGTGAGCTGCCGGCTATGGTGGTAGTTGACGCGGTGGCGCGTCTCATACCGGGAGTGCTTGGAGAAGCGGCGTCTGTTGAAGAGGAATCCTTTAACGCGGGCCTGCTGGAGTACCCCCATTACACCAGGCCAAAGGAATACAGGGGGCTGGCAGTGCCGGACGTTCTTCTGAGCGGCCATCATGAAGAGATCAGGAAATGGCGCAGAAGGCAGTCCCTGCTCCGGACCCTGTTGCGCCGGCCCGAACTACTGTCACAGATAGAATTGACCAGGGAAGACAAAGATATCTTGAGAAAAATAGTAAGCGAACTGCAAGAAATTGACCTTGGTTAACGCTATAAAGTAAAATTTTAGGCATACAGTTGATGTCTTATGGTATTCCAGGAAATTTCTTGCCGCGTATAATCGTTTGTGCTATAATTACCTTTGTTGAGTGCTAAAAGGACTTTTTTATTGTGATGTTATTTATTAAAAGGAACTATGTGGAAGGAGGGATTTTAAATGAACCTCATTCATTCAATTGAACAGGAGCAGGTTAAAAAAGATATAGCTAAATTTGGACCTGGCGATACTGTGAGGGTGCACGTTAAGGTAGTTGAAGGCGGCCGGGAAAGAATTCAGCTATTTGAAGGCGTGGTAATAAGACGCCGGGGCGGCGGTCTGGGTGAAACTTTTACTGTACGAAGGGTTTCCTATGGAGTAGGTGTGGAAAGAACATTTCCCATGCACACCCCAAAAATTGAACGTATTGAAGTCCTCAGAAGAGGCCGGGTGCGCCGGGCGAGGTTGTATTACCTGCGCGGACTGCGCGGTAAAGCCGCTCGTATTCAAGATAAGCGTACAAGATAAGCATTAAAAAATGAGGGACTGGGCCAAGCAGTCCCCTTTCGCTTTTAAGGCACTGAAACGGGCTGGTTTAAGGGGGTTACAGAAGTGGATCAAAACGATCACAAGGGTGAAGCCGGAAAAAGAAATTCATTACTGGTAGAAATTATCCAATCGCTGGCAGTCGCGGTGGTGCTGGCCTTTATAATCCATACTTTTGTTATGCAGAATTTCCGCATACCTTCTGCTTCCATGGAGCCTACCCTGCAGATTCAGGACTACATTTTTGCCAGCAAACTGAACTACCGCTTCCAGGAACCTAAACGGGGGGATATTGTAGTTTTCAAGTATCCCAAGGATACCAAGCGCTATTTTGTTAAAAGACTTATAGCGACCGGCGGTGAGACTGTTGCCATCCGGAACAGCCAGCTTTTTATCAACGGTCAGCAGGTTGCGGAAGATTACCTGCCGCGCGGACTGCGGTTCTCTGATTTTGGGCCGGTGGAAGTGCCTGCCGGCAACTATTTTATGATGGGTGACAACCGTAATAACAGCAGTGACAGCAGGGAATGGGGGTTCGTTCACAGGAACCTTATTGTAGGTAAAGAAGTTTTCATCTATTGGCCGCCGGCGAGAATAGGCGTCGCGCATTAGTGGTGATAGAAAAATCTTAGACTGTGGGGAGCAGGTATGGACATACAGTGGTTTCCCGGCCATATGGCCAAAGCCAAAAGGCAGGTTAAAGAGGATTTAAAGCTGATAGATGTTATAATTGAGATTTTAGATGCCAGAATACCGGCCAGCAGCCGTAATCCTGATATCAACCAAATCGCCGGGGGAAAACCCCGGCTTATTATACTGAACAAGGCTGATCTGGCTAACCCCGCTTCAACCAGGCGCTGGGAAGATTTCTTTAAAAAAACAGGCTGCCCGGCAGTCGCTGTAGATTCTCTGGGCGGCAAGGGAGTACGGGAGACGCCGGGGTATATTCAGAAGCTGTTCGAACCTAAAATGGCCAGGCTGGCGGCGTCAGGAAGACGGCCCAGGCCGGCGCGCTGTATGATCCTGGGCATCCCAAACGTGGGCAAATCACTTTTTATTAATAAACTGGTGGGGCGCCGGGCGGCAAAAACTGAAAATGTACCGGGGGTAACCCGTGGCCGCCAGTGGATAAATGTTGCCGGCGACCTGGAACTGATGGACACTCCCGGCATACTTTGGCCCAAGCTGAACGACGAGGTGGTTTCTTTCCGTTTAGCTGTGACCGGAGCTATTAAAGAACAGATCTTTGACTTGAACGCTGTGGCTCTAGAGCTTTTAAGCTGGTTGGCCGGAAATTACCCTGAGTCGATCAGGGAGCGGTATAAAATAGATGAACTGCCGGATGATTCACAGGAGTTGCTGGAAGCAATCGGGGCCAAAAGAGGTTATTATAAATCCGGCGGGATTGTAGATACCTTGAAGTCTGCTAAAACCGTTCTCAAAGAGTTCCGGGGCGGTATACTGGGCCGTTTCACACTTGAAGAACCGGTAGAGCCCTGAAAATATTGGCTTGCCGCAAAGCAGGAGTTTTTTCAGCAACCCCGAACTAAGTATATAATAGTTGTGGATTGTTCTGTTGGTTCCGGGCCAATGATGATGAAAATTTCCTTAAGGTGGAGGGAGTTTATATGCCCAATCTGGGGATGTCAGAATTAGTTTTAATACTGGTTATAGCTCTGGTTTTGTTCGGACCCAGCAAGCTGCCTGAGATAGGCAAGACTGTGGGCAGGGCGATGAATGAGTTTCGCAGGGCCTCGATGAACAGCATTCAGGAATTTGACGATATAGCTAAAGAAGTAAAAGAAGTAAAAGAAGATGTTAAACAGGCCACAAATATTGCCCAGGTCACAAATATTGTCCAGGGCAAACCACACTAAGTGTTATAAAAGATAAATAAACGACTCATGTGAAAGGGGTTTGTCATTTTGATTAAGCGGGGGAGCGTATGCTCCCCATTTCAGATCTTAAGAACAAATTACTCACAAGTATTCATGTGGTAACCCGGTTACAGCAGCAGGGCAAAAATGTTGGCTTTGCAATCAATTTTATTCCATATCCCTGACTCCTAAATTCTTGAATTCTACTGTTCAACAGAACCTGGGCAAGGGGGACGACGGCCAGTATATTGATAAAGAACTAGGGGGGAATATGATATTCCCCCCTAGACAACACTTTAAAATATTTTAACTTATCAGTTAAAACCTTCTCGACATATTCTTTTCTTTAGGCGTGGAAACCAGATCCAACGGAGTGACCAGTGCCGTGCGTGTGTTCTTCCTTGGGCAGGATCGGGAAGTTCTCAACAGCAAAGCAGTAAAACAGGACCAGGCCGCTCCACATGCCGATAGTAATCAGCCATTCCCAGATACTCGGGAAGTAGCTGCCGCCCGTGGCCTGGGCCATGCCGGTGAACACCACGTTCATCCGGTTGAAAATAACGCCAACAACCACTAGGATGGACGCGGTGAGCACACCGCCCAGCTTGTTGCGGACGGACGAGGACATGTACATGATGATCGGCAGGATGATAAACACGATCATCTCGATCAAGAACATATTGCTCTCAAAGGACCCGTTGAAGGCCATGCCAAGAACGCCGCGGTAAGTCAGGTCAACTATTTTTACGATGAGATAAATGATCAGCATCACCAGTGTGACTTTCGTCAGGCTGGCAAACACTGGTGTTTCCGGTTCCCTGCCGTAAGCCCTGGCAGCCAGGTACCCCTCAACAGTGACCATGGCCGGCCCCAGGAAAAAGGCAGACCAGACAAAGAAGAAAGGTATCAGCATAGACCACCACAGCGGGTACAGCCTGTCAATGGCAACGATATAGAGTGAACCCAGAGATGACTGGTGCAGGGAAGGTAGAACGATGCCGATGATCAGCAACGGCGTCATCATATAGCCTAAAATCTTTTTGAGGCCTGGGAATTTGACCTTTTCAAAAAAGATATCCCCGAACTCCAGCACCTGTATGGTGGTGTACAGTGAAATACACCAGAATACTTCAAACAGCACGGAGTGGAAGCCCCAGTAGAAGAAGGGGCGCCAGAAGTTAAACCAGCGGCCGATGTCCAGGAAAAGGCTGACCATGGATATGATGTAACCGATCATAGAGGTCAGCAGCGCTGCACGGGCAATCGGCAGATACTTATCCTTATGCAGCACGTGCACGATCAGCGCAGTGCTGAAGCCGCCGCCGGCCAGGGCGATGCCGCAGAGCAGGTCAAAGCCGATCCACAGTCCCCAGGGCCACTCGTCGCTAAGGTTGGTCACTGCACCCAGGCCAAAAACGAAACGCCACAGGCTGGCGCCAACCGCGATCAGAACTAATAAGATCAGCAGCTTTCTGAAACCAGTCATTCTAAAACTCCAGTTGCGTCCTATTTGCATTTATATCTCACCTCCAGTATTTAAAATTTACTATTCCTTGGGATCAACCGGCGCGTACATTTCTGACTCGTCATGCGCTTCGGCGCGACGCTTGGTATAGGCGCGCATGACGGTCAGGATGGCGCCCCAGCCAAAGAACAGGTAGGGAGTCCATTTGAGCACGTCCCAGGTCAGAGAAGGTATCGATCTCTGGGTAACAGGCTTGCCGAAAGCTTCGGTCCTGAAGCCGATTTTATCGAAAGGAACATCGGAAATATACAGCCAGGAAGTACCGCCGTATTCTTTTTCTCCGTAGACATGTTTAATGTACCTGGGGTCTTTGCTCATCCTGTCCTGTGCCAGTGCCAGCATTTCATCCTTCTCCCCGAAGGTTAAGGCGCCTGTGAGGCATGCCGTTACACATGCCGGCTCAAGGCCCTCTTCCTTCATCCGGTCGTAACAAAAACGGCACTTTTGCACGTACGGAAAAGCCTTGTCCCACTGGAAGCCGGGTACGCCAAAGGGGCAGGCGATCATGCAGTAGCGGCAGCCGACGCAGTAATCCTGATTCAGTTCGGTAGGCTTGTAAATAACCGCTCCTTCTTTTGTTTTGACAAACGAATGGGTAAAGCACGCCGATTCACAGGCTGGCTCATTGCAGTGCATGCATTGTCTTTTAACGAAGCGCCACTTGATCTGGTCGCCTTCTTCGAGCACA
>CAZIYV010000137.1:0-8825 GCA_964543575.1 uncultured Pelotomaculum sp.
GATCCGTAATGCACAACAGGTTGCATCCCGCGGCGTAACCTTCCCCCGGCCAACTGTCCAGACTGACCCCAGGAAATTGAACCACGGATTTAATAGGGAAGCGCAGGCAAAGGTTTACCGCCAGCCAGCCGATCAGCAGCGCGCCGAGAGTGGCCAGCAGAATTGAAATCCAGCCGTCCTGCTTGGCCATGCTCGAGACTACAGAGGCCACAAAAAGAAAGCCAGTGGGCAGGACCATGCTGACCATTAACAATACAGCCTGCCTGCCGCTGATTTTACCTCCTTCAAGCATCGCCTTCCACTTCCTTCAACGCTGATTCTGATTCCTTCCCTGTCCCCTGATCACGGCTATAACAAGCAGAAAGAGAGGGATTACCACCTCAAACATGGCCAAAACAGGACTAACAAACGTGCCTGTGTAAACAAATAAATCCATAACACTGTCATGGATCATGATAGACAGTGCTAAAAGGATTATCCCCAGCGGCAGGACCAGCGGCTTGTAATCCTTCAGTTCCAGCCACTGGGCGGCGCCCAGAGCCGCCGCCCAGTAATAGACGCTGATTTTAATCAGGGCTCCGGCCACCCAGATAACCATAATAAAAGCTTCCATGCGTTCCAGAAAATTGGCAAGGTGGATCATCCTGACCGTGTTCAGTTCGGGGAAAAACCACCCGGAGGTGACCTCGGGACCATATGTAGCTAAATCAGTGACAACAGCGGTGAGCAATAAAAAACCGGTAATTAAAGTAGCTGTCAAAGCAATTCTATAAGCTTGTTTTGTCTTGTTCAGGTAGGGGATAAGCACAGCCATGGTGACGATCTCCCCCATTCTGAGAGCAGGCGTAACGGCGCCTTTTATTATAGGCACGGTCCCACTGTCAATATAAACCGGCAGCAGCCTTTTTAAATCCATTTCCTTGCTTCCCAAAACTACCAGGATAGCAACCGACACAAAAATTACGGGGAGGATAATCTGATTTACCCGGGTAAACACCTCCAGGCCGTTGCGCACAGCGTAGGCAGCTATGGTCATGATCATTATCTCAAGAACGATCATCGGTGTTTCCGGAATGAAGGCGTAAACTAAAAAAGTGCCATACTCCCTGATGATTTCGGCATTGATATGGATGTAAAACCAGATATACAGGAGAGCGACAACCTTGCCCGGCCACCTGCCCAGGATGACCTCCGGATATTGGAACAGGGTTTTCCCCGGAAAACGTAAGCTTAAGTTTACCACCAGCCAGACGATCAGCAGCGCAACAAGAATGGCCAGCAGCATTGAGATCCAGTTATCCTGCCTCGATAAACGGGCAGTAGATGAGGTAATAAATACATAAGCGGTGGCAATGACCATGCTCACCATTAAAAAAATGGCCTGTCTGCTGCTGATTTTGCCCCCTTCAAGCATTGTCTCTCACTACCTTCATCGCTTTCCCCTGGCCGGGGGTGGAGTTGGCCTAAGCCCCGCCGCCGCTTCCCGCTGCCGGTCCGCAATGCTGATCATGCGGGGACGTTTCAGCATGGCCCACCAGGGTACCCTCACAAAGGTATCTTTCATGTTCTCCGTATGCAAAGGCGCTACCGGAGACAGGAAGGGTGCGCCAAAAGAGCGAAGGGTGGCCAGGTGCACCAGGATGGCCAGCACCCCGCAGATTACCCCGTACAGCCCCAGAGTGCCCGCCAGTATCAGCACCGGAAACCGCAGGAGGCGGAGGGAAATACTGGCGGTATACCAAAAAGCAAAAGACGCGATGCCTGTGAAGGCCACTACGATTACCGTACCAGCTCCGACCAACCCGGCCCGCACGGCGGCCTCCCCGATAATCAGCGCCCCCACAATGCTGACTGCCTGACCCACCTGGCGCGGCAGGCGGATACCGGCTTCCCTGAGGATTTCAAAAGTAAATTCCATGCCAAACGCTTCGACAAAAGCAGGGAAGGGCACCGCTTCCCGCTGCCCCGCCAGGCTCAAAAGCAAAGCCGTGGGCAGCATCTCGTGGTGAAAAGTGATAATGGCGACATAAAGAGAAGGCACCAAAAGAGTAACAACCATGGAAAACAAGCGCAGCAGCCTTATCGCGGAAGAGATCAGCGCGCGCTCGTAGTAGTCCTCGGGAAACTGCAGGGACTCTATAAACAACAACGGCACAGTCAGGGCGAAAGGGGTACCGTCCACCAGAATCGCTACCCGCCCTTCCAGCAGCTGAGCCGCCACTTTATCCGGCCGCTCGGTGTGGGAAACAGTGCTAAAAGGGCTCCAGGGACTGTCCTCAATGAGTTCCTCGATATAACCGCTTTCCAGAACGGCGTCAATTTTAATCCTGCTCAACCGTTCCCTGACCTCTGTGACTATTTTATCGTTAACAATACCTTTGATATAGACTACCGCCACATCGGTTTTAGTTACCTGCCCCAGTTTCATGGTTTCTATTTTTAGATTTGGATTATGGATTTTGCGGCGGAGCAAGGAAGTATTAACCCGCAAGGTTTCGATAAAGGCCTCCCTTGGCCCCCGTACCACCATCTCCGTCTGGGACTCTTCAATTTTTCGGCTTTCCCAGCCCATGGTAACGCTGATAATTGCGCACTTATGCCCGTCTACAAGGAGAGCCGTATCACCCGCTAACACGGCGTCAATGACCATGCCCACTTGATTTGTTTCCTCAATCTGGTGGACGGTCAGCAGCTTCTTTTTGATCAGCTTAAGCACCCTGGCCCTGGTGAATTCCTCGTCACTTTCCACCAGCGGGGCGTCCAGCATCAGGCTGCGCATAATCTGGTCACTGACCTGGGTTTTGTCAACCAGGCCGTCAACATAAATAAGGGCCAGCTTAACCCGCTCGTCCTGGGCAAAATCAAACTCCCTGTAGACCACGTCGCTGCAATCACTCAGAATCGACTTAATCTGCAGAATGTTGGCCTGCAGATCAGCGCTCAACTCTAATTTTTGCGGTTCCTGGTTAGAAAAAGCATTCTCAACTGCTTGCTCCTGGGAACTGTTATCCTTCCCTGAACTCGATTTTCTCCGACCAAGCAACCGGGCTCTGAGCGGTTTAATAAACCTTGCCAACTGACGGCCATCTCCTATAATATAAAAAATTATTAATATTCACCGGTTTGTGTATTATTTCCCTGGCTTAACATTATATACTTGCGATTGTAAGCGGTGATTAAAGTCATTATCCATAAAAATAACCCGTAAAAAAGCACGAGCTTTGTTACGGGTCAATAGTCACATACCTTAAATTTTACAAAAATCGCGTCATCCAACCTTTATTCCCAGCGAAAGCAGGCCAATTAATGGTTCTCGGCAGCTGCACTGAAATTCAATTGATCTTTCTGGCGATATACTGAATGATCTAAAATTACTCTCCATACCTCTTCTGCAAGTTTTGGATCTCCGCCCCGGGCCAGCGAAAGCTGATGAACACGTGACAAGATTTGATTTTCTCTTGCACTGTCTCTTACATTTCGCATGCCCTGTTTTAGCGGAGCCACACTATCGACCAGCCTTATACGACGCACCAGCAACTCTACTATTTGAGCATCCACCACGTCCAGTTCTTGCCGGAGGTTGGAGAGAGTTACCCCGGAACCGTTCGATCTATGGCCGGATGTTACTACTCCAGCGCAGCCCCATGCCGGGTAGGAACCTAAAACCTTCATGCCCAGGGTTAAAGCCGCTACCTCGCTCAGCGCCTCCTGAACTTCGGGCTGGTCCAGGCCGCCGACAAAATCTATGAAGAACAAGTAGTCACCAAGATTTTTTTTGGCCGGCCTTGATTCGATACGGGTCAGGTTAATTCCGCGCACCGCGAATTCGCGCAGTATGCCATGCAGCGCTCCAGGCCGGTCCCCCAGGCCGAAAACAAGAGAAGTTTTACATCCCTGATCTAAAGAGCAGCCCAACCGCTCCTTTCCCACCACCCAGAAGCGAGTCACGTTGTCCTGGTAGTCATTGGCTACAGGTACAATTACCTGAAGCCCATATTCCGCGGCAGCCCTGGCCGGACCAAGCGCGGCCCAGGGCTGTCTGCCGGCGGCTACCCGCCTGGCGGCCGCGGCAGTACTGGAACACTCGGTCAGCAAGGCGGCAGGCAATTCCCGGCGGAGAAAATCGCGGCATTGTGCCAGGGCTTGAGGATGAGAGAAAACCCTTTTCACCCGCTCAGGCTGCACGCCCTGGCGAACCATTAAGGACTGTTTGACAGACAAAAACACTTCCCCGCGCACCGCCAGGTCAAACGGGCCTGCCAGCAGGTCAAGCACGGCGCCAATAGACCCTTCTATTGAATTTTCCACCGGAACCACGCCTTCATCCAGGCTTCCTTCCGCAATTCCGGTGAAGATTTCCTCTAAAAAGGAACAATCGGACAATTCCCCTTCTTTTCCATTCAGGTAAAGGCTGGCGGCTTCCTCTGAAAATGTGCCTTTGGGTCCAAGGTAGCCAATCTTATACATTACATGCAGCCTCCTCCAACAACACGCCCAACCGCGGCGGCCACTGTCCTCAGTTCCGACATCAGGAAGTCGAAATCTTCAGGTGTCAGGGATTGGGGTCCATCACACAGCGCCTTGCAGGGCTCGGGGTGAACCTCTACAAGCACGCCGTCTGTTCCAGCCGCTACAGCGGCCCTGGCCATAGGCGCCACCAACCGCTGAACCCCGGTAGCGTGACTCGGATCTACTATTACCGGAAGGTGACTCAGCCCTTTAACCAGTGGGATGGCACTGAGGTCGAGCGTATTGCGGGTAGCGTTTTCGAAGGTACGGATCCCCCGCTCACATAGAACCACGTTTTCATTACCCTCCGAGACAATGTACTCTGCTGCCATCAGCCATTCCTCAACGGTTGAAGAAAAACCCCTTTTCAATAAAACCGGCTTGCCTGATCGTCCCACCAGGCGCAGCAGTTGGTAGTTTTGCATGTTCCTGGCTCCCACCTGGACCATGTCAACATATTTCAGCGCCAGTTCCAGGCTGGCTTCATCTATAATTTCGGTGACTGTGGCCAGACCGGTTTCGTCAGAAGCTTCAGCCAGTATTTTCAACCCCTCTTCCTCCAAGCCCTGGAAGCTGTAGGGTGATGTTCTTGGCTTGAAGGCCCCTCCCCTGAGAATATTCGCTCCTGCCCGGCGCACCCGGCGGGCGGTGGTAAGCAGTTGTTCCCTGCTTTCAACCGCGCAGGGACCGGCAATAACAGCTAATTCGTCACCACCAATGATAACGTTTTTAATCTTTACCAAACTGTATTTCCCTTTAGACTCGCGACTAACCAGTTTGTACGGTTTCATAATGGGCAAAATCCTTTCCACTCCGGGCATGGCCTCCAACCCCAGAGAAGTAATCTCCTGACGGTCTCCAACCGCGCCAATGACCAGACGCTTGACCCCGTGAATAAAATGTATTTCATAGCCATATTGCTCCAGCCTTTGTTGAACTGCTTTAGTTTGTTCCGGCCCAGCTGTTAGATTCATAACCACTACCATTCTTTTTCCCTCCATAAAATATATAATAAGCCTGCTGCTCCCTATACAAAGGGACGGAGCAGCAGGCTTCCGTGGTACCACCCTAATTGGCCAAAAAATGACCCTCTCTACTAAGATACGGGAACGCTTAACGGGAGGCTGCCAACCAGAAAGTGTGTTCGCCAAATATAAAAAGCCTCTCGCCCTGCAGGGACGAGAAGCTTTAACTTTTCGCGTTACCACCCTGGTTGGTCCATGGCAAAATACCATGGTACCCCCTCGGTAAGAGTACGGGAATAAGCATTCCGATACCCCCTCCCTTTTAACGCCGGGAGAATACGTCCAAGCCTACTTGCCGCACCAGGCGGTTTCAGCCGGCGTCTCCGGAGAGAACTTCAACAGGTCATATCCTGGGAGCGCTTCCAATCAGTGGCACTCCTTCCCTGGAGGACTGGGTCCGGTTTACTTTTCTCCTTCACAGACTTTAGGATATAAAATTATATGTATTATAACTCCTGGCCCCAAAAACTGCAAGGGCAAAATTTTTATTTGCCAAATATAAATTTATGATACTAAAAATTTGCAGCCCTACTTTACAACTATATTGACCAGTTTACCCGGCACAGGTATTATTTTGATGATTTTTTTGCCTTCAGTCAGATTTAACACTTTGGGGTCTTTCATCACAATTTCCTGCATCTCTTTTGCCGTCAATCCGGCCGGAACCAGCATGCGGTCGCGTACTCTGCTGTTGACCTGTATAACTATGGTGATTTCATCTTCAACAATTGCCGCCGGGTCGTATGAAGGCCAGGCTTGCAGGTGTACGCTTCCCTCGTGCCCGGTCGCTTCCCAGATTTCCTCGGTGATATGAGGGGCAAAAGGAGTCAACAGCAACAGCAGGGCCTCAATAGCCTCCCGCAGTACAGCCTGGTCACGGTCCGTGTCCGGAACTTCTTTGAACTGGTAAAGCGCGTTAACCAACTCCATGATAGCGCTGACCGCGGTGTTAAAGTTAAACCGGGTGCTTATATCCTCGGTTACTTTTTTGATGGTCTTGTGGGTAATCCGCCGCATTTCCCGGTTTACGCCCACCAGGTTCACGGGGGACTTACCCGTTGTGTTTTTAAGTACTTCTTGTAAAGGCTCTACCAGGCGCCAGACCCGGTTTAAAAAGCGGAAGCAGCCTTCCACCCCCTGGTCACTCCACTCCAGGTCCCGCTCGGGAGGCGCGGCGAAAAGGATAAACATCCTGGCTGTATCCGCTCCATAACGCGCCACGATATCTTCCGGGCTTACCACGTTGCCCTTTGATTTGGACATCTTCGCCCCGTCCTTTAAAACCATACCCTGGGTAAGTAAATTGGTGAAAGGCTCAAGGTTGCTTATAAGTTTCAGGTCGTAGAGTACCTTGGTAAAAAACCGTGAGTATAAAAGGTGCAGAATGGCGTGTTCCACTCCACCGATATACTGGTCGACCGGAAGCCAATAGTTGACCTTGGCTTTGTCCCAGGGTCCGTCCGCCTCCCCTGAGCTGGTGTAGCGGTAATAATACCAGGAAGAGCACATAAAGGTATCCATGGTGTCGGTTTCCCTTTTACCCGGACCACCGCAGCTAGGACAAACGGCATTCACAAATTCAGGGCATTCGGCCAGCGGTGAACGGCCGGTAGGTTTAAATTCGACTTCCATGGGCAGCAGTACCGGCAGTTCGCTTTCCGGAACCGGCACTGGCCCGCAGTGATCACAATAAATGATGGGTATGGGCGCGCCCCAGTAACGCTGGCGTGAAATAAGCCAGTCCCGCAGACGGTAGGTTACCCTGAACCTACCCCTTCCTATCTCTTCAAGGTAGCTGGTGATAGCTTTGATTGCCTCTTTGTTGGGCAGGCCGTTAAAGATGCCGGAATTTACCAGCACACCTTCTTCTTCGTAAGCTGATTCCATGGTATCCGGCTCCAACTCTATGCCGGGCGACTGAATCACCACCCGGATCGGGAAACCATATTTTCCGGCAAATTCAAAGTCACGCTGGTCGTGGGCGGGAACACCCATAACGCAGCCAGTACCGTATTCCAGCAGGACATAGTTGGCGATCAGGATAGGTACCTTTTCCCCTGTCAGCGGATTCACGCATTGCGCCCCAATAGGCAGGCCGACCTTTTCCACTTCGTTCGAGGTGCGGTCAATCTCGCTTAAATTTCGCACTTTGAGGACAAACTCCCGGATCTTCGACTCGGCCTCGCTGCCGGCAATCAGTTTTTCCACCAGAGGGTGTTCCGGCGCCAGGACCATGTAAGTGACACCAAAAACCGTGTCCGGGCGGGTTGTGTATACCGTTATTGATTCTTGCGAGCCATCTATTTTAAAATCGATCTCCGCGCCCTCGCTGCGGCCGATCCAATTCTCCTGCATGATCTTAACTTTTTCAGGCCAGCCCTCCAAAAGGTCCATGTCCTTTAGCAGGCGGTCGGCATAATCGGTAATTTTAAAGAACCACTGGGCCAGTTCCCTCTTCTCAACCGTTGACTTACAGCGCTCGCAGCCTCCGTTTACAACCTGCTCGTTGGCCAGGACCGTAGCGCAGTCCGGACACCAGTTTACCGCCGAGAGCTTTTTATAGGCCAGGCCTTTATGGAAAAGCTGGAGAAAGAGCCACTCAGTCCAGCGGTAATATTCCTGGTCACAGGTGGCAAACTCCCTGTTCCAGTCATAGCTGATACCCAATTGTTTCAACTGCTCGCGCATATTGCTGATGTTATCGACAGTCCACTGGGCCGGGTGAATCCCGCCGTGCTTGATGGCGGCGTTTTCCGCCGGCAGCCCGAAAGCGTCCCAGCCCATGGGGTGAAGCACATGAAAGCCCTGCATGGTTTTAAAGCGGGCTACAACGTCTCCGATAGAATAGTTCCTCACGTGACCCATGTGCAGTTTTCCTGATGGGTAGGGAAACATCTCCAGGCAGTAATACTTCGGCCGGTCAGAAAAGTCTGGTACTGCGTAAAGGTCATCTTCAGCCCAACGTTGCTGCCATTTTTTCTCTACTTCATCATAATTATACTTTTCTTTCAATTTGGTTCCCCCTTGAACGCTCAGCCCGCAAAAATATCTAACTATTTACAATCTAATATCTCACATCTAAACGATAAGTGCAAATTAAATTGGGTCGTGAGTCGTGGGACGTGGGACGTGAGATACAGGCATGCCTTTTGGACCTTTTTTGATCCAAAAGTCTATCCCTTTATTCCTCACGTCCCACGTCCTGTGCTCTACGTATTGTGCTAAACGCTAAGACTCCTTGAACTATACTTATAGTCTCTCATATCTTACATTAAATACTTACGCCATAAA
>CAZIYV010000138.1:0-8815 GCA_964543575.1 uncultured Pelotomaculum sp.
CTCCAACTGCAGCGGGATGTACTGGAACGCGACGGCCACCAGCAGCACCCCGGCACTGGATTGACCTTAATGGGTGAAACAGCGCCGGCCGTGGACCTTGAAGAGTTGGTAAGGGCGCTGGGCGTTAAGCGGGTAAGAGTGGTTGACCCACTGGATCTGGCTGAAACAAGAAAAGCTGTTCAGGAAGAAACAGAGGCCGGGGAGACGTCAGTAATTATCGCCCGCAGGCCCTGCGTCCTTTTGACCAAGGTTACAGAGCCTGCCATTGTGGTCCAGTCGGAGAAATGTATTGGCTGCAAGGCCTGTATCCGCCTCGGCTGCCCGGCCATTTCAATGAAAGAGAAAACGGCCAGGGTGGATCCTCTGGCCTGTACCGGCTGCGGCCTGTGTCTCCAGGTGTGCGTCGAGGAGGCGCTGGTGAAAGGGGGGAAGACCGGTGCTTAAGCCAGTTGATATTCTAATGGTTGGTGTCGGCGGCCAGGGGACCATCCTGGCCAGCAGAATCCTGGCCCTGGCGGCCCAGGAAGCCGGCTATGACCTAAAGGTTTCTGAAATACACGGGATGGCCCAGCGGGGTGGCAGTGTGGTCACCCAGGTGCGTTTGGGGGAAAAGGTTTACTCCCCCCTGATTTCAACTGGAGGGGCGGATGTGCTGCTGGCCTTTGAAAAACTGGAGGGTCTGCGTCTGCTTGCTTCACTCAAGCCCGGTGGGACGATAATTATTAACGAACAGGAAATTCCTCCGGTGCCCGTTCTGACAGGAGCGGCTGAGTACCCGCAGAACATTCTGGAGTTTATCCGCTCGGCGGCGCCGAACACGGTGTCGATCGACGCCTACAGCATTGCCAAAGAGTGCGGCAATCCCAAGGCCGCCAACGTGGTCCTCCTGGGTGTAATGGCCCGCAACCTCCCGATAGAACGGGAGATTTGGGAAAAGGCCCTTGGCCAGCGTGTACCGGCCAAACTGCTGGAAGTGAACAAAGCCGCCTTTGCGGCTGGGTATGATTATAAATAACAATATTTGATAAGATTTAAGAGCGAATGATGCGACCCCGGATCAAAGGCAAACGAAGGCAAACGGAAGGCAAACGGGGACGGTTCTTGCCTTGCCTGCGGGCAAACAGGGACGGTTCTTGCTTGCCTGGTTAATTATGGATCTTGCATGGCGTATCTTTTTTAACAGCCAGCCCCAAAGGGGTTGTCTTTGTTTTTAAACAAATTATATTGTCTCACCGGACCGGTGAAAATAGATTTAGGCAGTAAGGCGGGTCACTTGCCGCGAGTTCTTGACAGGCCGGGGCGACAAAGGTTAATCTAAGTATAAATTGGAACCAGGGTGGAAGAAAATGGTCACAAATACCGCATACCGGTAAGGGGGTTAATTCATACATATGAGCGGCATAGTTGATGAGATTCGTGTAAATTTGTCAAAAGCACTGGAGGGCGCGCTGCAGACGGCCCGTGCCAGTGGAGCTATAAGGGTGGAGCAAGTACCGGTTTTCACTGTGGAAGTACCCAGGGAGAATGAGCACGGTGACTTTGCCACCAATTTAGCGATGGTACTGGCCAAGCCCGCCAGAATGGCGCCCCGCAAGGCGGCAGAAATACTGGTGCAAAACTTTTCACTGCCCTGGGTGGAACGGGTGGAAATTGCCGGCCCTGGTTTTATTAATTTTTATCTTAACCCGGGCTGGGTTTACCAGTCCCTGCCCCTGATTATTGCCCAGGACGGCGCCTACGGCCGTGTAAATATGGGAGATGGCAAGAAAGTTCAGGTTGAGTTTGTCAGCGCTAATCCAACGGGACTTTTGCATATGGGAAACGCGCGCGGAGCGGCGCTTGGTGACAGTATCGCCGGAATTCTGGACTTTGCCGGTTATGACGTAACCCGTGAATTTTATATTAATGACGCCGGCAATCAGATCGAAAATTTCGGCCTTTCTCTGGAAGCCCGCTATCTGCAGCTCCTGGGGCAGGACACGCCGGTGCCGGAGGATGGATATCACGGAGAAGATATCCTGGACTCCGCTATTGCTTTTAGGGAAAAGCACGGTGATAGTTATGCCGGTGTCCAACCGGAGGAGCGCCGTTCCGCCCTGGTGTCTTTTGCCTTGGAGGAGAAACTCAAGGCTATCAAAAAATCTTTGGGCGATTTTGGTGTGCGCTATGATGTCTGGTTTTCTGAGCAATCCCTGCACGACTCCGGTGCTATCCCTGATACCCTGCGCTTTTTGAAAGATCGCGGTTACATTTACGAAAACGAGGGCGCCCAGTGGTTTAAGGCAACAAGTTTTGGTGTTGAAAAGGACGAGGTGGTAGTAAGGTCAAACGGCATTCCCACTTACTTTGCTTCCGACATAGCCTACCATCGCAACAAATTCCAAAGAGGCTTTGACTGGGTTATTGACATCTGGGGGGCAGACCACCACGGTCATGTGCCCAGGATGAAGGCTGCGGTGGCCGCCCTGGGTTTTGACCAGGCTTCGTTGGAAGTGGTAATCATGCAGTTGGTCCGGCTTTACAAGGGGGGCGAGATAGTCCGCATGTCCAAGCGTTCCGGCCAGTTTGTGACCTTAGAGGAACTTGTCGGGGAGGTGGGCCAGGAAGCTGCTCGCTACTTCTTTGTCATGCGCGGCTCCGACAGTCACCTGGATTTTGACCTGGACCTGGCTAAATCGGAAACTAACGAGAATCCGGTGTATTACATCCAGTACGCCTACGCCCGCATCTGCAGTATTTTAAGGCAATACGCAGAGCAGGGCGGACAAATGCCCGAGGCCGCTAAAGTGAATTTTAATTTGCTGAAGGAAGAGTACGAACTGGCTCTGGCCAGGAAACTGGCCGATTTCCCGGAAGAAGTGGCCTCAGCCGCTGCCGGCCTGGCGCCGCAGCGCATCGCCCGCTACCTGCACGAATTAGCTGGGCTGCTGCACAGCTTTTACAACAGCCACAGGGTGATTACCACCGAACAGGGCCTTTCCGAGGCCCGCCTGGTACTGGTGAACGCTACCAGGATTACGCTGAAAAACGCCCTTGGCCTGCTGGGTCTGACCGCGCCTGAAAGGATGTAAAAAGGGTGCGCATCAATTTTTGAGGGCTTCTATTGACTGTTAGATGGGTAAAAAGTTAGAATGGGAGAGGCAGTTTAAATGCCTTTTAACTGCCAAATAATAACAGGAGGCTGACCATGGCCAAATTCGTTTTTGTTACCGGCGGGGTGGTTTCTTCGTTGGGCAAGGGGATAACGGCCGCCTCCCTGGGGCGTCTTTTAAAAAGCCGCGGGTTAAAGGTGGCTATCCAGAAGTTGGACCCTTATATCAACGTAGACCCGGGTACAATGAGCCCTTATCAGCATGGGGAAGTTTTCGTCACCGAAGATGGCGCTGAAACGGATCTGGACTTGGGGCACTATGAGCGCTTTATCGACATAAATATCTCCCGTAGCTGCAATGTTACAACCGGCGGTATTTACAGTGCGGTTATCAATAAAGAGCGCCGTGGTGATTTCCTCGGCGGCACGGTTCAGGTAATCCCTCACATCACCAACGAAATAAAGGAGCAGGTCCGCCGCGTGGCCATTGAGTCCAACGCGGACGTGATCATTACTGAAATCGGAGGCACTGTCGGCGATATTGAGTCACTGCCTTTCCTGGAGGCGATTCGCCAGTTAAAAGGTGACCTGGGCAAGCGGAATGTGGTTTACATTCACGTTACACTGGTTCCTTACCTGCGGGCCGCTAATGAGCTTAAAACCAAGCCCACCCAGCACAGCGTCAAGGAATTAAGGAGCATAGGCATCCAGCCCGATGTTATCGTATGCCGCACGGAAAGACCCCTGACCAAGGACATGGAAGAAAAACTGGCTTTGTTCTGTGACATTGATAAAGATGCTGTAATCCAGGCCATAGACGCGCCGTCTATTTATGAAGTTCCTCTGATGCTGGAGGAAGAAGGCCTGGCTGATATAGTTCTTGAAAAGCTGGGCGTAATCACCGATCCCCCCAATCTCAGCGATTGGCGGGATATGGTGGTCAGGCTGAAAAACCTGCGCTATCAGGCTACCATAGGACTTGTAGGCAAATATGTTTCCCTGCACGACGCTTACCTGAGTGTAGCCGAGTCGCTGCGCCACGCCGGGTTTTACCACGGCTGCGACATTGAAATAAGTTGGATTAACTCTGAGGAAGTAAACCGGGCCAACGCGGGAGAGATGTTAAGAGGGGTCGACGGCATCCTGGTGCCGGGCGGCTTCGGCGACCGGGGCATTGAAGGAAAGATAGAGGCTATCCGCTTCGCGCGCGAAAACAGCATTCCTTATTTGGGGCTTTGTCTCGGCATGCAGCTGGCGGTAGTGGAGTTTTCCCGCAATGTGGCCGGCTGGCGTGACGCCAACAGTACCGAATTCAACCCCATGACTTCGTATCCGGTGATAGACCTGCTGCCGGAGCAGAAAGAACTGGACATGAAGGGCGGCACGATGCGCCTGGGCAAGTATACCTGCAAGCTGCAGCCAGGCACCCTGGCCCATAAGTGCTATGGTCAGGATAATATCGAAGAAAGACACCGGCACCGATACGAATTGAACAATGCTTACCGCGACGAACTCGCCCAAAAAGGCCTGGTGTTCAGCGGTACTTTGCCCAACGACTACCTGGTGGAGGTTGTTGAGCTGCCAGGCCATCCCTGGTTTGTTGCCACTCAGTTTCACCCGGAATTCAAGTCCCGCCCGAACCGGCCCCACCCGTTATTCAGGGAATTTATCGGAGCTTCCTTGAAACATAAAAAATCTAAATATAGTTAACCGCAAGTTTTAGCAGCTTTGGGTAAAACCAAAGCTTTTTTACTATAGGCAAGAGTAGTATTTGTAATGTTTTAAGGGTAAAATCTCATATGAGGGGACATGAGAATACATCGCGGGGAGGATGGATTATTTATGAGAAAAATTATTGCCGGGATTGTACTGGGAGTGATTGCTCTTTCTCTGGTTATTGCCATAGCTGTTAAACCGGGCCATAACCAGGCTGCCAGAACCGGGAGCAGGAATGGAGAAGTCGGGGTTGTTTACATAGAAGGCGCCATTACCAGTGACCGGAGCGGGGGTGGGCTGTTAGCATCCCAAACGGGTTCCGAGGAAATTGCCGCTATTTTAAGAGAAGCGGCCAGGGACCCCGGGCTCAAGGCTGTGGTAATCAGGCTGAACAGCCCGGGCGGCACAGCGGCGGCAGCTCAGGAAATAGGCGCCGAACTGGAGCGGCTCAGGAAATCAGGTAAAAAAGTGGTTGCTTCCATGGGGGATACAGCGGCTTCAGGGGCGTACTGGATAGCCGCGGGAGCGGACCAAATTGTGGCTAATCCGGGAACCCTGACCGGCAGTATCGGTGTAATTATGGAGCGCCTGGATTTACAGGGCTTGTACGGGAAAATAGGCGCCGATACGGAAACATTTAAAAGCGGCCCTTACAAGGACATGGGATCGTCCACCAGGTCGTCAACCCCTGAGGAAAGGGCTATATTCCAGTCCATGATTGATGATATTTACAGTCAGTTTGTTGATCACGTAGCCCAGGGCAGGCATAAGGACGCTGCTGAAATCAGGCCGCTGGCGGACGGCAGGGTCTTTACCGGTCGCCAGGCCAAAGAACTGGGACTGGTTGACCAGCTTGGCGACTTTCACGATGCCGTTCTTTTAGCGGGTAGTCTGGCGGGTATACAGGGAGAGCCCACCATTGTGGAATTGGGGCAAAAGAATATTTTTCGCGAACTGTTTTCCGGCACCGGCGGCAATACCTTTTGGGGAGTGGTGGGGTCCATTTTGCCACGCCAGGGAGAAACCGCCAACACAATTAACTTAAAGTGATCAACTGAGGGAGGGCGTGGGTTATGAATGAAGATCCCGGTACGGAAAGGACAGAAATCAATAATGACCAGGGCGCGGCCGCGCCTGGCGGTTTAAATACAGACCTTGTTCCGGAAAACGACCAGGTTGCAGCGGTTCCGCCCGGTGACGCCGGAGAGTCTTTCCCCGGTTTTCTCGAGCTGTTTTACGGCGTGCTTTTTGAACCGGTCAAAGCAATGAAAACAGTGGCAGGGGCGCCGCCGCTTGGTATAGTGACGATTGTGGTTACAATTCTTGTCCTTTTGGGCACGACCATGGGATTTCTCACTTTTTCAAGAGTTTTAGAGGAGAGTCTGCAGGCCGCTGACTTAGAACAACTCCTGACGGGAATACAGGCGATGGCGCCGTTTTGGGTGGTTATTTCACTCCTCATGGGTTACGTAAAATGGTTTGGTTACAGTGCTGTTTTGCACCTGGTTGCCGATCTGTTGGGAGGACAGGGCAGAGCCAGGGGCGTTTTTGCCGTGGTCGGCCTGGCCGGTCTGCCGTCGGCCTTAATAATACCTTTTCAGTTTTTGGGATATTGGTTTGGGATGGGGAACATCGCGGTAACTATAGTACTGGGGTTGGCCAGTCTGGCGGTAGGAATCTGGAGTATTGTTCTACTGGTGATCGGTGTCAGGGCTGTGCACCGGCTATCCACCGGACATTCGGTCTTAACCGTGCTAACCCCCTTTCTGGCGCTGGTCTTATTTCTGATTATCCTGATCGCGGCACTGGCGGTTCTAGCCATTTCTTTGCCTTATAAGGCGAATTTCCCCGGTTACTTTTAAATATCAATTTAATAATATTTTGTTCCCCCCTGAAGGAAATTTGTGAATACCGGAGAATGTTATTGATACTTTTCCTTTTAGTACCAGGAGGGGTTAGAACATGCCGGCAAAAACCTATGACCTTTTAATTGTTGACGATCAGGCAGGCGTACGCCTCTTTTTAGCTGAAGCTTTCAGCGAGGCGGGTTATCGTGTTGAGGTTGCCTGCAGTGGAGGAGAGGCTGTCAGGAAAGCAAGCGCCAGGCGCCCGGCACTCGTCCTGCTGGATATAAAGATGCCGGGTATGAATGGGTTGGAGACACTGGAAGAACTTCGCAAAATCGCACCGGGTGTGCCAGTGGTAATGATGACTGCCTATGGTGAGCTGGATATTGTGACCGAGGCTAAAAAAAGAGGAGTAAAGCATTATATTAATAAACCTTTTGACTTGAGTGAGATCCGCTGTCTGGTCAAGGAATTGCTCATCACAGGGGAGGACCGGATGATAACCAAGAAAGAGATCGGCTGATAGTATCAAGTAAATATAAAACATGACGAAAATTAGATAAAAGCATTAATGACCTCCGCGGCAGGCGACGAATTTATGGGTTTTGCGCCCCTAGCTTAAGGAGGACTTTTTTACTTAATGGCGAAGGAGTAAATAAAGCTTTTTGAAGTGGCGTGAGATATTTTACGGCGCTTTGGGGGGATTTAAGCAATGCTTATTACCACAAATGCCATTATGGCCATGCGTTGTCCGGATTGCGGGAAAATGGAGTATCACGATTTTTCCCGGTTTGCCATCTATAAAAGCAGAACTGTTAATATAAATTGTTCTTGCGGTGCTGTCAAACTGATCATAAACACCAAGAACAATTCTTCTTATTGGCTTCAGATTCCCTGCCTGGTTTGTGAAACCAAACATTTTATTGAAATTTCCGGCAAGTTGCTCTGGTCTGGGGATATCACCCGTCTTTCTTGCCAGGACACAGAGTTGGAGTTGGGTTATATCGGGCCGGAGTCAAAGGTCAGGCAGATCATATCGGACCAGGAACAGGAATTGGAAGCCCTAGTTGATGAGATTAATTGTGACGGTTATTTTCACAACTCAAATATTATGTACGAAGTGCTTAACTGTCTCCACGAAATTGCCGAGCAGGGCGAGCTGTACTGCCAGTGCGGCAATTATAAAATTGAGGTCGAGCTTTTCCCGGACTGCCTGGAACTGCACTGCAAAAACTGCGACAGTATAAATATTATTTACGCTGAAACAGAAGAAGACCTGAACGTTATCAGACAGGTTGAGAGCATTGAACTCGCCCGGCACGGGTTTAAGTGCCTGGACAGCCTGGCTAACACAAGCAAGCCTAAAAAAGCCCGCCGCAAAAGAAGTAAAACATAATTTGCTCCCCCCCCGGCTATACTGTGGTAAAAAGGCCTTAAAATCCATTTAATACTTGCTTTTAATTGCACCAAGTAAATACAATTGGTATTTTGTGCTGGGAGAAAAAAATCAGTTTTGAAGATTCCTTGCACTGTTTTGAGAAGCCTATCTAAAAAGGAGGTTTTTTTAGTGCCATTAGTTGGTGTTAGTGAACTGTTGAGAAAGGCTGAAGCCGGCGGTTACGCGGTGGGAGCTTTTAACTGCAACAACATGGAAATCGTGCAGGCTATTACCGCAGCCGCTGAAGCGGAAAATGCACCGGTTATTATGCAAGCAAGCCAGGGCGCCATAAAGTACGCCGGCATAGATTATATAACAACAATGGCCAGGTTGGCCGCAGAGCAAACGAGGGTGCCGGTGGCTCTTCACCTTGACCACGGCACCAGCTTTGAACAGGTGATTCAGTGTGTGCGCTCCGGCTTTTCATCGGTAATGATCGATGGCTCAAAGCTGTCCCTGGCGGACAATATCATACTTACTAAAAGGGTGCTGGACGTGGCAAGAGCGGTGGGTGTTTCGGTTGAGGCCGAGCTTGGCAAAATAGGTGGTACTGAAGACGACATTACCGTCAGTGAGCGGGATGCCTTTTTTACTGACCCCGAGGAGGCCAGGATTTTTGTAAGCGAAACCGGGGTGGACTCACTGGCGATTGCCATAGGCACCGCGCACGGGCAGTATAAAGGGACGCCCGAATTGGATTTTGACCGCCTGGCCAAGATTAAG
>CAZIYV010000139.1:0-8576 GCA_964543575.1 uncultured Pelotomaculum sp.
CGGCAACCTCATCGTCAAGACCACCCCGGAGAACCACCGCCAGATCGTCCAGCTTTTCCAAGGCCAGCTTAAGCTCTTTACCTGTTAAATGTGTTAATTCCTCCAGGTGTTTTAGACTGCTGATATCGCGAATAGATTCGATAGCTCCAACGATATTCCCGTCTATATCAAAAAGCGGCGAGGCCTTGCCCCATAAAAAGGCTCCTTTGCCTCTGTATGCCGACGGGACAAAAGTCTCGCCAAAAAAAGTATCCCCTTCTTTCCTGACATAATCGTACTGGGACTTGATTTCCCTCTCTGCAGCAAAAACCAGATCGATTAGGATAGGCCTGGGATTACCATAGAAGGGAACCGCGTAAGCGTAATCGCCCCTGCCTAATATGTCTTCTTTCCGCACACCTGTAATCTCCTCGATCGCATGATTCCAGGCGATTACCTTGCCGTCCCGGTCAATGACAAAGGTGGCGTCGGGCAGGAAATCAATGATATCCAGGTGCTGCTGATTGGCGGCCTGTATCTTCTCCTCGGCCAGTTTGCGCATGGTTATATCCCGACCGCAAAAGATAGCGCCAGTAATTTGGCCGTTATTATCAAACAAGAGATTACCAACCGTCTCCAGCCATAAATAATGACCCCTGGCGTGCCTGTAACGATATACCAGCATTCCTGGCATTTTTGTTTCAATGGCCCTATTAGAAGCAGTTATCACTGTACTTAAATCATCCGGATGCACTAATTCAAAAACCGACTTCCCCAATAAATAGTTCGACTCATAACCCAGAACAACTTTATGCGATGGGCTTATGTACTGGTAAACACCTTCTATATTAGTCTCGCTGATCATATCAAACATGTTATCAGTGATCCGTTTTAAATGGGCCTCGCTTTCCTTAAGCGCCTGCTCTGTTTTCTTGCGCTCGGTTATATCGTGTATGGATTCAATAGCGCCGGTCTCGTTCCCATCCCGGTCAAAAAGCCGGGATATTTTCACCGAGAGGTAGGCTCCCCTGCCTCCATACAAATAAGGCAGAAAAGCCTCGGCATAAAAGCTATTTCCTTCTTTTCTGACATAATCGTATAGAAGTTCAGTCTCCCTGTCTTCTTTAAAAAGAAGATCGATCATAATCGGTCTTGGCTTACCGTACAGCGGTACTGCGTAAGCGTAGTCGCTCTTGCCGATAATGTCCTCTTTACGCGTACCTGTCAATTCTTCCATATCCTGGTTCCAGGCGATTACCTTCTTGTCCCTGTCAACAACAAAGGTGGCGTCTGGCAGGAATTCAATGATATCAAAAAGCCGCTGGTGTGCCCTGCGCAATTCTCCTTCCGACTGCTTGAGGTCATCCTCCGACCATTTGCGCTGGACGGCAATGGCAAAGAGGGCAGCCAATCTTTTAACCAGTGCCAGATCCTGCTGGTCATAATCGCGGGAGGAATTGGCCAGTGAAACAATGCCCAGCAGGGTTCCATCATAGATTGCCGGAACGGAAAGCAGCCGTTCGATCGGTATGTGCCCCGGCGGCAGGCCCGCCGACCGCGGGTCTAGCCGTGGTTGGTTGGTTAGAATAGGCTCTTTGTTTTTAACCACCCAGCCGCCTAAATCATTAAATTTATTATAGACTGTACTTTTATCTTCCATTTTGCACTCATCCCAGACCGACCTGGTCAGCGTCGAACAGTTCAGGTACCCTGTGTCCCTTTCAATATAACCGGCATAACCATGCCTGCTGTCTGTGAGGCGCTGGGCATGCTCTAACACAATACCAGTAATATCCTCAATAGAAGCTGGCGATAAAAGCTTGCCGGACAAATCCGCCAAAGCGGCGCTTATATCCAACTCTCTGGAAAGAGTTTCTTCAGCACGTTTTTGTTCGGTGATATCAGTCAAAATACCGGTAATGCCAACCAGATTACCGTCTTCAAACAGCGGTCGGCTGGAAGTGCGCACGTGTTTTGTCATATCAAGGACTGTGCCTAACAGGAGTATTCCCTCCTCTGTGGCAGCACTCTTTATACTAACTTCCACAGGAAAGGTACTGCTGTCTTTGCGGCCATGCCTGGTTTCTATGGTACATTCATTTAACTTTCCACCCTTTATGGATTCGATTGTATTGACCGTTGCGGGGTCAAACAAGTCCTGAAGGCCCATTATCAGTATTTCAGCGCGGCTGTAACCATAGATCTTTACCGCGGCATCATTGACTTTAACAATCCGCCCGTCGCTTGCCCGGATTATAAACATGCTATCCTGGCCTTGTTCAAAAAAAAGCTGGTACAACACGCTATTCCACCTTTTATTTTAACTAGTTGTATAGGAGATAATTTATCTATAAATTCCAAACATCTTGTTATTTCGATAAATTTCGTTACTGGGTAAATAATCCCTTTTTTATATAAACATATTAGTTGTCTTTGCGCCAAAAAAACAAGCGGCCTAAAAGCAAGGCCGCCACAGACTGTCGACACATTTAGATAACACAAAGTCCATGGTGTTGAAACAAGCTGCTCCATTACGTAGCGTCGGTTCAAGGAAAGGGGACACACCTCTGTTTTAGGTATTCCTTTGCTGACGAGGAATGTCCCCTTAAAGCTGAGGTTGCGAAATTGGATGAGCGAGTCGGCGGTCAGGGGACACACCTCTATCTTTAGCCTCTCTCTAAGTACGAGGTATGTCCCCAACGTATTTCGCGAAAGCCTGAACCGAGCCAGGACGGCGAGTTGAAGGCGGTCCAATTTCGCCCGAAGCGAGCCAGTTTTTTGTGCGACGAAGTCGCACCTCCAATCGGGGACATTCCCTGGTTTCGGGTGTGTCCCCGTTCCTTAACCGTTTACTAGACGCGAAGTAGAGGAGTCAAGCGGTTTCAACACCATGGACGACTTTGTCTACAACCTGAAGCGGCCTAAATGTAAGGCCGCCAGTGTTATAGGAGTTGTGAAATTAACTTCACTTCCACTGCTTTTGAATGTGGATGTCTTTAAAATAAAAATTAACGATATCCTCCGGTGATTTGCCCTGCTCCGCCATAAGCCTGGCGCCCCACTGACACATACCCACCCCGTGTCCGAAGCCCTTGCCGCTCATAACCAGCTGGCCGCCTTCCACACGGGCGTCAGACAGCAGCATTGACCGCACTTTTTCACTGCCCAGGGCCAGCCTTAAAGCCGGTCCTCCTATGGTCGCGCTGCCCAGCTTAATCTGCTCCGCCCGGCCCGATGGACCTTTTTTTTCAATAGTGGCTGAGGTGATGGCGCCGGTATCCTTGCCGGCTTTACTCTGAACTGCCGCCCTGGCCTGGTCTAATGGTATCCTGACCTCCCAGGCTTTATTTTTAGGCTCGGTAACAGCCAGGCAGCCATCCTGAACTCCCCCTTTGACATAAGGGGTGGGTTCGGTGAACGCCAGTCCCTCTTCCGGAGTTGCCGAAATACCGCCGTCACAGGCGGAAAACCAGGCATGGATATAATTATCGCCGTATGTTACCACTTCACCTCTGCTCATCTCCACCGCCTGGCGGACATTATCATTGATTTTTGACGGCTCGTAAGCCTGGAATTCCTGCACGCTGGTGGACACGTCCGTGCCGTGCAACTGCTTGACCCGGCCCGACTTGATGTTTTCCATGGTAAAGGTACGGGCGAGTATAGCCTGGGCGGCCAGAGCGTTCACAGGCCATTTGGTGTCCATTTCCGCAGCCACGACACCCTGAACATATTCCTCTATTTTCATGTTTTTCTTCTGGCCTGTTTTGTTGTCATAAAGAGAAATGGTTGGCTCTTCCTGTGTGGGGACAGGGGGCGCTGGCTTGGGCGCCGGCTTTTTGGCACAGCCAGCAGCACAAAAAAACACTGTGGTACAGAGCAAAATAATTGTTATCAGCGGTCGGCGTAACACAAAAACCCCTCCTGCTTTTTCTTTTAGTTTGAGCAGGAGGGGTGTTAATTATGTAGTTTTGTCTTCAATCACCTGATAGAGTTCAGCGGCTAACTTGGCCGGCACGTTTTCCTTGATGGAAACAACCTGCAGCTTAAACTTCCGGTTGCCGAAATTAACATTTATAATGTCACCAGTTTTTATTTCAGCCCCGGCTTTTGCCACCCGGCCGTTTACTTCCACCTGTCCCCGGTCACAGACTTCTTTGGCCAGGGTACGCCGTTTTATTACCCGTGCCACTTTCAAAAACTTATCAAGGCGCAAATCAGCCGCCACCACCCTTTACGTTCGTGAAAAAAAATCAGACTTATACAGTCTGATAAGATTATATACTATTATTTAACCACCGCTTCCCTTAATGATTTCCCGGCCTTAAAAACAGGAACACGGGCGGCGGCAATACTAATCTCTTCGCCGGTTTGCGGGTTTCTACCCTTGCGGGCTGCCCTCTCCCTGATTTCGAATGTTCCGAAGCCTACCAACTGGACTTTGTCGCCATTTCCCAATGCCGCACCAATAGTTTCCAAAACTGCGTTCACAGCTTTCTCGGAATCTTTTTTGGTCAGTTCCGTTTTTTCGGCAACACTCGAAATTAATTCTGCCTTATTCATACGAACCCTCCTTTAAGAAAAGAAATATTAATTCCCTACTATTCGCGAAAATTCTTGCAGTTCCTTCCTGCAAGAAAATGTTTCCTATAATTTTTCTAGTTTTTTTGCGTTTTCCCACCATTCATCCAATTCTGAAAGTGTGCAGGACCGCAGATCTTTTCCAGCAAGTCCGGCCGTTTTTTCAATAAAGGCGAAACGCCTGGTAAATTTTCCTGATGTTTCCATCAATGCAATATCCGGATCTATGCCCAGGAGCCTGGCCAGGTTTACCATGGAAAACAGCAGGTCGCCTAATTCCCTTTCTATCTCAACCGGCTTACTGCTTGATATAGCAGACTCAAGTTCTACAATTTCCTCACGAACCTTGGCCAGAGCGCCCCTGTAATCAGGCCAGTCAAAGCCGACACTGGCAGCCTTCTCCTGCAGCTTCACCGCGCGCATCAATGAGGGAAGGGATTTCGCAACACCGGCAAGCAGACTGGCAGGCTTATTCCCCGCCTTTTCTTCAGCCTTAATCTTCTCCCAGTTGATTATTACTTCCTTGCTGTCGTTTACAGCAACTGACCCGAATACATGAGGGTGCCGCCGGATCATTTTTTCCGATATCCCTTCTATCACGTCATTCATGTTGAAATAACTTTCCTCATCGGCTATCTGAGCGTGAAATACAATTTGTAGTAATAAGTCTCCCAATTCTTCACATATTTTATACGCATCCTCCTCTCCTATGGCCTCTAAAACTTCGTACGTTTCCTCAATCAGATAAGGCCTCAAGCTGCGGTGATCCTGTTCCCGGTCCCAGGGGCAGCCGCCCTCGCCACGCAGCCGGGCCAGTATGTTAACCAGGGAGTCAAGGGGATAGAGACAGGCCTGGTCCAATCCCTCTTCATCCGTATGTAATTCCTCTTCAAAAATGTTCTCTGCTTCGGATGCGCCATCTTCATCCTCATATACCTGAATTACTTCGATTTTATCCTCCGGTCCCGCATATCCTAAACCACCGGCAGCTTGTCCACTCTCTAACCGTTTTTTCCCCTCACGTCCCACGTCCCAATTCTCACGTCCCAATTCAGGCACGAAGACACTGGTAAGATGGTCCACCCAGGCCAGCCTGTCCAACTCACAGAGAGGTATTTTCCTGATTTTTTCCAAACCAGGTATGCCCGCTCCTCTGACTACAGTAACCTGATGTTCAGGCGGATATATCTCCAGCAGAGTTAATTTTACATCTGCTGCTACCAGGCGGCTGTAAACCTGGGTAATCACGGCGGCTCTGCCGGGCAGCGGCGGTTTTTGCTCCAGCCTTAAGCCGTCAATCACCTGCAGTCCCATACCGGGATCAAAACGGAGGGCTGTAAAAATATCATCAAGAAAGCTTGCCGCCGGAAGAATTTCTACCTCCAAGCCCTCCCTCTCCGCTTTTTCAATGACCAGGCGCACAGACTCTTCCGCCACCAGCGGGTGGCCTGGAACAGCGTACAGCACCTTATCACCCGTTCGGGCTCTCCGGATTACCTCTTCGGCAATCCTGGCGTACACTTGTTGAAAACTAGGCTCTTCCTCGTAAACACTATCAAAAGTGGCAAAGGAGATTCCCTCCCGGCTGAGCCAATCAACCACAGGATGTTTTCCCGTGCGAAGCATAATACAGGATGATGATCTTAGAGCTTCCCAGGTACCCAGGGTAATGCTGCCTGGAGATCCGGCGCCCAGGCCGGCTATAGTTATTTTTATTTGAGGGGGCATCAAGAAATTTCCTTTCACCAACTAAAAAAGAGATTTGTTCCATGTTAACACAATATTGAGAATATGTCCCCTTATTATAGGGAAATTTGCCGTAAAAGTAAAAAGTGGCCCCAAGAGGCCACCATGTTACGGCTCCATTTGTTTGGCCAGAAAACCGGCTGCGGTTTCTGCCAACTTCAATTCCATCTCACCCATTTTTATTTCCGGTTCCTTGGAGGCCAGTATAACCGCGCCGATTGGATCTCCCTCGGCAATGATTGGTGCGATTACCTCGCAAGAGAACTTGCATTCACCGTCCTCGATCAGCGAACAATCCTTGCAGGACGGATCTTCTCCCGGATTGTTAATTATCACTGCTTTACGTTCTTCTATAACTCTTTCCACAACATTCCCGATGGGCTTATTTAAAAATTCTTTCTTAGGAGCGCCCGAAACAGCAATGATGTTGTCCCGGTCCGCTATGCAGGCAATATGACCCAGTGCTTCATATAGAGAATCGGCATACTCTTTAGCAAAATCACCCAATTCGCCTATTGGAGAATACTTCTTTAGGATTACCTCGCCTTCCCTGTCCACAAAAATTTCCAGGGGGTCGCCTTCGCGGATCCTGAGGGTTCTCCTTATTTCTTTGGGGATTACTACCCTTCCCAGATCATCAATGCGGCGGACTATGCCCGTAGCTTTCATTTATCTACCCTTCCCTCCTTTTAGCTGATTGCACTAAACCTTTACTGATAGTATATATCCGGAGGGAAACAGTTATTCATTTTTTTCCAAATAGTATTTAAAAACTTTTATACTTTCATGGTTTTCCTGCTATTGTTTTAGATTGTTTACTACGGTCGCCTTATCTTTAGCTTCCTGCATAAACTGGTTAAACTTATCCTGCTTGGCCTGGCCGGACAAATGGTCGGCAATTTGCTGTTTTACTTCGTCAAGGGGTTTCTGCGAGGCAGGTATAATCTTTTCCAGCTTGATTAAATGGTAACCATAATCAGTCTTGACTGGTTTTTCGGTGTACTCCCCTTCTTTAAGAGCAGTTGCCGCATCGGAAAATTCTTCGACAGTCTCCCCTTTGGTAAAAGTGTAGAGACCTCCATTGGTCTTGGTGGTACTGTCCTCCGATTTTTGGCTGGCCAGTTCGGCGAAATCCTGGCCCTGATCTAACTGGGTAATTATATCCTCAGCCATTTTCCTGGCTTCGTCATCCGTATGCTGGGCCGGGTATCCTTTGGTCCCGTCATCAATAAAGAATAAAATATGGCGTACCTGGAATTGTTCCGGTTCACTGAACTGTTCCTTATTGTCCTCATAATACTTCTTAAGCTCTTCGTCTGAAGCAGGCGCAACGTCCTTAACAACTTCTTCCTGCAAGAATAGTATATACGCGACTTCCTCTTCCTTGAGATTCACCTGAGCAAGAAACTTTTGATATTCCTCATCGGACGGAAACTGTTCCTTTAGCGGCTTGACTTTCTCCTGCACCTGATCCTTTGTTAACTTGCCTATCTTTTTGGCTTCCTGCAGCATAATCCTGGTGTCAATCATCTGTTCCAGGGTGTCCTGTTCCATCGATTTTAACATGTTACTGCCTTGATCACCGCTAAAATCAACGCCCTGCTGCTCATAGCTTTTTTTCAACTCGTCAACCTGCTTTGATAAGTCTTCCCTGTAGATTTTTTCACCGTTCACTGATGCCACCATTTCCTTGCCACAGCCAGCAGCCGCTATGGCCGCCAATAGCAGCGCCACAAGAAGTATAATAATTTTAGGTCTCACTAATTCATCCCCTTTTCTAAAAACATAAACCTATTATAAATTAATTTGCCTGCCTGTGGCAACCTCAGGAGTTCCGCCAGTAAAACTTATCGGCTCTGTGCTCTGACCGCCTCCTAGCATAACCAGAAGATCCTCCAGCTGCGCCAGCAGATATTTGCTGTCGCTGCGGGCGTCACCGGCAAAACGGAGTTTAATTTCAAACTCATCCCCGGCATTTATGAACTTGACTCTATTCTGGTAATGCCTGCCGGCCGCTACCAGCGCTTCCCCGGTGAGTGGATGACCCGGAGCAAAGATCAAACGCAGCTGGCCTGGCATAAGAGTAATTGTTTTTGCTTTAAGCCGCCCGGCTAAAACTTTAACCTTGGCCACCGCCAGTAAATTCTGCACCGGCTGGGGCAAATCGCCGAAACGATCTACCAGTTCCTCTTCCAGGTCGGACACCTCGCCTGATGAGAGCATGTTTGCCCGGCTTTTTGATATCTTCAACTTGCGGTTGGTGTCAGACA
>CAZIYV010000140.1:0-8487 GCA_964543575.1 uncultured Pelotomaculum sp.
AGGATAATTCATCTATGTAAAGGGTCTCCATAAACAGAAACCACGGATTCTTTTTCTTCTTCATAAACGGAAGTTACCGATTCGTTCTCTTCTTCATCACCTGATAGTACAGGCTCATTGTCTTCATTATATACGGATGTTGTTACAGACTCGTCATCTTCCTCATTAGAGGCCTCCGCAGTTAGGTCCGAATCAGGAGATGAGCTATTTTCTTGATTGGCGGAAACCGTATATCCATTTGATTCAGCAAACAGTGTTCCTGGGAAAATACAGTTTGTAAAAGACATAATCAGCAAGATAGTAAGGAAAAATCTCAACCTTTTTTTGGTTCTAGAAAAAGACATGTTCGGGTTCCCCTTTCAAAACATTAGTAATAATTAGATTTAGCTCCTACCTTCTACATTCATGTCTATTTCTGTATAATATTGCTATTTCCTGCTAAAATACTGGAAAAATATTCCGACATATCTAAACTGGGTTCGACATTTTTTACTATTTTTGTTTTAACGTTTAAAACTCTTCTCGCAAACCCCCGTTCGGGACTTCCATATTAAGATGATGCCCATGCTGGGCTTACATGAATTAAAAGGCTGTCGACGTTACTTTGTCGACAGCCTGGGATAATTATAAAGGATAATTATCCTTTAATTAGAATTACTACCTTTTCAAGTTTTTATATATTTTTAGGTACGGTGCCGATTATCAGCGGCCTTGGTTCCGGGTTTTTTAATCCGATAGTGTATGCGCGCAGGACAGTCTCTCTAACCTGTTCCAACTGCCCCAGGTCGTTAGCGTGTATCGCCGCTAAATTTTCACCCACCTGGACGGGATCACCCACTTTTTTGTTTAATACCAGGCCGACAGACAGGTCTATCCGCGCATCTTTCTTTTCCCTGCCCGCGCCCAGCAGCATGGCGGAGCGTCCCACCTCTGCCGCGTTAATTGACTGGACATAGCCGGCCATAGGCGCGGGTATGTCATGAACTGAATTTGCCGCGGGCAGGCGCCATCCCTCACTGGTCACCCGCGGGTCACCACCCTGGGCGGAGATTAATTCTTCAAACTTTTCCAGCGCTTTACCGCTCTTTAGCAGCTTGACCAACTCCGACTCGCCTTCTGCCAGACTGGCCGATCTCCCTGCCAGAAAGAGCATGGTCGAGCCCAGAGCCAGGCATAGTCTCAGCAGATCCGGGGGACCTTCACCTTTTAATGTGTCAATCGCCTCTTTAACTTCCAGGGCATTACCCACAGCACGACCCAGGGGTTGGTCCATATCGGTGACTACCGCCACGGTGCGCCGGCCTACCTGGTTGCCTATCCCCACCATGGTACGGGCCAACTCGAAGGCGCTTGCGGTGTCCTTCATAAACGCCCCGCTGCCCACCTTCACGTCGAGAACAATAGCGTCAGCGCCCGCCGCGATCTTTTTACCCATAATACTGCTGGCAATGAGGGGCACGCTGTCAACGGTAGCCGTGACATCACGCAAAGCGTACAACTTTTTGTCAGCCGGAGCCAGATTGCCAGTCTGAGCTACTACCGCGGCGCCGACCCCGCGCACCTGCTCAATAAACTGTGCTGGCTGAAGCGCGACGATAAAGCCTGGAATAGACTCCAGTTTGTCCACCGTGCCGCCCGTGTGGCCCAGTCCCCGGCCTGACATCTTGGCCACAGGCACCCCTGCGGCAGCCACCAGGGGTACCAGTACCAGGGTGGTTTTGTCCCCGACCCCACCGGTGCTGTGTTTGTCCACCTTTATCCCTGGTATGCCGGAAAGATCGGCCCGGTCTCCGGAGTCGCAGATGGCCATGGTCAGATCGGCGGTTTCCCATTCATTCAGGCCGCGAAAAAAAACTGCCATCAGCAGAGCAGCGGCCTGGTAATCAGGGATTTCGCCGGAATTATAGCCATTGATAAAATATTCTATTTCAGCCTTGGTCAGCTCCCGGCCTTCTCTCTTTTTTAAAATCAAGTCATACATGCGCATAGTGGCTCTTCCTCTCTACCCTTAAAAAATAAACGTTTTAGGTTGCCTTTAAGGAATCATTGTTTCTTTAGGTTATCCTTTAAGCACCTTTGGCCAGAAGCTCTCACCTATGTCGAATTCTAGACCGAAAATTTCCGCGACTGTGGCGGTGATGTCCGCAAAGGTTTCCCTCACTCCAAGATTTACTCCCCCCTGCAAATGCTTGCCGTATACAAGCAGGGGCACATATTCTCTGGAGTGGTCGGTTGACTCGGTGGTGGGATCACAGCCGTGGTCGGCGGTAATAATAAGCACATCATTTTCTAGCAGCGATTTAATCAGTTCAGGGAACCAGCGGTCTAATTCTTCCAGCGCGTCAGCGTATCCCCTGGGGTTGTTGCGGTGGCCGTACAGCATATCAAAATCAACCAGGTTGATAAAAACAAACCCATCAGTGTCAGATTGAAGCAGTTTTAAAACCTTGTCCATACCGTCGGCGTTGCCTTTGGTCGGGATCGCCTCAGTTACGCCCTCCCCGTCAAAAATATCCCTGATCTTGCCCACCGCGGTAACCTTAACCCCATTTTCCTTCAACAAATCCAATAGCGTCTGGCCCGGCGGCTTAAGGGAAAAATCATGCCGGTTAACCGTCCTGCGAAAATCACCCGGCTTTCCCTCAAACGGCCTGGCTATCACCCGTCCCACAGCGTGCTCACCGGTCAGCATTTCCCGGGCTGTACGGCAGATCCTGTACAGCTCTTCCAGCGGAATAATCTCCTCGTTCGCCGCCACCTGGAAAACACTGTCCGCGGAAGTGTACACTATAGGATAGCCTGTTGCCATATGTCTGGCGCCAAGCTCTTCTATGATGGCGGTGCCGGAAGCGACTTTGTTGCCAAGAACCGGCCGGCCGATCCTCTTTTCAAAGGCTTTTATTAAATCAGGTGGGAAGCCATGGGGATAAACCGGGAATGGGCGTTCCAGGATGATCCCCGCCATCTCCCAGTGGCCGGTGGTGGTGTCTTTGCCGGCTGATTTTTCCGCCATGCGTCCGAAGGAAGCCCTGGGGCTGGCGACCGGCGGCACACCTTCGATTTGAATTATATTTCCCAAACCAAGACTGCCCAGGTTCGGCATTTTAAGCCCCCCCACAGCGCGGGCTATATTGCCCAGGGTGTTGCTCCCGGTATCCCCGTAATCACCGGCGTCCGGCAGTTCACCCACCCCGACGCTGTCCAGCACCAACAAAGCTACCCGTTTAGTTTTCATATGACTTCCTCCGAATGTTTTTTAGTCGTGAGACGTGGTCTCACGTCCCACGTCGCTATGCGCGGGGATGGCTGCGGTTATAAATCTCTTTCAACTTGTTCCTGGTCAGGTGAGTATATATTTGGGTGGTGCTGATATCGGCATGCCCCAGCATTTCCTGAACCGACCTGATATCCGCCCCATTTTCCAGCAAATGCGTGGCGAAAGAATGCCTCATTGTATGCGGGGTAATTTCTTTGTTAATCATGGCCTTTTGTGCGTATTTCTTGATAATCTTCCAAAAACCCTGACGCGTCAGCCTCCTGCCATGCTGGTTCAGAAATACAGCCTTGGCGCCTTCCGGCCTGATTAGTTTGCTTCTGCCGCGCGCCAGGTATTCTTCCAGAAAGCGGGCGGCCACGTCACCCAGCGGCACGAGCCGTTCCTTGTTGCCTTTGCCAAAGCAGCGGATAAAGCCGTTTTTTATATGTGCCTGCTCCAGATTCAGAGACACCAGTTCGGAGACCCTGATCCCGGTAGCGTAAAGCACCTCCAGCATGGCTTTATCTCTTATCCCCGCAGGTTCGCTAATCGATGGTTGTCCCAGTAACAGGTCAACTTCCTCTACCGTTAGTACCCTGGGCAGCTTTTGGGGCGATTTTGGCGAGTCCAGTTCCCCGGTTGGGTCACTCTGCAGCTTTCCTTCCCTGATCATGTACCTGTAAAAAGAGCGCAATGCCGCCAGGTGACGGGAGATCGTCGCCGGTGAGCGGCCGTCTAATTGCAGTTTGTACAGGTACGACATAACCGTGTCCCTGTCAGCCTGCTCCAGCGATATTAAGCCTTGCTTGCGGCAGAATAAAATGTACCCGTTTAAATCTGTCCTGTAAGAAACCAGGGTGTTCTCAGCCAGCGCCCGCTCTACGGCCAGGTGGTAGATGAACTCTTCCAGATACCTCTCCATTGCTTACCCCGCTTTTTATTTGAAAGTATCAGATTCGAAATTCTCTTGCCTCAGTAAGGTATCACAAACTGGAAATAAAAAAATAGAGTCTCGGATAGACTCTACTTCCACGCAGACCAAAAGATTCCTTTTTAAGCTATTAAAACATATAATTAGCCGCCATCTTCACCAAAAAAGGCGTAAAATAAACTTCTACCAGACCGGCCGCCGCCGCGCAGGCCATCACCAACAGCATCAGGCTGCTGTACACCACAAAACTAGGCCAGACCAGGACCTTTGAGTTATAGAACCGTCTGGCCAGGAGCAGGGCAAAGGACAGTGACGCCACCCCACCCATCAGAAGCGCCGGAATCAGAAAAATATTCTGAGGCAGCACCGCTGTAATTGCCAGGATAATGCCCTGGACACTCTTCTCCCTAGCCAGAAAGTAAATGGTGAAACCCAATACAAAGCCGCGGGTAAAAATGATCCCGAGGATCACCGGAATGCCTATAACGGTTAGCCCCAGCAGGTATACCGCCAGAATGACCATCAGGTCGTTATATAAAACATCCCTCAGTGCTTTAACCGGATCAACTTCAAGCGCGCCAGCCTGCTGCAGGAATTGGTCCAGGTAACTGCCCAGTTCAAGCGCCTGGTCCGACTGCATTTTTTGCACACCGTAAACCCCGGCGGCAAAGCCAAGCCCAAACACAAGCAGGATTGTTAAATAGACCGGCCAACTTTGACGCAGGGAAGCAGCCCAGATCCCCCCAAACCGTTTAAGCAACCTTACTCCCCCTATCACCGCGAACTTTAACACAGCTCAAGCCGCAGCTGCCAGACTGCCGGTTGTCTGTCCATGTATATTCTTATGGGCGTCCGTAAATTTTTATGACGGAGTGGACAATTTTCCGGCAGCCTGGCATAACCTGGCCTGTGGGTACATATATTAGTCCTGCCGTTAGTGAAGGGGGATTACAAATGAAGATATATACCCAGAGAGAAGGTATTTTTATCTGTGGAAAAATTAAAGAAGTCCGGCTCCTGCTCTTGAATTATTCCGGCAGGTTCCGGACAGTTAAAGAATTGATCAGAGAAATTGTCAACTAAAATTCTGCTTGAGCTGCTTTTACAATCTCCAGGAGATAGCGGACATTTCCGGCAAGGTCGTCCACGGAGATGTACTCCTCGGTGGTATGGACTTTTTTCATACCTATGCCCAAAACTGTTGTGGCAATGCCCCTGTTGTTAAAAATATTAGCGTCGCTCCCGCCGCCGGTCTTTTCCAGCTTTGCCGTGAGCCCGAGGTTGCCCGCTGCTTTTACGGCAAGGCGCACCGGCACGGATTCCTCGTTAAGATGAAAATCGGTGTACAAAGTTTCTGTTACAATATCAACACGGGCGTTGAACTTGGCGGCGGACTCCCTGATAGTGCCGCAAATATGCTCTGTCAGCGCTTCACGCTTTGCCGCGACAAGGCTCCTGGTCTCCCCTTCAACGGTGACGCTGTCTGGGATAATATTAGTAGCTTTGCCGCCCGATATAATTCCTATATTACTGGTGGTCTCATGGTCAATCCGTCCCAACCTCATCAGGGAAATAGCGTGAGACGCTACCTGGATGGCGTTAATCCCTTCTTCCGGGTTGATCCCGGCATGAGCGGCCTTGCCTCTGATCACAGCACCTATCCTGTCCTGTGAGGGCGCTCTGGTGATAATTGTGCCGGGGGCACCGTCACTGTCAAGCACAAAACCGTTCTTGGCCTGGAGCAAATGGTAATCCAGGTTTTTAGCCCCAAAAAGCCCGCCTTCTTCCCAGATCGTGAACACAACCTCCAGGCCTCCGTGTTCGATCTGGTTTTCTCTGATCAGCCTCAGCACTTCCAGAATTGTGGTTATGCCTGCCTTGTCGTCCGCCCCGAGCACAGTGTCACCGGCTGAGCGGATCACCCCATCTTCCAACAGGGGCCGTACTCCACAGCCTGGTTCAACTGTGTCCATGTGAGCACAGAGCAGCAGCACCGGCCCCCTGCCATTGCCGGGGAGCTTTCCGATAATATTGCCGGTAACAGAACCCACTTTAAGTCCTGCCCCGTCTTCTACTACTTCCAAACCCAGCGCCGTGAGTTTTTTTATGAGTAAATCAGCCACCAGCCGTTCCTTGCCGGACACGCTGTCTATGCTGACCAGTTCCAAAAACTCTTCAATTATCCGGTTGGCATCAACCATGGCCGCACCACCCTGCTATATCTGATTGGAGTAAATAAATCCAGCTATTATTAGATTATTCACCAAGGGAATTAATATACTCCCTGGCCAACTGCGCTCCCCGTTCAAGCGCTTTTAAATTTACAGGGATCTTATGGTGATGTCTTTGCGGCAAAACTTCTTTTAAGGATTCTTCCACTGTTTCAATACTGACAACTCCGGTCAGTGCCAGGACGGCTCCCAGAATAATGTTGTTAGCTACCAGCGGGTCGCCCAGCGCTTCCGCCTCTTCATTGGCACGGATTGGGACAGCTTTAACATCGGTTCTGGATACAGCGGCATCAACCAGTGAACTGTTGGTAATAATCAGCCCCCCCGGCGCCACCGAGTTTTCATATCTCTCCAGGGAAAGGCTGTTCATCGCTACCAGGACAGTAGGCTCAGTGACAAAGGGGGAGCTAACCAGCCGGTCCGACACAGTAACCCCGCAGTTGGACACGCCGCCGCGTTTTTCCACACCGTAAAAAGGCACGTATGAGACATGTTTCCCTTCCTTTACCGCCGCTAACGCCAGCAGTTGACCGGTTGAAAGGGTTCCCTGACCGCCATGTCCGGCGAGATAGATTTCTTCCAGCATTTTAGCTCACCCCCGCCGGAGTCTTGTACTCACCTAGTGGAAAGTATGGTATCATGTTTTCTTCCAGCCACTTTACCGCCTTAACCGGAGATAGACCCCAGTTGGTAGGACAGGTTGAAAGTATCTCAACTAACGAAAATCCCAGGCCTTGCATCTGAACCTCAATGGCCCTTCTTATTGCTTTCTTGGCCTTAATTATGGATTTAGGGTTGTGCACCGCTACCCTGGCCAAATAAGCGGAGCCTTCCAGCGGCGCCAGCATTTCACAAACTTTGATCGGGAACCCGTTAATATTTCCGTCCCTGCCGTAAGGCGTTGTTTTGGTTACCTGTCCGACCAGGGTAGTGGGTGCCATTTGCCCGCCGGTCATCCCGTAAACAGCGTTATTAATGAAAATGCAGGTTATTTTCTCACCCCTGACCGCGGCGTGGACGAATTCCCCTGTGCCTATTGCTGCCAGATCACCATCGCCCTGGTAGGTAAAAACCATCCGGTCAGGCAGTACTCGCTTCACTCCCGTAGCTACAGCAGGCCCCCTGCCGTGCGAGCCCTGGATCATGTCGAAGTTAAAGTAATCCATGGTGAAAACGGAACAACCCACCGGTGCGACACCGATGGTGATATCCTGGATACCAAGCTCATCAATTACTTCAGTTAATAAACGGTGTGCTATGCCGTGCGTGCAGCCCGGACAGTAATGGAAAGGAACATCTTTTAGTGATGCTGGTCTTGCTGCCTTTTTCACCGGTCCGCACCTCCCCTGTAAAGTTTCTCAACCTCTCGCAGGACTTCCCTGACATCAGGGATCATGCCTCCAAGGCGTCCATAGTGGTAAACCGGAGCCTTGCCGCAAGCGGCAAGTTTCACGTCCTCTATCATTTGGCCCATATTCAGTTCCACTGCCAGAAACATTTTGGCTTGATCAGCAACCCTGTTGACAAATTCCATAGGAAACGGCCACAGGCTAATTGGCCTGATCAGGCCTGCCGGGATGCCCCCGGCGCGGGCTCTTTCCACCACAGCCTGGCAGATGCGCGAAGGCATGCCAAAAGCCACTAATACAATTTCGGCGTCTTCAAGCAGATAGCCCTCGCATTGCTGCTCATTACGGGTTATCTCAGCATATTTTTTCTCCAGCCTGTTATTTAGATCTTCCATTTGTTCAGGGATCACATAGCAGGAATTGATCAGGTTTTTGTCGCCGTGGTAAGCCATGCCGGTAGTAGCCCAGGGTTTAGCTGTGGTTTCAAATTTTGATTCGTCAGCCAGTTCAACAGGTTCCATCATCTGCCCCATGACTCCGTCAGCCATGATCATAACCGGGTTGCGGTACCGGTCGGCCAGATCAAAGGCCTTCTGCGTCATATCCAGAAGTTCCTGGACTGAATTCGGCGCCAGTACTATTAAGTGATAGTCACCGTGGCCCCCGCCTTTGGTGGCCTGAAAATAATCTGCCTGGGACGGGGCGATATTCCCCAGTCCC
>CAZIYV010000141.1:0-8440 GCA_964543575.1 uncultured Pelotomaculum sp.
TGTCCCGCGTCCCAGCGCAAGATAACCTCTGGCTTCGACACCTGCATTTCAAACCCTTCCCGGCGCATGGTCTCAATCAGGATGGACAGGTGAAGTTCGCCGCGCCCGCTCACTTGAAATACATCCGCGCTGTCGGTCTCCTCCACCCTGAGGCTGACGTTCTTATCCATCTCCTTGAAAAGCCTGGCCCGGAGATGCCGGGAGGTTAAATATTTGCCGTCCTGGCCGGCGAAAGGACTATCGTTGACCATAAAGTTCATCTGCAGGGTCGGTTCATCCACGGTGATAGGCTCCAACTGCTCCGGTTGGATCCTGCAGGCCACCGTTTCGCCGATCCTGATATCTTCCAGGCCGGAAAAAGCCACAATCTCACCACAGACAGCCTCCGCCACCGCTGTCCTTTCCAGCCCTTCATGCACGTAAAGAGAGCCGATGCGGCCCTGGCGCAGGTTTCCGTCGTGGTCGATAACGGCCACTTGCTGGCCGGTGGAGATCCTGCCCCGCTTAACGCAGCCAAGCCCTATCCGGCCTACAAAGTTATCGTACTCAGTATTATTTGCCAACAGCTGTAGAGGGCCGTCCACATCACCGGCGGGGGCCGGTATGTGTTTAATGATAGCTTCAAAAAGAGGCTGCATGTTTTGGGCCGGCAGGTCGGGGTCAGTGGTGGCGGTTCCATGTTTGGCCGAGGTGTAGATGATAGGAAAATCCAGTTCCTCTATGCCGGCATCTAGGTCGATAAACAAATCCAGCACCTCGTCCACCACCTCTGAAACGCGGGCGCCTTCCCGGTCCACCTTGTTTATTACCACTATAGGCTTCAGGTTCAGCTGCATAGCTTTGCGCAGCACAAACCTAGTCTGGGGCATGGTGCTCTCAAAGGCGTCCACCAGAAGCAGCACCCCGTCCACCATTTTTAAAACCCGTTCAACCTCACCCCCGAAGTCGGAGTGACCCGGGGTATCCACTATGTTTATCTTGATGTCGCCGTAGCGCACCGAAGTATTTTTGGCCAGGATAGTGATACCGCGCTCCTTTTCCAGGTCATTGGAGTCCATTATCCTTTCGGCCACCTGTTGATTTTCCCTGAAAATACCGCTCTGCCTTAGCAGGGCGTCTACCAGGGTGGTTTTACCATGATCTACGTGTGCTATGATGGCGATATTCCTGAACTTGTTACCGGACACCAAAGCTGCCACCTCCCTCCAAACCCTATAAGTATATCAGGTTTCCAGGCGGCCCACAACCGGCGGGAGCGCGCTTTTCTCAATCGTTTGCGGATTTTAGCCAGTAGAAGAGATTATTTTTTTATACTGGATGGCTTAGTGTCTTCCTCAATGGCAAGTTTACCGAAAAGAACTTTCGCATCCACTTCAATATATTTTGCGTCTTTTTTGAAATTCTTTGACTGGTAATTAGTGTTTCCCAAAAAGATTAAGTCATTATTTGGTGTCTCGGTCACCGCGAATAAAGAATGAGTCCTGACAACAAGGGGTGTTTGCGGGTTGACCTTAATCACCCCGTTTGAAAAAACATTGTTAATTTTGATTTTATCGCCTGCGTTTTGAGGATGTGCTTTAGTTAAATCAATAGTCCCGCTGCCAAAAACAAAACTATATTCGCTGCCCGGATTTACAGAGCTGATGGTTTTGTTTTTACTAAAGACAATATTATTTTCGGAACCTGTGCCGGGGCTGTTGATAAAAAACGATACTCCCACGAAAACAAGAATTATTGCGGCTGAGATGAAAAATATAGGTATTTTGATCTTAAATAGATATCTAACTAACAAGAGTATTCCCAATGAGATTAACAGAACTCCATAAAAGCAGTTCAAAATCAGTCCCCCTTAACCTTTTTATTGTTAAAATATTCAAGAGAAAGGTTTTTGTTCCAAAAGGGGACAAGGAATATTGAACCGGTATTAGTCGGCAAGCTCAACAGTCAATTTGCCGAAAACAACGCTTGCTTCTACCTCCAGGTAATTTGTGTCCGGTTCAAAGGTTTTGGTCATGTAGGTATTGTTCCCGAAGCTGATAGACGAGTTATCAGGCAAAATAGCGTTGGCGAATACAGAGTTAACCTTTAAAATTATTGGCTCTTGCGGGTTGAGCCTGATCGTACCGCTGGCAAAGATCGTATTGACTTTTAATTTGTGAGGTTTTTTTAATGAAGGCAAATGGGTCAGGTCGACAACCCCGTTGCTGAAAATCATGTTGTACTCTTGGTCCAAACCGCCGGCCTCAATAGTTCCCTCGCTGAACATCAGGTTTGACCCGGATTTTACCCCTGCTCCACCGAAGATTATGGATATGCCGATGTAGAGAAAGATCACTCCCACCAGTATTCTGAAAATGGGCAGGTTAAGGTTGAAAATGTGCCGGATGAGCAAAAGCACGCCCAGTGATATTAAAACAATGCCGAAAAAATATTCGTTATACATCCTCAAATTAGTTTCCCTCCTTATATCCCGTATTGAATATTGTTTACTATGAAAAATTTTTTATGAAGGCATAAAAAACACGGCTTATAACAAGCCGTATCTCAATTCAAACATGTTAATCAGGGACTTTTGTACTACGGATTAGCCCATACTTGGAGTTGGCCCCCCTCCGGTAATGTCCCTTAAACTTTCATACTCAGTCAATTCAGGCTTTTCGTATTCTTTTTTCATAGTACACCTCCCTGGCTGAAGATTAAAATGGTTGTCCATTATTTACCTGCAGTTCTGTTTAGATAATTAAATAAAAATATGAACACCATGGCAATCGGCAGCGCCCAGTAACCAAATAGAATTTCGTTATTGCCCAGGCTGTCCGGGTACTGATACAGTCTCACCAAAAATAATATATCATATACTGCTGCGGCCACAGCTATGAAAAGGATTGAGTACCTTAGGATGCTGGTGTTATGCATTATTACATTCCCTTTTGTATTATTTTTTATCACACATTTCCTTTTCTTTTTCCTTGGCCTCTTCCAGTCTGTCCAGGCTTATCACCATACTGCGCAGCATCTCGTCGCTGTAGCTTTCGGTGATCCATGTTTTTACCACGTCTACGTCTGCGCCCAGGTGGTGAGACAGGTTTTGCAGGTACTCTTTTTCCGCCAGGATGCGGTCGATCATCCTCTGTCTTATGTGTACAACTTTTTCGTTCTTGGTCATTTCATACACTCCTATTGACATGACTGTATGATTATTATAACACTTCCCTGCAATTTATTTTTAATTTCCTCTGCCGTACTAAAAAAAAGCCGGGTGATTAGCCCGGCCGGGGAGTTGCCTTCTAACAGGACATCGTATAATCGTAATTTCCTTCCCACTTTATCGTGCCCAATCTATCGATCAGGCCGCGCTGTTTCATTTTTTCCCAGAAAGGCAGAGCGTCCTCATTTATCTCGTTGACACAAATATTATTGAACAGGGGGCGGATGAGTTTCAAAGCGTTTTCACCCAGACGATCCTTTTTCGGGTTGAAGCCGATGGCCAGAACCCTTAGATCAAAATTTCCCCCTTGTTTGAATCCTATTATTTTTACACCGCCGCCAAACCTGAAAGCGGTAGCCATCCTTTTCCCGTAATAGTATACACATTCATTGATCCCGCCAAGACGCTCCATCATCAAATCCCCCTTAAACACCCGGATTGAAAAACAAAAGAGATTTGTATATAATAAGCAAGCATCCCACAAGGTGACATAATATATACTTTTTAGTTTATTATTATTTTATCATAATAATTATAATATTCTGATAAAATATTATGCAGCTTTTTAGAAAATATTTTTATGAAAAAAATAAAGTGAGTAAATAATATGTATGATCTGATCGTGATAGGCGGGGGGCCGGCCGGCATGCTTGGCGCAGCGACGGCCGGGGCGAACGGTTTGCAGGTTTTGCTGATCGAAAAGAATGACCGAACTGGCAAAAAATTGTCCATTACCGGTAATGGCAGGTGCAATGTCACCAACAGCGGCGGCACAGACGATTTTCAGAGAAATATCGTTTCTAATGGAAGGTTTATGTACGGCGCCCTGGCCAAATTCGACAACCAGCGCTTAATCGCCCTGCTGGATTTGCTAGGGGTTAAGGTCAAGGTGGAGCAAGCGGGCAGGGTTTTTCCGGTATCGGACAGGGCCGGCGATGTGGTGGAGGCGCTGCAAAAACACCTGCGCTCAAATAATGTTGAAATAAAGTTTGGCGCGCGGGTTACCGCTGTGACGGTCCGGGATAACCGGGTGTGCGGCGTGCTGCTCAGCGACAACAGCCGTTGGCAAGCCCGCAAGGTGCTGCTGGCTACCGGCGGGTTATCTTACAGGCAAACCGGCTCGACCGGTGATGGCTACACCATGGCCAAAAAACTTGGCCACACCATAATAGAGCCGCGGGCCGCCCTGGCGCCTTTGGTTGCCTCTGACAGGTGGGTTAAATCACTGCAGGGGGTTAGATTAGAGAAAGTAAAAATCCAGGCGCTGCCGGAAACACCCGGCCTTGAACAAACCGGGGAACTGCTTTTTACCCACTTTGGCATCTCCGGCCCAGCGGTTTTAAATCTAAGCAGTTTTCTTGGCCGCAAGGGCTATCCGGTAAAGGTGAAGATTGACTTATTCCCGTCTTTATCAAAAGAGCAGCTGGCGGAGCGCCTGCGCCTCGGTTTCCGCCAGAACACAGGCAAGCAGCTGAAAAATTCACTGGGCGAGCTGCTGCCGCGCAGAATGATCCCGGTAGTCCTGGATATGGCCGAAACTCTTTCGGACAAGCAGGTCGACCAGGTCAGCCGGGAGGAGTTGCTAGGTTTAACGGAAACCTTGAAAAACATTATGCTGCACATAAAGGAAACTCGCCCTTTAAATGAGTCCATCATTACCGGAGGCGGTGTGAGCACCGCTGAGATCAACCCCTCGACCCTGGAATCAAAACTGGTCAAAGGGTTGTATTTTGCCGGCGAAATAATCGATGTGGATGCCCTGACCGGCGGCTACAACCTGCAAATCGCCTTTGCCACCGGTTATTTGAGCGGCGTCAGCGCCGCCTTGAGCCCATAAATATTTTAAAAATTTGCATGGCATAGCGCCAGCATTTTTTGTTTATACTGAAGAAGAGGTTTTCGTAAAAAGGGGGAATCGTTCGATGGCCCAGACCATTTCCATCGGCGCCACGCAGCATATCGATCTGCTCAAGGCTGAACTGGGCCGGGAATTAAACCTTTTCAACAAAGAAGGTTTAAAAGTAGACCTGGAGGAAAACCCGGCCGGAAAATTTACTTTTCTGGCCTTCAGTGTTTCTAACTGCGGTTCACGTATAATCAGCCAGGATGAAGTGCAGTCGGTATTCAAGCACTACCTTGCCGATATAATTTCCGATATTATCTTGACCCACTGGGAGGACATTTTACTAAAAGACATCATCAGGGAAAACTACTACTATTTTGGTGAAGAAGAAAAGAGTTTAATCTACGATTACGCCCTGCGGCATATTAACCGGGAAGGGCAGGAGGTCGGGCACACCCTGTACTGGGCCAACCGGAAAAGCAGGATCTTACATAAGCTTATCGACTTCCTGCATCACAACAACCGTATTATAATAGAAGGTTTTATCAGGTTCAGGCTAAAAGAGTACGTTGGTGAGTTAAAAGAAGCGGCTGAAAAAGCGGTGGACGATTTTTTGATTGAGAGGGAGTACCGGGAATTCGTCCAGCTTTTAAAGTATTTTGTGGAGATCCAGGAGCCGAAGGTCGATCTGGTGCACGTGTTGATCAGGGGGAACGGGATTTTCAAACTGTATGACGGGAATATGCAGCCAATTAGAAGCGACTACATGGAAGGTTTTATGATCGACCTGGCGGAGAACGAGATAAATTATGAAGACCTTTTAATCAGTGCCCTGATTACCATAGCCCCCAGGGAGATCACCCTGCATTACAAAAGCAACGGGGGCGGCATGTCCACCACCCTGGAAACCATAAGGAACGTTTTCACCGGCCGGGTAAAAGAATGTGCGGGCTGCGCTTTGTGCGGCACAGGCAGGAAGTTCTGATTAAAATATAATGATTATGCCCAGGCCTCTATTTGTTGACAAATTTATGGTTAATAAATATAATACCGATAGAATATTGTAAATGGCCATGAAAAGGAAAGCAGGTCCCATCCCGGCCTGCAGAGAGAGGGCGCCGTGGCTGAAAGCGCCTTTAGCTGCCGGGGGAACTGAAAACCGCCTTGGAGCCGCCGGCTGAAATGAAAGTAAGCCGGGCCGGAGAGCAGACGTTAACTGCCGCGAGAGAGGAAGGTACTTCTTCCTAACCAGGGTGGAACCGCGGGAAATCCCGTCCCTGACTGTATACAGTCAGGGACGTTTCTTTTTCACCCAGTAAACAGGCAAACGGGGACGGTTCTTGCCTTGCCCAAAGGCAAACGGGGACGGTTCCGGACTTGCCTTCGAGCAAACGGGGACGGTTCCTGATTCGCTAGATAAATGGGACTTGGGCTGAGAAGATGTAGGTGCGACTTTAGTCGCACATTGTTCGGATAAATCCGAACCTACATCTTTTGAGACAGGAGTGAGACAGGAGAACCGTCCCCTTGTCTCAAACACCCTTGTCTCAAACATCTTTTGACACAGGAGAACCGTCCCCTTGTGTCACCCTTGTGTGACCTATATTTGAAAAGGATGTGTTTACTATGGTTGAGAACAGCAAGATCAAAGTGACCCTGCCGGATGGCGGCGCCAGGGAATACCCGGCAGGCATTGCGCTGATAGACATAGCCAAAGATATCAGCCCGCGTTTGGCCAGAGAAGCCCTGGTAGCGAAGGTGGACGGCCAACTGACTGACCTGTCGCGGTCGCTGGAGCGTGACGCCGCGGTGGAATTTTTAAACTTTGAAGACGAAGAGGGCCGGCAGGTCTACCGCCACAGCACCGCCCACGTCATGGCCCAGGCCTGCCAGAAGCTTTTCCCCGGCATCAAGCTGGCCATAGGGCCGGCCATAGCCGATGGTTTTTATTACGACTTTGACACCACCGAGCCGTTCACCACTGAAGATTTGGGCGTAATCGAAAAAGAGATGGAGGCTATCATCAAGGCCGACCTGCCTTTTGAGCGCTCCGAGTACGCGCGGCCGGACGCGCTGGACCTGTTCAGCAGCTCCGGCCAGGACTATAAGGTGGAATTGATCGAGGACCTGCCCGTTGAAGCGCCCCTGTCCGTTTACCGCCAGGGCGCCTTTACGGATCTGTGCATGGGCCCGCATGTTCCTTCCACCGGCCGCCTAAAATCGGTCAAGCTTTTAAACGTGGCCGGCGCTTACTGGCGCGGCAGCGAAAAGAACAAGATGCTCCAGCGGATCTACGGAACTTCCTTTCCCAAGAAATCCCTGCTGGACGAATACCTTTTCCGGATTGAAGAGGCTAAGCGGCGCGACCACCGCAAGCTTGGGGCCGAGCTAGATCTTTTCAGCATCCAGGACGAGGGGCCGGGCTTTCCCTTCTTCCATCCCAAGGGCATGATCCTGCGCAACGAGCTGGAGAAGTTCTGGCGGGAGGAGCACACTAAAAAGGGTTATCATGAAATCCGCACACCGATTATTCTGTGCCGCTCCCTGTGGGAGCAGTCCGGCCACTGGGACCATTACCGGGAGAACATGTACTTCACCAAAATCGACGAGGGTGACTACGCGGTCAAGCCGATGAACTGCCCAGGCGGCATCATGGTTTATAAAAACAAACTGCACAGCTACCGGGAACTGCCCATACGCATGGCGGAACTGGGGTTGGTGCACCGGCACGAACTTTCCGGCGCTCTGCACGGCCTGATGCGGGTGCGCTGTTTCACCCAGGACGACGCCCATATCTACATGCTGCCCTCACAGGTAAAGGATGAGATCATCGGAGTGATCAACATGGAGGACGATTTCTACAAGAAATTCGGCTTCCCCTACCACGTGGAGCTTTCCACCAAGCCGGAAAACGCCATGGGTTCCGATGAGGTTTGGGAGATGGCCACCGGGGCGCTGCGCGACGCCCTGGAAACCAGGGGCCTCGACTACAAGGTAAACGAGGGCGACGGCGCTTTCTACGGCCCGAAGATCGACTTTCACCTGAAAGACACCCTGGGGCGCACCTGGCAGTGCGGCACCATTCAGCTTGACTTTGTGATGCCGGAAGTGTTTGACATGACCTATGTAGGCGAGGACGGCCAGAAGCACCGCCCGGTGATGATCCACCGAACAATTTTCGGCAGCCTGGAGCGGTTCATCGGCATCCTCACCGAGCACTTCGCGGGAGCTTTCCCAGCCTGGCTGGCGCCCGTCCAGGTTAAAGTGATCCCAATCACCGACCGGCACGCCGCGTACGCCCAGGAAGTGGCCGACAGACTGAGCGGCAAAGGGAGCCGGCTTGAGGTGGACGCCCGCAACGAGAAGAACAACTACAAGATCCGACAGGC